>JBCCFB010000282.1:0-8309 GCA_039029995.1 Planctomycetota bacterium
CAGCGTTCAACTTGTCCAGTTCCTCCTGTGAATACTCGACGGGAGGCGCCAGATTTCGCTCATAGCAGCCGGTCTGGGGAAACAGAAGTACTGCGACTGCAAATATGCCGGTCAGCCTTTGCCTGTTACGGCCTCTAAAAAAGCGGCTTCCAATAATGCGCGGATTGGAGATCGGCAGAGAGTGAACGTTTTGATTGAAAGGTTGATTCACGTTTGATTCCAGCTGACAGCTCGCCGGCCGCGGTGGGCTGTTCCTATTCTTGGACGTTATCTCGAGTGCGAGCCTCACTCGGATGGGGAATTATGTTCTCCCACTCGCTCGCATCGCTTCTTGCAACAACCGCAACCACGGGCTCAAGTTCGCTGAGGTTGTAGACTTCGTGAGGAATACCGGGCTCGATATAAATGAAGTCGCCGGCTTCATTGTCGATGGTGTGTTCCAGGTTTTCGCCGTATATGTGGCGGACTTTGCCCTGCATGATGTAGAGCATCAACTCAAATCCGTCATGGATATGTGCGTATGCAATGGCTCCCGGAGCAACCGTCGCAACGTTCATCGACAGCCGGGCAGCACCGGTATTTTTTGCGCTCAACCCGGCCTTGTATTTGATGCCGTTCCAGCCACGAAAATTGTCGCCGCCGAACACGCGGCTCGTCCGCACGGTGGATATTCCGTTTCCGCCGTCGATGAATTCAGTGAGGTCGATTTCTGATGACATCTGATCTCATCCGCCGTTTGAATTCGTGCGAGTATTTCAGCATCTGGAAGTGGTTGCGAGCCGCGCTTCGAGGCGCAAATGACAACCCGAAGCCATAGCGGTTGAAACACGCTTCACTTCGGGTTGAGAATTCCGCAAATCGGGTATCTGTCAGGGGACGATGATCCGTTCAGCGAAGGTCATCGGCGTCGAATGTCATTTCGCCTAGATCAAGAGTCTCGCCGTTGGTGATTGTGACTTCAATATTGCCACGTCGTCCGACATCGTGACCTTCGACGTTCAACTTTCTCATATAGCCGGCTTTCTTGTGCCAGAACTGGAACTCCCAGGTGCCTTCGGGAATGTTCTGAATCGTAAAGGTGCCATCCTCTGCTGAAACTGCCACGTAAGGTTCTTCACGACAGAAGAATACGCTGTCCATCCACTTGTGAATGTCGCAGCTGACATTGCCGGGAGAATTTTCCGGATACTCAAGCATTACCTCGACCGACGAGCCGGGCCCGAGGTTGATGTTGTGTTCGTTGTTAAATCCTGTCAGCCGGCAATTGTGACCTACATCGTCACTGTTTTTCAGAATGACTTTCTGTCCGACTCTCACGAATGCCGCATGTGGTACGAATCGACATTGCACATTGTCGAGAACAACAGGCTCTTCCATTGCAGCATCGTACGAAGGGTGAACTTCAGGGCGTGGTGAGTCTTCATCTTTGAAATACATGAACACAAACACGTCACTGAGTTCGCCGTTCTCACCCACAATCAGATTGTTGTCTTTGGGAACAACACCATCGACGATGCAGGCTTCCTGATCTTTGTCGACGACTTCATCCGGAATTTCAGGTGTGTCACCGGTAAGAACAAACTTGCCGGTGAGGTGGCCCCATTCTTCGGTCGCCGCATCTTCAGTTTCTTCCTGCGTCTCTGCTGCTTCTTCTTCCTGAACGGGCGTAGCTGATTCGTCCGCAAACAGCGGAACATAAGCCGGTTTGTCTTCCGGCCCGACTCCTACTGCCGCAAGGCAACCCAGTGCGTAAGCGGTGCACAAGGTGATCGCTGCAGGAATCTTTGCGATACTGAATTTCATCTATTTAGTCTCGTTTGAATCGAGTCACTGACTTGTCAGCACAATATCTTAACAACAACAAATGACGTGCAACACGTACAAAGTCGCGAACCGGAAGCGAGGATTTCCCTGATTTGAATAAAGCCCGAAAGAGAGTGGAATTAGTGCCGGAAAAAAAACTGATGAAGCCCTCCTACAGTCGTATTCTGTCCCGTAAACACGCTCGTGGAAAAAAAGGATGGCAGGGCGTCAGATCACTTTTTCAGGTCTGCCCACATTGACAATTCTGCTCTAGAATCCGCTTTTCTTATGAATCATGCAGGTTGACCATGAAAGTTCTTGTTGTCGGGACCGGCGGTCGGGAGCACGCTATGGCGTGGAAGATCGCTCAGAGCTCCCGCGTTGATACCGTCTACGTTGCCCCGGGAAATGCAGGAACTGCGATCGATGCGGAGAATGTTGATATCCAGGCAAATGATATCGCCGGGCTGATTGAATTCGCGAAACAAAACCAGGTTGATCTTACAGTTGTCGGTCCGGAAGCTCCTTTATGCGATGGTCTCGTTGATGCATTCGATGAGGAAGGACTGCGTGCTTTCGGCCCCGATCGAGGCGCAGCAAGACTCGAGGCCAGCAAGGTGTTTTGTAAGAACATGCTTCGCGCTGCGGATGTGCCGACAGCAGATTTTCATGAGTTCCATGATGCTTCCAGCGCCGAGCGTTTCGTCAATGAACGGTTTTCTGAAACTCCGGACGACGTGCCACTGGTCGTAAAGGCAGACGGGCTTGCGGCCGGCAAAGGCGCAATCGTCTGCAGCACTCGCGACGAAGTAATCGAAGCGATCGATATTGTCGCACGCGAAAAACGATTCGGCTCGGCCGGCGATCGTCTGATCATTGAAGAGCGGATGCAGGGCGAAGAAGCCAGTATTCTTGCCATCACAGACGGGAAGACCATTCTTACGCTGCCCCCGGCACAGGATCACAAACGTGCGCTCGATAACGATGAAGGCCCGAACACCGGAGGCATGGGCGCCTATTGCCCGACGCCGTCGATCGGACCGGACATGCTCCACTGGGTTGAGGAGAATGTTCTTGTTCCAACGGTTCACCACATGAAACGTTCCCGCAATCCGTTTCGCGGGATTCTCTACGCCGGACTCATGCTTACTCCGCAGGGGCCGAAAGTCCTTGAATACAACGTGCGATTCGGAGATCCCGAGTGTCAGCCGTTGCTGATGAGATTAAAGACTGACCTGATTGATCTGATAGAAGCCACGGTGGATCGAAGGCTGGGTGAAATCGGTTCTCTTGAATGGGACGAGCGTCCAAGCGTCTGCGTTGTGATGGCCAGCGAGGGCTATCCCGGCAGTTACGGCAAAGGTCATGAAATCCGCGGCCTCGAAGAAGCCGCTCAGGTACCCGACGTAAAGGTATTTCATGCCGGAACGCGACTGGACGGTGAAAAAGTCGTAACATCAGGCGGACGGGTGCTGGGCGTGACTGCCATGGGGGAGTCTGTCGCTTCTGCCAAACTCAGCGCGTATAAAGCTGTAAAATGCATCCGTTGGACCGGTGCATGGTGCCGCAAAGATATCGCTGACAAAGCGATTACGATGAACATCGAGAGCTAGGGCTCGTGTTTGCCGGTCAAGCCAGTCGGGGGTTCGCCCTCAGAACACGGCCGATTCGGGAGATACGCAAATGCCATCTATTACGTTCTCTGCTCCTGCGCGGGTACTGACGGGTGATCCGCGTCAAAACGCGGCAGTAAGTGACACGAATTGTCTGCGCAGGCTCCATGGAATTCACTCCGGCGATGAACTCTGCGTTGACTATATCGATCAGGAATTTGTCCAGCGTCTAGGATTGGACAATGGCCGCGTCCGATTTGTCTTTGACGAGCAGAGCTGCTCGTTGCGTGTAACAACCACCTACGACATTTCCGGAATTCCAGCGCGGGAAGATCTGGAGAGACTCCGTCTGGAAACGATCAATCAATGGAATGGAGGTGCCGGCGTTGCCGTTTTCAGTTTCATGGAGGAAGAAGCGCCTGCAGTCATGATTGTCCTCGCCATGATCGATCATGACCCCGGTACAAATGACTTTCCGGAATTCTGCGTTGATCCGACTCAGTTGCCGGAAACGAAACTGGAAGTCAGATTTTCCGAATCCGGTACATCTGCAGATCCGTTGTTGAAAGATCTAAGGCATGCCGCGAAAGCCGGGAATATCGATGCACTTGCAGAGCTCGGGCAGATGCTCGCAAACGGTGTTCTGACAAAGGGGCGTGAAAAGGAAGGGATAAAGCTTCTGGTCAAAGCGGCCGATGCGAAAAACGATCGCGGCCTTGTCTATCTAGGGCATCAGTTTCTCACCGGTGAAGTGGTGGGCTGCGATCCTGTCAAAGGAGAGGCGCTGATCCAACGCGCGATCGATCAGGGCTCTGTTATGGCAATGGTCTTTCTAGGAGACGCGTGCAAAGAGGGGAGGGGAGTAGCGAAACAGCCTCAACGCGCAATTGCTCTGCTGACGGCAGCAAGCCGGGGCGGCAATCCCGTCGCCCTGGCGGAACTGGGAGACTGTTACGAATTCGGACTTGGTGTTCCGGTCAATCTTCCCGAAGCATTGAAGTGTTATGAAGCAGCACTCGACGCAGGATTTGATCCTGTCGAACCGGCCCGCGATCGTGTCAAAGCACAAATCAAAAGACCGGCCGGTGGGTTTCTCGGCGGGATTTTCCGCTCAGTGACATCATTGTTCGGAATGGGCGAGATCGACTCCGCGGTCGAAGATGGAACATTACGGATGGTCGAATCGGATGACCCCGAAATGAAGGAGGCCGTCGCAAGAGCCCAAAGCACGCTCGACCAGTTTGCCGTGGAACTTCAAAACCTGTCACCCGGCCACTCGGCCGCGCTGAAGGTCAAATTCGAAGAAGGTAGAAACGTCGAATATATGTGGCTAACGGACGTCCGGTTTCAGGACGGTTATTTCTATGGAGAGGTCAACAACGATCCGCAGTTTGTCAAAAATGTGAATTTTGGAGACACCCGCAAAGCCCATCCCAACGAGGTGAACGACTGGATGATATCCGATCCGTCAGGAGGCTTCCGTGGTGGCTTTACCGTCGAGGTCGTTATGAGACGCGGCAAGTAGCGAACGGGATGATATCGCCTGTTAATTTTGCATCTCTCGGCGGCGAAGTGCCGCATTTGTGGCGATTTGAGGTATTTGCAATTCAGTTTTCCGGATTCCGGAATATTTCTGCGACGAATTCGAATAGTCTCGTTGTTTTGTACGTGTGTGGCTTTCCAACGATCGTCGCCTGATCTGCGTTTGAAGTTTAAGCGTTTGTCAGGCCCGGTTGAACCAGACAACATATTCTCTGTTTGCCTGTGGCTGATTATTCCCCAAACGATAGCGGCACCTCCGGCAACGGCAGCATCGAAAGCGATCTGCTGGCTTCGCTCTGCGCACAATATGCGCCGCAGGGTACCAACTATGCGATGGCCATGGTCCGTAACAGGGCGGACGCAGAAGAGATTATGCAGGAGGCGATGGTTCGCCTGCTTTCGCGGTCCAGCAGAACAAATGCCCCAACAGTCGAAGCCGGGGAGCAGGACAGCAATGAAGAACAGGGCGGCAGCGCCGAAGGTGAAGACAATCGGGCCGAAGGATATCAACAGGCGCTGAGGTCCGAGAAAACATTCCCCCGCCTGTTTTTTGTGACCGTCCGCAACCTGTGCATTGACCTGATCCGGAAGCGTAAGACGAGAAGCAGTATCTCGATCGACGCCGGACCGGGTTTGGAAATCAGCCAGTCCGCAATGCAGGCGAACAGTTCGGTTCCGGGAGCCGGCGAACTGGAACTGCGAGACGCTGTCAACGAATGCGTCGATGAGTTGCCGCAGAACTGGCGCGAAGCTTTAAAACTGAAAACGTCCGGTGAACTGAGTTACGCCGAGATTGCGGAAATTCTCGGTGCGACCCATGCGCAGGTGCGCACCTGGATTTTCCGCGCGAGAAGACAACTGGAACGAGAGTTATGCAACAAGGGTTTGTTGGAGAAAAGCAAGGTCGGGGTTTCATGAGACAGTGTTGCGCTGTCAGGAAACGTCGAATTGATATCGGGAAGTAAATGTGCCTCCGGGATGGAGGTGGAGTAGAAAATGCTCAGCAAAATTGACAATCACGATTGCGAACACATTCTTGAGCTGGCAAGTGCCGGTATCGATGGTGAACTTACGTCCGGCGAAGCAGAGCAACTCCGACGGCATCTCGATGTATGTGACTCGTGCTATGAATTTGCGGCGCGCTTGAATGATGTAAATGAGCTGGTTGTTGCTTCGGTCGAAGAGTCTGCATCTGTTGCAAGCATGCCGGTAGTTTCGCTCGTAGATCGTTCACGGATGGTCGCACCTGTTCAACCGCGTGTTCCGGTAATCTGGCGACTGTTGACTTTTGTTGCTGCCGCAGTGGTATTGATCGCGGCGTTTATCTTCTTCCCGCGCTCCAGTGATAATTCCGCAATTGCAGATGTTGAGGCGGAAGAGTTTGCCAGACCGTTCGCAGAACTTCAGATGTTGAATGAGGAACGCGCACGGAGTCACGATCTATCAATTCAATTGCTCGCACTGAATGTTCGCCGTCTCTGGTGCGAACTTGATCGTCTTGAGCGGCAGGAAGCTGAGGGTGCTTCGTTGGATCCGGAAGCAGCAGCCAGACGCAATGAACTGATCCGGAAACTCGAATCCATTACCAGAGAATTGCAAAAGATTAATCTCGAGAACTCCGGTGATCTGGACTTCGTTGAGTGAGCTGTTGAATTGCGCTCCAGCGTCGAGAGTGCAATTGCAAACTGTTCTGCGACGGTGCCGGGATAAGTTCGTTTGAAAAAATGAGGCTCCAATGTCACGAGTGGTCGGCTGGAACTGATTCCCGCCGGCCTGCTCGACATGGGCTGAACAGTCAAAACCGGGAAAACAAATTACTCGTCTCACAGGAAACAACATGAAGAAAATTCAACTCAACAAATTCGCGATGCGCATGCTGCGACGCGCTGGTCGAGGGCTGCTAGCCGCGACATTCGTATTGACGCCCGCTGTTATGGCAGCACCCGCGGGCGCCTTCGCTCAGGAGGAACACGATGAAGAACTGATGGAGCTGCGCCTTCAGTTCCAGCGGGATCTGGATGAACTCGATCGCGATATCGAAGACGAACTGGAGCAGGATCTCCAGCTTCGCGAAGACGACATCGAACGGATGGTGGAGGAAGCAGAAGATCGTATCGAGAGTATGGTCGAGGAGATCGAAGGTTCCCTCGGGAATCTTGAAGGTGAACTGGCCGAACATTTCGGTGAGCAGTTCGAGCAGCAGATGGAACAGTTGATGCAGGAACACGGTCAGGAGCTTGAAGCCTGGTCGGAGCAGTACGCCGATCAGTGGGAAGCCTGGGGCGAGCGATTTGAAGAGAAGATGGAGCGTTGGGGCGCCGAGCAGGAGGAGATGTGGAGCGAGTGGGCTGATCGCTACGAAGGTGAATGGCAGGAACTCGAATCAATGTTCGAAAATGGCGAGTTCAATCAGGAGGAACTCGGGGCGTTGATTGAAAAGAACCTTGAGATGCTCAGCGAAATGCCGCTGGACGAAATGGTTGAAGGCCTTTTGCAGGAAGGTATGGGCGAACTTGAGGACGCTCCATGGGAGAGCATGGGGGAACTTCAGCACCTTCTCAAGGATGCGCTGGGGCAGTCGCTGGACGGACTGGAACACATGATGGATGAAGAGGGTGGCTTTGCACTCGGTGAAGAGGAGATGGATGAACTCCGGATGGCGATTGACGAAATGAACCGCGCAATCCGGATGCAGCAGCAGGAAATGCGCGACCAGTCGGATATGAGACTTGATGAACTTCGTCAGTTGCTGGACAGCCGCGATTTCTCCGAAGAAGACGAGCAGGCGATCCGCGACGCAATGCAGACAATCATAGACGCACGGGCTCGCCAGGAAGCCGAGGCCGCAGAAGCCCTGGATGAGTATCGTGATTCCCGCGCAGAATATATGCGGGCACTCGAAGCCGAACGTCGCGCCGAGCGCGAAGAACGTGCTGCAGAAGAAGATGAAGACCTGGAACGGTTCAACCGGGACCTGAGAAGGCTCGAGGAAGACCGTCGCCAGGAGATGCGCGAACGAGTCGAACGCGATCGCGAAGAAGCGCGTGAACGTCGCCGTGAAGCTCAAGAGCAGCGTGAACTCCGCAGGTTGTATGACGACGAGAGCCGGCGTCAGCGCGAACTCGAAAATCGTGAAGACCGCATCGATGCTCTTCGCCGACAGATCGAGGAACTCCAGCGTGAACTCGAAGATCTGAAAAACGAAGACGACGGATAGTTCGTCATTGTTTGCATCGAGTGGATGTTGAATTCAAAGCTGTTAAATGAAAAAGAGCTCCCCGATGGGGGAGCTCTTCGTTTTTACACAACGAAGTTTTTACACAACGAAATTTTCCGCTACGAACTCAGGAA
>JBCCFB010000283.1:0-8270 GCA_039029995.1 Planctomycetota bacterium
AAACTTTTCGTTTCGCCCACTTTGCGCTGTTTCACCCCCCCAAAAAAAAACACGCCGGTCGGATGACCGGCGTTTTCTAAATGTTCTGGAACCAGCAGATTCAGGGCTGGTTTGTTCCGGTCTGATCATCGGAGACGATGGCGTTGGCATTGTCTTCGGATTCAACGGTCGAATCCGAGGAACTGACTGTTGGTTGTTCGGTTGCCGGTTCAACCGACGTCTCCATGACTTCTTCCAGAGTCGGCTGCGACAATATGCTACCAAGCTCGTAATGACGCAAGGTGTCAGCATGCTGGAGAACAAGTTCGCCAGATTCAAAATCGAAATCGTGTACGACCCACGCACCATCCTCACCAAGGATCTCGAATTCGTCACCGATGGTCAGTTGCTTGTACTCATTATTCGGTAGACGGAAATGAATCCAGACGTATGGAATGTTGTCAATGATCGCTTTCCGGTTGTAGACCGAAGCTTCGGTAAACGAAAAGGTTGGAGCCAGGACCATCAACTTGAACGACTCCTTCGTTGAACGCGGAATACGCGTCTCGGCGTCCTCGGCAAGCTTTGCGCGGAGTTCGTCATCGAGAACCTGAAGTTCGATTTCATACTCACCGGATTCCGCAGGCGGAATATACAGTTCATAGTAGCGCGGATTGTCTTCGTCAGGGATTAGTTCCATTCCTGCGTCCAGTGGGTCAAGAATCGAAACCTCCAGCGTGTCTCCCTCGTCTTCGTCTTCGAGGTAGATAGGAATGAACGCCTCGCGTCGAGCAGGAACATCTGGAACATCTTCGATTGCGATCGATGGTATTGAGTTGGCTTTCGGAGAAACGGTGACTACGATTTCACCCACTGTCCGTTTCTGAGGATTGCCGTTGTCGGTAATTGCGACGGCAACGAGGTAAGTCCCGATATCTGCTGCGTCAGCGGAAAAGTTGGCGGCTCGAGCAGAATTCTGACTGACCACGGCATTGGCAAGTTCGCTGCTAACCAGCTCAAACGTGATCCGATCGTTGTCGTCGTTATCATAACCTCTTACGGCAAAGCTGATCGGTTTACCTGCCGTTACTTCTTCAGCCGTGGTTTCAAAAACCGGCGGCTGATTGCCGGGAGCAAAGACATTGCGATGGACGATCTTGTCCACGATATTCTGACGGATCTGATCACGAGTCAGGTCCTCACCAGCCGCGGCCTCTGCTACGTAACTCATCATTTCGCTGTCGGGTAGTACGATCTCGTCCAGTTCACGAATCGCCGCGGCCTCGGTCAACGAAAGGAATTCGACCTGCATGTTCAGACTGAGCCGGCCCTCTGTAAACGCTGAGCCGGATCCCTCGGATTCGATGGTTCTGTTCGGCCTCGTGACGTTCATCTGGAACATGCGATGCAGGAGACCTGCCGTTTCAAACTCATAGAGAAACGACGTCAGCTGATCAAGTTTTCCCTTGCAGGCCAGGGAATACTGAACGGCATGGAAAACAGGATCCTGCTCGAAGCGAAGGGTTTCTGTCGTTGAGATCTGACTGACACCGGATACTTCCAGGCCGTGTTTCTCAGCAGTTTCCTGCAGCCACGATGAGTACTGTTGTTTCGCTTCATTGAGATTCGATGGCAGACTGATCGCGCGGTAGAAGTCCTCGCGTTGCGTCGCCTTGAGCGCAGAAAACGCTTTGTCTTCCTCGTCCTCAATGCTGCTTTGCAGGTTTGTGATCTCGATTTCATTCATATCCATCTGATCTGCAAACCACATGAACGCAAAAAACAGCAAAGCGATCGGCACCAGCGCGCCGACTACCAGAGCAAGTGTTTTTTCGCGTTTGGTCATGTTTTCAAACATTTGATTCTGCCGGTCGTGTTGTTCGTTTGTATCTGTTTTGTCCATCCGACGGTCGTCGGCCTACCGTGACATTTAGCCCGCGTCTTCAGGTGATTCACTTGAACCGGCATCAGGGGCCTGTCCAAGCGTTCCCTGTCGCAGTTCAAGAGCACGCTGGGTCAGCGATTCGAGGGTTTCCTTACCGGACCGTAGCCGTGGCTCGAAGTCGATACGGTAGGTGCGTTCATAATCCGGATCGTCCGTCGAGCGGGAAGCCGTGTTAGTCGCCTGCATGTCGCCCTGGTTGAGCAGTTTAAGCAGCCGGTTCGCTTCACCATTTTCGAGGCCGATAATGCTGATCCGCGACTCGTTCACCGTTGATGTTGCGGGCTGGTAGACAAACCGGTTAACGATCGCGTCATCATTGTTTCCGGAGTTTTCACTGAGCATATAAAGCTGATCAATCCAGCTGATTTTGTTTCTGGAAAAATCATCGATCTCGGTAGTCTGTGCGAGGATGTCGTCCGCTGAACGCGTTTCCTCCATCTCGTCGTTTGCCTTCTGCTTTTCAAGCAGAGTTGCTCTCAGGTCGGATATCTCACTTTGTTGTGATCGCAGATACAGCCATCCGGAGAGCAGCATCAAAGCCAATACGCCTGCCAGTGCGCCGCCAATCCAATAGAGCCGCGTGAGGTCCGTTTTCTTGACCTCTTTACGTCTTGGATTCAGGAAATCGACCTGAGCAAGCCGGTTTTCCGGCGGACGACGAACAGCCCCGAGAAGCGCTGAAAATCGTTCGGGTGATTCCGGACGGGTAATTGAGGAAGGTGCGGCGGCGATAGTGAAGGGATCGATCGACCGTGTTGGAAGATCAAGTTCGCCCGCCAGCCGGTTTGCAAGCTGCTCGTTTGCGGCGATGACAACTTCATCGATCGTCACGCCTTGCAAATGGCGCGATGCCAGTGTGCGCTTGATTTCCCGTTTCAGATTGCCGGTCACATAGTCGAGGTCCGCATCTTCGCTGGTGCGTACCGTCCGCGTTGTGAGCAAAATCGTACCACAGGCTACGATGATGTCCGTTTCGCCGGATGATGATTCAAGAATCAGGCGTGTTTTCGTATCAGAGATTTCCGGCTCAAGCAGTTCGAGTCTTGCGAAAGGACGGAAAAGAATCTGTTTGAGTTTGAGTCCGGAACTGGCCGCGATCTGCTTGAACTGTTCCTGTGTTTCCGGGCTTATTGCGACGGCAAGAACAACCCTCTCTTTTTCCGGGTCATTGGAGTAGGGAACATAATCAAGAAGCCAGTTCTCGTTGAACGAACCGAATTCCGACCTCGCTTTGAACTTGACCATGTCAGGAAGTTCATCGTCCGGAGCGGGCGGAACAGTAATCTCGCGAACTTCCGCGTCACCGCGACTCACGATGGCAATCATCTCCGAACCACGCAGGGTCCGCACCCCGAGGTCCTCTTTCAGTTGTTCACCCCAGTACGCAGGGTCTGTGCCATCGAGCTTGATGGTAACTGCGTTGCTGAGTTGATTACGACCGGAACCCTGACGTGCAACGGTTGCACAGAGCTGGTCGTTATGAATTTCAACGGCGACGATACTGGCCATGAAAATTATCCGGAATCTATCGGTTCAAAATACAGAAAGCGGGACGGGAGCGTAGGAGGGTCAACGAGTGTTTGCCTGGACAGGATCGAGTCCGAGGATTTCCAGCGAGTAGCCGGACTGCAAATAGCTCTTATCTCTCCAGAATAGTAGGCGCGGAACAGGCACGGTAGTGTCAACAACGACTTCCGCACGTGATGTTGCAACGCCATCATCGAAATAACCGTAGATCTCGGCACGGTAAACGTCACCACCCGCACAAATGAACGGGAAGAGCAATCGCATCGTCTGGAGGTCTACGATGTTCTCCACCAGGATCCAAGTCTCATACTGGCGATTCATATCAAAGAAATCGGGGTCATTCAGTTCGGTTTCGCGCCGGAGAATGATTGTCTCGAGGACTTCATCGGTCATCCCCGGAATCCCTTCCAGAACGATTCGAGGCGCCTGCATGATGTTGACGCGGCCGGGAATGGATTCGCCCTCATAAGTCGTGATGTTCTGCATGATTGCAGGCATCAGAATCGGCATGTTCTCCAGTTGCACCGGCGAAGCGATGACTGCCTGATCGTTCAGGTCATCCGGATCGTAGGCGGTCGTGTAGCCTCCGATCAGATCGAGAATCTGGTTGAACTGGAATTGAGGTTCCTGTTCGAAATCTATCTCAAAAAAAGCAGCACTGCTTTCAATCTCGTCAATGTCACGCGGCTGGTACGGACCGTTGATCCGGTAATTGATAATGTAGCGCGACCAGGTTTCGTCGAAACGGGATTTCAAGTCCGTATACAGCTGTTCGAGGTCGGGACCGTTGATATTGATCCGCGTTAAACCATCGGCATTGAGGTTGCTCTCTTTGCTGTACAGCGTCAGGTACGTTGACCACCCGAGAAGCATGTCTGCGTCCACCGCAGATAGGTTCGTATTGGCCAGTTCCTCCTGATCGACTTTCCCGTTGCGGTTGGTATCAACACCGAACATCAGCTGCGGTGTAACACCCCGAATCAACAGCAACTCCTCGATGCTGTCCATGGGGCCGTTTTTGCACGCATAATTAGGTGCGTAAAAATCGCTTTCCGCTCCGTATTCGCGGACCTCATCATCCGAGTCAACCCAATCGATTATCGCGTCCGCAATCTGCTCGGTCATTTCCGGCAACGCCATCAACAGCGACCGTCCGCCGCCGTTTACCCACTCATCCATGTAGGGCAATGTGTTGACGTTTAGTTTGCTCGACTCGTCGACGAGTCCATATCGATAGCCATCAAGATTTCCATCGGTGTCCAGGTTCGGTGCAATGATTGTGAATCTGCCGATCCGATCAGGACGACTTGGATCCACAAATACTGGAACACCGCTGAACCATCCACTTTCATTGTGCCAGAGGCCGCCCTTGGCACGAATGTCATCATTGCTCTGGCTGAGATAAAGGCGGACGTAGTCCATTCCCGAGTCTGTGAGGTAGCGGGACTGCATGCGCGACGTAAACAGCTGGGACGATTCATTGTGATTCATCATCAGCTTGTTAAACGAGTACGCCGAGAGAGCAAGAATGACGATCGTCAGAAGCACGAGAATCAAAATCGTACCACTGCGATTATTTCGCCCACGCAAGACAGATCCCTTACGGCTTTGCAGTCGAGGTTCGGAAGTGGAGTTGTTCATGGATTAACCCTCATCTGCCCCCGGCTCTGCCGTTGGAAGGTGGATAACGGACCTGAATCTCCGGATGTTCTCCGAGTTCATCGTCGGCATGGAATTTACCTGCTGCTGACCACCGTTCTGGTTGTTGTTCCGCTGTGTAGCCAGAGTTACGTCGACGGCCAGCCAGACTTCAACGGCATACGGAAACCCGCCTTCAACTTCCGAATCCCATTGGTTTAGCCAGCGATCGCCGTCGAAATAGCGGAACTGTACGGCAACCACTTCCGGAGCGATGAGCTTGGAGTACGGGTCAACGTTTGCAACGATTCCGGTCTCACCGCGGTAGGAAGCATAGGCCCGATCAATCTGGCGACGATACAGTCCGCCACTATCCTGCTGGTGGATCGGAATAAACTGCCGGGCATCCTGCGGCGGTAGCTGGCTTGAGACGAAAAACGAAATCGACTTGACGTCGCTTGGCAATTGAATCGTGTTTCGTTCTTCACCGGTTACGGGCTCATACTCATCGAGCCTGGGAAGACGGCTGATATCTACCGAAATTGACGTCTGGTTCCCGTAGAACGTAGGACGGGCAATATCTTCTTCGGGATCCTCAAACTCCCCGGCTTCCTGTTCAGTTCCAGATGAACTTCCGCTTCCACTGCCTTCTTCACTGGTGTCACCTGCTTCGGCGGGCTGACCGTCCGGGCCGGTGGCCTCTTCGATCGCTCCTTCAGCAGGTTCAGTTCCCGTTGCAGCGGTCACGCCTGCCAGAAGTTCCTGAGACACCGCAAGGTTTTCCAGGCCGGTGTAGTCATCCGGTTTGTATTGCAAGGCAGCACGAATGTCGTTGTTCATCATGGTCATGATGCTGCGCGCAATCTGGTTGGTTTCAATACGCTGCTGCTGTTTGGCGACAACGCCCATGTACAAACGGATAGCGCCTGAAATCGCAGCAACAACCACTACCGCCAGCGCCAATGCCAACAGAAGCTCGAGCAGCGTAAAACCGCCGCGCCGGGCTCGCGTCTCTTGTCCGGTTGTCATTTTTACTGCGATCATTGGTATGCCGGGTCCGTGGGATCGTAGTCGGGATCTGGAATAAAACGTGTGGCCATTACCATCACGTTCTGCTCTGTGTTCTGAGTCCGGCCAACGATAACCGTCGCGCGCAGCAGGCCGGGAATCTGAGAGTTTTCCACGTTGACCTCGAACTGCCATTCGGGATCCTCGGGAACCGGAGTGCTACCGATCGATGTCGGCTTACCGAATGCTCCCGCGGCGAATTCAGCCAGTTTGGTATCGCAGATCAAGTTGGCATCGCTGCGCATCTCAGCCCGACGCGCATTGCGGTAGGCAGAGGAAACTACGGTCCCGATCGCCGCAAGGCTTACGCCGAGTATCGCGAGCGCGAGCAGTACTTCGAGAATGCTCAATCCATTTCTGGTATGTGATTTCATCTGGCTGATCAACGGAATGCCTCCGACTGGTCGACGCGCTGTGAAAATGAATTTCCGGTCAATCCACGAAGAGTGACCTGAACGAGCTGGCCTCTTTCGTTCTGGAGTATGACAACGGCGTTCTGAGAACTGCCGTCCGGATAGAACAACAGCTTTCTCATGCTGCCCGATGCACCGCCACCTTCAGCCTGATCGAGGGCATCCATTGCGCGCGTGTCGACTTGAGCATCGGCGGCTGCGAAAAATACCCCGCGAGGTAGTCGATCGTCACCGAACTCGGACATGTCGTTTCCGAGTTCGATTTGCCGTCGTTGCATTTGTGCGACTTGCATCTGGGCGCCGGCACTATCAAGAGGTGCCACGCTGAAAAAGCTGTCGCCCGGAATGTAGTAGACCGCGTGGATCTGTCCGGTACGCATCGCTTTGACTCGTGCTTCACCCATTGCGGCCCGAAGCATGTCTCCGCCTTTGCTGACCGCCTGCTGTTGAAAGCTCTTACTGAGAGCCGGAATCGACAGAGCGGAAACGAAGATGATAATCGCCAGAACGAGGATAAGTTCCAGAAGTGAAAACGCCTTTCTCGAGCGACCGCTGCGCCGTTCGCTCAAGCGCATGATGGCACAAAACTTCCAGTCCGGTTGAACTGGAAGTTCTGGCGTCGTTGTCACAATTGAACTTGATCGAATCATGCTAACTCAATGCAAAAGCGATTCCGGCCGTTAGCCGCCACCCTGGTTCCCCGGAGTCGGGATGTCGTCCGGTGTTCCAGATTGGCCGTCTTTGCCGGCAGAAGAAATTCTGTATTGTTCGGTCCGCTGATCATAGGCGAACAGATAGTCCTTGCCCCATGGATCCATTGGCATTGGGGGATCAAGGTACGGGCCTCCCCACAGAGATTCGTTCATTCCCGATGGACGCTCATAGAGGTCCTTCAAAGATGTCGGTGGCTGACCAGTGTTAAGCTCGAAGGCTTTGCACTGGTCTTCCATCGTCGAAATCTGAATACGTGCTGCACGCGAAAGGGCACCTGCACGCATCCGCATCACGGCTACGCCGCTGAGCGTCGCAAGAACAACAAGGATGGCCATAACGAGGAGAAGCTCAAGCAGCGTGAACGCGCGACGAGCTCTTCTGGTTCTGAATCTTTTCATAATTGACTCCTGAACTGGTTACCGCCGGTATGGCGGGCAGAATATCGATTGGTTGTTGATTGAATTTGGAGGACAGTTTTCCGGGCGGTCGTCAGACGATTTCACCCATTTTCATAACCGGATGAAGTAGTGCGACCACGACAAACATGATGACGAGTGCCATGACCAGCAACATCAACGGTTCTACCATCTTCACCATGATTTCCAGCTTGCGAAGGGTCCGTTTCTCCAGACTGTCCGCGATGCTGACAAGCACGGTGTCGAGTGTGTTTGATTCTTCCGCAACGCTCATCATCTCAGTCACATTTCTTGGAAAGTGACCGGATTTTGAGAGCGGAACCGAAAGCGGTTCACCGGATGTAATGTTCTCAGACGCGGCTTCAATCGCTTCGGTGATCACCTTGTTACCCGTCGCGTCGCGACTGATATCGAGAGCACGCAGAATGGGAACGCCGTTTTTAAGCAGCGTACCGAGGACTCTGCAAAATCTCGCAATTGCCAGCTGGCGGAAAATCGTACCCGCAACCGGAATCTTGATTTTCAACCCGTCAAAGAACTTACGTCCTTTCTCCGTACGCAATTGAACAC
>JBCCFB010000284.1:0-8238 GCA_039029995.1 Planctomycetota bacterium
ATCGTGACGTCGATGTGGAGGCGGCGATCAAAGAGAAAGCCGAGGCAACCGGCCATTATTACCGGCTGATGATCGACCATGTCAAACATGTTCTCTCGGACCCGGGCCGCGTGCATCCTGATTACGATCCGCAAGCCGGATTCGAACTGGCCGGGTTTGTCTGGTTCCAAGGTTGGAACGACATGGTGGACAGCGGCACCTACTCCAATCGCGGTGAGCCAGGCGGATACGACCAGTACAGCCAAGTCATGGCGCACTTTATCCGCGATGTACGACGCGATCTCGACGCACCCGATATGCATTTTGTGATTGGTGTTCTGGGAGTCGGTGGACCAGTTGAACTCTACGACGAAAGTCAGCGGCGCTACATCGGTATTCACACCAACTTCCGCAACGCGATGGCCGCTCCCGCCTCAATGCCCGAGTTCGAAGGGAACGTAACGGCGGTCCTGACAGAAGAATGCTGGGACAAGGAACTGGACGACGTTGCACAAAGAAACGGTCTCATCGGACGGCGCGCAAAAGAACTGCGCGAAGCCAATGAAGGTTATCCGGACGTTGAAGGGACGATCAGCCCTGAAGAACAACGCGAATTGGTTGAGCAATTCCGGCAGGAAACGCTATCTGAACGAGATCTGGAACTGCTTACGGGAATTACAAACGCAGAATATCACTATCGTGGTTCCGCCAAAATTCTCGGACTGATTGGCAAGGCCTTTGCCGAAGCAATGTTCGAAGGCATGTCAGAGTAGCGGACATTCACGAAATAGTTGTCCCGCAACCCAAGTAGTAACCCGAAGCGTTAGCGAGGCCGCGCAATGGGCCCATTAGTTTGGTCTATCCTCTAAATAGGTGAGTTCGAACACTACGATGCCTTGCTTTGCGCTGAATCGCAACCCGAAGCGTTAGCGAGGGGACCATGCGTTTTGAGCATTCCAACATTCAATCCATTCCGGAAACCAGAAATGGCTCCAGTTCGACTCGCGGTATTTCTCGTTGCTCTAGCGGTGGCGTTGCCTGCGCAGCTTTCGGCTGACTGGAACCGGGGCACGACTCGCGACGTCATTGCCAATTTCGATCGACCTGAAGACGCCGTACAACTGGTCGGCCCCGAGGGCAGCTTGTTCGTTCCGGAACGTGATGATGTCGTTCATCGCTGGGTGTTTGAAGACGAGATTCTGACCGCTTCCCCGATCTGGGACAGCGTCGTCACTCCGGAGTCCTATCGCGACTTTCGCATGCACCTCGAATTCAATTTGAATGAGGTTGAAGAAGGTACGCCACGCGAGCGTAATGCCAATTCAGGTGTCTACATTCAGGAGCGTTACGAACTGCAGATCTTGAATTCGCACGGAATCAGTCGCGAAGAGATGAATAATCGCGATTGCGCCTGTATCTACGGTCGCAAACAACCGGACGAGCTTGTCTGCCTTCCGGCCGGCGAGTGGCAGTCGTTTGATATTGTCTTTCGTGCGGCCAGGTTTCGCGGCGAGGAGAAAACAGAAAAAGCTCGTGTCACCGTTTATCACAACGGGCACTTGATCCATGACGACTACGTTCTGCCGAACAAAACAGGGGCCGGGAAAAAGGAAGGTCCTGAGCCGATGCCGATAAAGCTGCAGGGGCATCACAATCCGGTACGGTTCCGCAACATCTGGATTCAGCGTTTGAATCTCGATCGTCCGAACGTCGTTCTAATCATGGCGGATGACCTCGGCTACAGAGACCTTTCGTGCTACGGGCACCCTCAGATTAAAACTCCATGTCTGGATCAACTTGCGGCTGACGGCCTGAGATTGACCAGCTTTTACTCAGGAGCAACTGTCTGCACTCCATCCAGAATGGCTCTGCTTACCGGCACGTGGCCGGTTCGGCTTGGTTGGACGCAGGGAGTCGTCGGGCACAAGATGGGCGCCGAAGACGGAATGCACCCCGATGCGCTCACGATTGCGGAAACCCTGCGGGATATGGGATACCGGACTGCCATCTCCGGAAAATGGCACCTCGGCAACCTGCCGGAAACACGCCCGCACCAGCAGGGGTTCGAATCCAGCTTCTACATCGATATGAGCAACAATCAGACGACGCGGCTGTGGCGTGACGATGACGTGATCACCGATCCGTTTGAAAACAGGACGCTCACCGAGCAGTTCACGAACGAAGCGATCAGATTTATCCGCGAGGAAAGTGATCAGCCGTTTTTCCTTTACATGCCCTGCTCCGCCCCGCACTTCCCGGTGGAGCCCCACCCGGAATGGGAAGGCAAATCCGGGTTCGGCGCATACGGCGATGTCGTCGAAGAACTTGACGCGCGAGTCGGTGAGTTGGTTGACGCGCTGAAAGAGAATGGCAGCTACGAAAATACGATCGTCATTTTCTGTTCCGATAATGGACCGCAACAAGGTGAACAAGCCCGCGCGTTTCCGTTTCGAGGTGCAAAATGGAGTGCACTTGAAGGGGGAACGAGAGTGCCCTGCATTGTTTCAATGAATGGCACGATAAGGGGTGGTTCCGAGACAGACGCAATCATCAGTGCCATTGATCTAATGCCGACTCTGGCTCATGCCTGCGGAGTTGAGCCTGGCGAAAGCAGCCAGCAAGGTCCACAGATCGACGGAGTGAATGTCTGGAACACTCTTCTCAGTGATGCAGCCGAACACCCACGGAGCGAACTGCTTTACTGGCATGGGCTAAGCGATAAGCCGGTGGCAATTCGCAGCGGTGACTGGAAGCTGTTCTTCGATCGGCGAGACGCACTTACCGGTAACGGTACGCGTCGCGCGACTGATGCTCAAAAAGAGGCACTAAAAGAAATGCGAGGCGCGCTTGATCCTGAAAACCCGAATCCGCCGGTTCTGTTTAATCTTGCGGACGATCCGGGAGAAACGATTGATCTCAGCGAGGAACACGCGGATGTCGTTGTTGGACTGCAAAGTCGTGCTGAAGAACTGATCAATGAACTTAATGAATCAGAAAAGCTTCCCATCTTCGGAACCGAAAGTTCCGATTCTACGAGCGAAAACTAGAGTTCCAGTACCGTCTTTTGCAACCGCCTGCTTCCTCATTCATCTTCCGACCTGAAGTCATCGAGCAATTCATGCAGTTTGTGCATGTTCTGGATCCGGAAGTTTAACGCCCGCATCTGTTGAGCGTTAACGAGTCCGCCCTCCTGAAGTTCCGGGAGCTCGAACACCGCGAAGTACATACCACGGTCACCGCGGGTCCAGTTCGTGTCTGGAGAAATGTGTTCAAGGCAGAGATCGTACAGCTCCATTGTCTGCGCGCCATCCATATTCCCCCAGCGCTGGAAAGTGCGCGCCATGTGATAGGAGGCCGCGGAGTGATGAAGTTGTTTCCGGGCTTGAGAGAGTTGCAGATAATCTTCTCTGGCTTCGTCTTGAAGGACTCGGGCAACATAGCCGCTCCACTGCCCTTCTGAACCAAGCAGCGATGCGGGGGCCATCATCGCTCGACCGTATTGCGGCGCGTCTGTCGGCGGACGGCCGTGATCGCGAGTGAACTGCACATCGCTGTAGGCCGTCTGGCGTACCTCCAGCAACTCTTCACGATACCGCACCGTCAGCACTCTCAGTTTCTCCAGCTGGTTTTGATCCAGGCCGTAATGATCCTGAAGCACTCCAATCCGATTCTCGAACGCGTGATTGAGCTGAGGGCGAAATTCCTCGATTCGCGATTCGTCATCCGACGCGAACCACAATCTTGCTTGAGCCAGAGGCTCGGTCGCGTAGAGTCGCCAGTACGCGCGTTGGCGTGCCGTCAGTACTTCGTCAATTGATTCGATGGGCAATCCGTCAAAGGGCAGACAGGAGGCGTAGGCTGGACTGGCGTAACGGAATCCCGAATTGTCCCATTCGTTTTCGAGAATTTCGTGCACCTGCTCAATCTGCGTCCGGCTGAGCGCAAGCCCGAGGTCCAGTCGCGCCAGAACCGTCGTGATCAATGTTCGTCCGAGGAACTGCTCTCGCAGGTCTGAGTCAGCACGAACATCGTTCAGCCGTTCAACACCGAATTCAATCTCGATGCAGTCCTCAATCGCCTCTTCAAGTTCCTCTGGAAGCTCCCCCCGCATGTAGCTGGCGGATTCGTCTCTGGCGACCACCGATTCAGCGAGTTCTGCAATCGTGCGAGAAAGATGTCGCGAGATCGTAAAACGTTCCAGAGCGGTCAGCTTGATCGCGTGAGTGAGATAGAGCAGTCTTGCGCGAGTTTTTCCCTCGAGTGACTCAACAAGCAGGTCAACCTTGGTCGTTTCGTCATCTCGCGCCAAAGAATCGGTTGCAGGTGAGCAAGTAATCAACAGAACGACCATAAGTACAAGTCGAGTTGAATTCGAGTTGAATTTCATCGCTCTACTCCTAGGTGTTCTTGTAGATTACAGACAGCGGCTACGATTCCGATTACGATCAATCCTGGTTTCAAACACGGTCAGATGATAACCGAATGGAGATGAGAATGAAAAAGGCTCGAATGTCCGGCATGCTTCTGCTTGCTTTTATTTTTCCGCAACTGGCGCTGGTGAGCCCTGCAGTCGCTCAGGAAAGCGTTGAGACGGAAACCGCCCCGGAAGAAACCGGGAATGTACAGCCTGAATGGTTGTCCATGTTCAACGGTGAGGACCTGCTTGGCTGGCACGTCAATGAGAACTTTGATTCAGTTTACATTGAGGATGGATGTCTGGTTACGCATGGCCAACGCGCTCACGTCTTTTTTGTCGGTCCGGATGGACATGCCGAATTCAAGAACTTTCATTTCAAGGCAAAAGTAAAAACGCTGCCGTCCGCTAATTCAGGGATCTATTTTCACACGCGATTTCAGGAAAGCGGCTGGCCGGGAATCGGCTATGAAGCTCAGGTCAACAATACTCAAGGGGACCCGAAGAAAACCGGAGGGCTGTACAACGTCGAGGATAATTTCGAAGCGCCGGTAAACGACAATGAGTGGTTTGACTACGAGATCGTTGTCAAAGGAAAACAGATTGTCGTCAGTATCAACGGCGATGTAATCACCGACTATACCGAGCCGGATGACCTCGATCGGCCGGAACGTTGTTTGAGCAGCGGTACGATTGCCCTTCAGGCTCATGACCCCGGCAGCAAGGTCTACTACAAAGACCTGATGATCATGGCTCTGCCGGACGAATAGGCGGCCCTCCTCCGTCCAGCGCATTAAAAAAACGCAGGCGCCTGAATGGCATCTGCGTTCTTTTTTGTATTTGCAGTTGGCGCGTTACGCGTTGATTGATTCTTTTTCAGATTCAGGTTGATTGCGTGTCGGCGATCGTAGTTGAGCTTCCAACTCTTCGATACGCTCGGTCAACTTGTTCATTGCCGGTGCCAGTTCGCGCCAGAAGTCATCCGAGCGGAACTTGAACTTATTCATCTTTCCGGTGTCAGAGAAATTCTGCAGCTCCAGGCGAAGCTTGTGAATTGGTCCGACGAACCGATGGCTCAACTTGACCGCATCCATCAATACAAATGGAAGCAAAAGCATTGCTGATGCAAGTACCGGCCAGTGAGCACTGACCAGGCCCCCGAAGTGCGCGAAGAAGTTGGTGGTCGGATCCTGAAATGTCTGAATAAAGGTCAGCGGCAGAAATACGAAAAGTACTCCCGCAAACCAGTAGATACAGAGTCGCAGCAGAATTGCTGACTGAACTTTGTTGTCTACAAATTTCTTTTTACGACTGTTGCTGTTGTTGTTGTCTTCAGCCATCTGGCATTCTCGTAGAGGTTGGTGGTCAGTCCGTCTGATCCAGGATCAGGGATTGCCGCTTGTGGAGCTGTTACCCAGTGCGTCGCCGATAGCCTCTTTATTGCCTGAATAAAGGCCACCGGTTCCAACACCGACGAGTTGAAGTGCCGCGATTATCGAGCCGGCGAGGAGCATGAGCATTACTGCGTACTCGACAGTCGTCGTGGCCTCTTCTTCGACAAGAAATTTTCTCAGGTGCATGGTAATTTTCCGGGCGGGTTGGTTTAAAAGAACGTACGACGCCCGAAACGGCTGTACGTTGATTTCCCTTCAATCCCTCGCATTTTGAATTCGTAGAATTCCGCTTGTGGTACGCACTGCGGATCGTTCGGGTTATATCGAGGCTGCTGTAGGGTGCCCCGAACGCGCATCGCCGCCCGAAAGTCGGGGTTGAGCCTGCGATTTCCGCGAAAACTGGCAATTGTGGATGGCAACGATCGAATATCATGAATGAAACACATCTGGAGAAGGGCTGTGACCGACAAACCGATGCAGGATCAAGACAAATCTGCTGAACAGAAAGTAATCGAACGCCTTGATCGAAAAGTGACGTTCCTGACGGTGGTCTCTATCCTCCAGACCGCCGCCCTGGCTTTCCTGGTCTTCGTTCAGTTGATTCCCGATACCACGACACTCATTCTGCTGGCGGTCAGCCTGGTTGCATTTGTCGCCATCTTCCACAAGCGGATCCCCGGATGGATCGCCGCCCTCTTCCGTTACGCGGTTGGCCGACCCAAATCCGATAGCGCGCGTCCCGACTCAATTCCGGCAATTGATCCTGCCAAAGCGGCTCCCGCAAGGAGCGTGGAAGCAACAACTCCGGCGCACGACAGCCAGCTGGAACAAGCAGTCTCTGGCGACTGAGCGATTCGATTGGTATTGCGTCACTACCTCACATGCTTTAAACGTCCGGCTCGCATTTTCTGCGCTTTCGGATTGCTGTCCGAATTCCGTGAAATCTGGAGTCGTTATGAGAATTTCTGCCGCAATCACAGCACTCGTCATCGGAATGTTCTGTACGTTTGCAGTCGAGTCCGTTGAGGCGCAAGAACGTTTTTCGAGGCCTCGAACGAGTGTTAACCAGGCGGCTTCAAACTCGCGCCAGCAATTCGGTGAAAGCCAGTTTGAGGAATACGAACGCCAGTTGAACGCTCTTTTATTGACGAGGATCGATGCTGAAAAAGCGTTTGTTGAGGGAGTTGTGGAAAAAGTCCGTACCGGCGCTATTCCATCCAGGCTGGTGCAGACAAGTTTCCAATGGGTCAGAGTCAAGCGCCCGCAGACGCGGTACCCCTTCGTTTTCTTTGAGAAGGTCATCCGCTTGCAGGCAGCCCAGCTCGGATTGCAGGATGAGATTCCTGCATTTGACTATGACTCGTACCTGAACGAGATTACGCGCCGCTAGGCGAGCGCAAGATCGAGGGCAATATTCGCGTGAGTCGGCATTCGATGCTTGGCCCCCTTCCGGCACAGTTTCACGCAGACTGCGCCACGTGTTCTGGCTAGTGATTATTGCTCCCTGTCCGCTTATTGCAGTCTGTTCTGCTTGCACTTCTGATTGCCGTTCGCCCGTTTGTGGACTGCAATCACCTTTTTTCCCCCATTTCCGCTGAAACAAGGTTTCAAAATGGGGAGACTTGCAAAACCTTGCCGACCTTATCAGTGGTCCTAATTGTTCCAGCAGTGCGGACCGATTCAATTCTGCAGGTCATTCCCGCGCCCGATCAACGTCTGGAGGGTCTCCAGTGAGCCCGCTCGTACAACGACATAAACAAATCATCACCATCGCCATCGCAGTTTGTCTTGTGACGGCCCTTTCAGCCACGGCGCAAGCCCAGTGGCCACAGGGCAACAGTTCCTGGCCGAACACCACAGGACTTGATCCGGGGTCAATGACACTCGAGATCGGTGGTAAGGCGATGAATCGTCGCGGAGATTCAAACGATCTGCCGCTTCTTCGTAACTCGCTCACGAATCAGATCCTGTTTGGATCTGCCGATGCGACAGATCTGGATACTGGCCCTGGAGCGGAAGTCAGAATCGGTTTTAAAGGTCCGGTTTACAATTCCAAGTGGGAAGTCAGATCATTTATCTCGAACTGGGATAACAATTTCCAGTTTGACGAGCCCAACTTGATCACCACGTTCAATCAAGGGCTGGAACCTGAGACCATCGGTCTTGGTTACGAATCAAAAGTCTACAGCTTCGAACTGAATTACAAGCGGAACACACAGCCGGGATTGACCTGGATTGCAGGCCCTCGAGTGATTTCCGTTGTTGAAGACTACGAAATCGAGTTCACCGATACGATCGTGGGAGCAGGTGGCGTTGCCGATTTCCGGCAACTCAATAATCAGGAAGCCCGGAACACACTGTACGGATTCCAGCTTGGTTTTGAAACCAATACGCCGCTGACGCAGAAAATCCACATCAACACGTTCGCCAGAGCGGGTGGTTACATGAATC
>JBCCFB010000285.1:0-8045 GCA_039029995.1 Planctomycetota bacterium
CGACGACTTTTTCTTTTTCGCTGCTGCTGTCTTGCGAGCCGCTTGCTTTGCTTTTTTTTCAGCGGCTTTATTACTTGAAACCCGACACGTACCGGGTTTATTTGGAGTTGTTTCGCCGTGGGGCTTCTTCTTTTTCGCCTCCCGTTTCTGCTTTACCGCTTCACGGCCTGTCGGCCCGACCTGCGGTTTCCACTCTTTCTTTCGTGGCTTCGAATCGGAAGTCTCAGTGGCGGCAGGCTTTCGTGACTTTCCTGAGCCTCTTTTTCGTGACGGTTCATCGGGTTGGTCCTTGTTCGCCCGCCGTCCCGCAGGTCTTCCGTGCTTCGACTTCCGCGAGTCGGATTTTGACTTTTTGCTACGTGGCTTCTTTTTGCCTGAACGATCCAGAAATTCGAACTCCAGCTCGCGCGCGTCCGGATCTACATGAGAAACGCGGATGGAAACCATGTCGCCCAGCCTGAATTGATTCCCGGGACGGTGGCCCGAAAGTGTTCTTGCGGGCTTATCGAAGAAGTATCTGTCTGCGGGCAGGTTCTCAAGCGGAATCAGCCCTTCAGCTGGCAACCCGATTCCCCGGGCAAACGCTCCGAAGGCCTCGACCCCGGTAATGACGGCCTGCATTTCCATGCCGACTTTGTCCACGAGGAAATTCAGCAGTTTCAGTTTGATCAATTCCCGTTCCGCTTTTTCAGCACGGCGCTCGAGGTCGCTGCAATGATTGCCCAGCGAAGCGAGTCGTCCGAAATCGTTATCCGGTCGTTTTCCGTCGATCAAGTCTCCAACGGCGCGGTGGATGATCAGGTCCGGATAGCGCCGGATCGGGGACGTGAAATGGCAGTACGCATCGCTCGCGAGCGCAAAGTGCCCGATTTCGCGCGGGCTGTACACCGCCTTCTGCATGGTACGCAGTATGGAAAAGTGGACCGCATGCTGTTGTGGCATGTCATTGGCTTCCACTGCCACTCGTTTGATTTCGAATCTGTCCTGCAAATTACCGGCTTTGATACCGAGTTGGTTTACGAACTTGGTCAGGTCTTTCAGCTTTGCTTCTGATGGTGGCTCGTGAATCCTGCGGATCAGATGGAGCTTCTCATCGACCATCCGCTGTGCGACAGCTTCGTTAGCAGCCAGCATGAACTCTTCGATGACCTGATGACTCTCGGTGTGTTCCTCGGAATGAGCACCCGCTACTTTGCCGTCTTCGTCCAGATCGATCCTTACGTCAGGCAGCGTTAGATCAATACTGCCCCGATCCTTACGCCGCTGACGCAGCATCATGGCCAGAGTGTGCATGTCACGGACAAGCTTGAACACTTCCGGAGTCAGCTTTTTCTTCCATGGCTTGTCGTTTGCGAGATAGTCATCGATTTCCTCATAGTTGAAACGATGAGCGCTTTTGATTGCGCCTCGATAGAGATCCGTCGCGACCGGCGCGCCTTCGGCAGTGAATTCGATTACTGCCGTCATTGTGTATCGAATGCGATCAGGCTGGAGGCTGGCAAGGTTGTTCGAGATCAACTCCGGCAGCATGGGAATGACGCGGTCAGGAAGATAGACGCTGGTACCCCGCCGGAACGCCTCATTGTCCACGGCAGAACGATACGGAACAAAATGGGACACGTCGGCGATATGAACGGCAAGTTTCCAATGACCGTTTTCAAGCTGCTCAAGAGAAATTGCGTCGTCAAAGTCGCGAGCCGTTTTAGGGTCAATCGTGACAACGGTCGTCTTCGTAAAATCAACACGACCATCTTCGATCGATTCGTCGAATTGTTCCGCCTGTTCTCTCGCGCTTTGCAGGACCTCTTCAGGGAACTCACCGGGCAGTCCGAATTCATGGATAATCATCTGAGTATCCACGCCCGGCGCGCCTCGTTCACCAAGCACTTCAACGACGACACCCTCGCCTTCACGCGTGGGTGTTGGAAATTTTGCCATCTCGACGACGACTTTGTCTCCAACGCGGCAGTTACGCGCGCTGGCATCGCCGACATGAATTGCAGATTCGAACGTACCGTTGTCGATGGTTACCAGCCCGAATCCACCGCGTTCGCGATAGGTTCCGACGAAACGGTTCGTACGCCGTTCAAGTACATCGAGAACTTTCCCGCTGGTCCGCGTTTCGCGGCCGACTTTGCGTTTGGAGACGCGGATCAGAACACGATCGCCGTCGGCGGCGTCAGCAGTTCTGCTGGCGGGAACATAGATATCTTCGCTGCGGTCCGTTGCAACGCTACCATCCGGTCTTACGAATCCGAAACCGGAACTTGTCTTCCTGAAGATGCCGGAGACTTCGTCGCCTTTACGTTTCTTACCGGCAGCGGATTTCGCCGGCAGAATAATGTGTTTTGAGCCGTGGGTCAGTTTGCCGTCCTTGACGAGCACTTTGACCGCGCGTTTGAGTTCGCGCAGGTCGCTGTCTTTTTTCAGTTTGAGTTTCTTAGCGATACCGGCAGCTTTTGCCGGTTTGTAATTGTCAGCGTTGACGACCGAGAGGATCATCCGCTGCATTTCTTTAGAAGCTTTCATGCGGGCAACTATAGAGGCCCGCAGCGCTTATTTCCATTGGACAATTCCCGGTGAGAATGGTTCACCGGTTTTTCCAGTCCAGCATCTTTTGCAGTTCCCGGTCACTGAGACGACTAGTGATGGTTCGGCAGCTTCCGTCGTACATAACCGCGATCAGCCATTGATCTTCGCCGAGCGAATTCTTGATTTGAAGGACACTTTCTGCAGGAATATCGGCATTCTGTGTCCAGGCAACACCTGTAGGATGCTGTAAAAGAAGTATCTTCTCTCGAGGGCTTCTTACGTCTGACGTCCGTTCCGGACCAGCGGAGTGGACAACGCGACAGATATCTGTGGTTCCCTGCTCGTCCGCCGATTCCTCCATTTGCTCGTCCGGCGAATTCTCTATTTGATTCTCTATTTGATAGTGCAGTATTTGATAGTGCAGTGGAATGGTCTCGATGTGCAGCGCATTGTCCGGCGAGTCCCAGGGTTCGGACAGTTCGAAGACAGTTTCCCGCTGCCCGACCCGTGCGCGCCAGCTGAGCCTTTCGTTGTGATCGTCGTCGACGAAAAATGGCAGACGATGATTGCGAGCCTCGTACTGTGCAATCTCCTCGAATGCTGTTTGCATCGTTTTAGATTTCCACGCGATTTCGAACTGGCGTTCAACGGCTCCACCATATTGCCCGCTTGAGAAGATAGCCGACAATTGCTGATCAAAATCGCGCGGCTTCGAAACGCTGATGGACACTTCGCTATCCAGTTTTTGCGGTGTGGTCGAAGCCAGGGTCTGAAGCAACACACCGGACAATCCCGGCACGTAGTCTTCAATGGTCTCGTTCCGGGGAGGCATCAAAGCCGAGTTCAGTTCATTCACAACACGGTTCATTCCTCGTTCGACGGAATCCGTATCGTTGCGGTGTTCCGCTGTCGCTGTCAGGCCAGCCATCATTCCGCCGCCGGTGTCCAGCGATAACCTCATAGCAACAGAATTGTCGAGCAACCGGAAAAGCCACTGATGCTTTTCGACCTGCTCAGTACCGACCCACGTTTTGATGCGCGAAACCATCTGCCTGGCTGCTCCGAGGTCCCAAACAGCGCGGATGGAAGCATTCGGGAGGGCTGAGAACTGCTCCATCAACCGGTCCGTGAACACCTGCCGCGTTGACTGGGTCAGGTACAACCTTGTTCCGAACTCCACGGTCATCGCGTCGGGCATCCACATCCTGATTTGCTGGCTGTAGTCTGCCGGGCGGAAAAGCACGACTCCTCCGACTGAGTCTTCTTCGGTAAAGACTTCTTTCTTGTAATGTTCGAAGACCTGCCTGGCAGACTCTTCATCGGTAAATATGAAACGAATGAAATACTCGAAGGGACGAGGATCAACGTCGAGTTCGTCCGGCCGTTGCCCGGAAGTTGCTGACAGCGATCGCGAACCTGCGCGCTGAGGATCATGCTCAGGTTGGGAATCAGTGCGATACTGGTCGGGAGTTACTGCCCGCGCCCCGATTCGACGTTCTCCTTGCCCGGATGTTCCCGCGGCAGGAACCGTCAAATCATTTTCCGACCCGTCCGGAACGGGCGTCTCCGGTTTCTCGAAGTCAATTTCAAACTCGGAGCCGGGCGTCGGGGCACTTCCGATGTCGATACCTCCAGCGACGGCATTCGGGTTCCGGACCGGCCTTTGCACAAAGTCGATGATCGACCTCAGGTTGTACGGCTGACTCGAAGCCCCATAAACCCGGGTCACCTTTGGTGAAAAGAGTTGAGGTTGTTGCGTGGATTGTCCGGCAGTAGTGAGCAAGCGATCAATCAGACCGCCGTCAAGATTCACCGGACTGTCCCGAAGTGTTGAAATCTGTGCGTCAAAAGCAATGACTGCTTTTTGCTCTTCACGCAGCTGGGCGTCTGTTTCGGACGAAAACGCCGACGTAAGCAGCGCGCACACGGTTGAAACCAAACACAACCGCCACAGACACCACCGCCACAGGCGTCGTATTGTTTTCGCCGGCGGCGAAGAAATATACACCGAAAGAGACATAGCCACTCCGCATGTTCCGGGTTACGGGACTACGTGAATGGACGTCAATTTATCAAATGCGTTCCACTAACGTCTTTTTTCCGGCAGCTCTTCGCAACTACTGGCTCTAGCTGCCTTTGTAGATTTTCCGCTGGAGCGGCGGATTGAAAACGGTCCACGGGCTTCCCGTGTTTGCGTCTTCCTCGATCAACTGCTTCACGCTATGCATCTTGGCATCAAGGTTGTCGAGGTGATGAAGCATAATTGCTTCAAGCGTCATCGGGAGCTTCGGGCTACCGAATTCATGAGAACCGTGATGGCTTACGATCATGTGCCTTAAGCGATTGGCGATTTCGTCAGGAAACGGCTCGCCGGAAAGCGATTCTGACCGCGCGATCATTCCATCGAGGACCTGGACGCCTTGTACCAGGTGACCGATCAGCTGACCTGAAGTGCTATAGCCGAGGTCAGGCTCGTAGGTAAGTTCTTCGATCTTGCCGATGTCATGCAGGAACGCACCCATCATCAGAAGGTCCGCATCGACAAACTCGTATCTCGGCGCCGAAACTTCGACCAGTTCCATGAGATTGAGCACGTGTTCCAGAAGTCCTCCCTGATAGGCATGATGGTTTTTGATACCGGCAGGCGCCAGGCGGAACTTGCGAATAAACTCTTCGTCCGTCAGAAAGCATTCAGCGAGATTTCTAAGGTGTTCGCAGGAACTTGACCGGAGCAGTTCCCCGACCCTGAGAATCATCCCGTCAACACGCTTTGCGGACAGGGTGATAAAGTCGTCTTCGTCCACGTTCTCACCGGAGTTCTTCTCAACGCCCCGTGCGAGGATCTGCATCTTCCCGTTGTAGAGCTGTGCCGTCCCTTGAACCCGGACGTAGTCGCCATTTTCAAACGAGTCGTATTTCTTTTGATCTGCATTCCACAACATCGTGGTGACGGAGCCGGTCTTATCGTTGACGCGGAGCTGGAGATAGAGATCACCATTCCGGTTGGGCCGCAACTGTTTCTCGGACGCAATAAATATCTGATCAACCGATTCGCCATCGGTCAGTTCATTTACAAAGCGGCGGATCATATCGACTCCGGAGACGCGGGGCACACTAATCATCTGGATACCATTGAGACGTTTTGATACCAGACGGCGATTGAAAAGGCAGGGCGAACAACTGTTCAGCCGTCTCGCGGATTTTATGGTGATGAGTCGGCTCATTCAATGACGGCAACGATTGATAACCGGTGATCGAATTGCTGGCACCTGCGCGGACTAACCGGACCTATCGCGGCTGAAGCACACCGTTAGAATGGATGCGAAAACGAACTTTCCCCTTGAGCTTTAACACGGCCCAGACATGGCAAAAACCGGAATCTCACCTACACGCAGTGAAAACTACCCCGAGTGGTATCAACAGGTCATCAAAGCGGCTGATATGGCTGAGGTGTCTCCTGTTCGCGGATGCATGGTTATCAAGCCATGGGGGTTCGGAATCTGGGAGAACATGCAGGCCGCGCTTGACAAGATGTTCAAGGATACCGGTCACGAAAACGCCTACTTTCCCGTTTTCATCCCCAAGAGCTTTCTTGAAAAAGAGGCCGAACATGTTGATGGCTTTGCCAAGGAATGTGCCGTCGTCACCCATCACCGCCTGGAACCCGGCCCGGAAGGCGGACTCGTTCCAGCGGGACCGCTTGAGGAGCCGCTGATCGTTCGCCCCACCAGCGAGACGATTATCGGATCGATGTTCGCGAAATGGGTTCAGTCCTATCGCGATCTACCGCTACTTATCAATCAATGGTGCAACGTTGTCCGCTGGGAAATGCGAACAAGGCTGTTTCTCAGGACAGCCGAATTTCTCTGGCAGGAAGGCCACACGGTTCACGCCACCAAAGAAGAAGCACTTGAAGAGACACATCAGATGCTGGATGTGTACGCAGATTTCGCGGAAAACTTTATGGCGATGCCGGTCGTCAAAGGTGAAAAAACTGCGGGCGAACGTTTTCCCGGAGCCGATATGACGCTCACGATCGAAGCCATGATGCAGGATCGCAAGGCACTTCAGTCGGGGACTTCTCACTTCCTCGGCCAGAACTTTTCAAAGGCACAGGAGATCAAGTTCCAGGACCAGTCAGGCACCGAGCAGTTTGCCTGGACAACCTCATGGGGCCTTTCTACGCGGATGATCGGAGCGTTGATCATGTCGCACAGCGATGATGACGGTCTTGTCCTGCCTCCACGTCTGGCACCGAAACAGATTGTGATCCTGCCGGTGGTTAGAAACGACGCCGACTCAGCACAGGTTCATGAGTATTGCGAATCGCTCAAGCAGGAACTTTCCGAACTGGACTATCACGGGAAGTCGCTACAGGTGTTCATTGATAAACGTGATTTGCGCGGCGGCGAAAAGAAATGGTTCCACATCAAGCGCGGTGTTCCGATTCGAGTCGAGGCAGGGCCGCGCGACATCGAGTCAGGAAGCGTTTTTGTGGGACGTCGTGACCAACCGAAGTCACAGGGAATTCCGCGTGCCGAATTTGTCGCCAATGTCGTCAGTATGCTCGATGAAATTCAATCAGGACTTTACGAGCGAGCCCTCAAGTTGCGCGAGGAAAACACACGGACAGTCGAATCATTTGAAGAGCTCGAAAGCTATTTCACGCCCGAGAACAAGAACAATCCGGGCGTTCACGGCGGCTTCGCCATAAGCCACTTTGTTGACTGTCCCGAAATGGAAGAGAAACTGAAGCCTTTGAAAGTGACCCCGAGGTGCATTCCATTGGACTACGAGCCAGTCCCCGGAAAATGCATTTTTACCGGTCAGGAAACCGACAAACGCGCGATCTTTGCCAAGTCGTACTAGAAGAGCCCAGCTTGATGCAACGAACAGTGATCGCGCGAACTGCAGAACATCTACGGTATTCATTGCCGGCGAGGTGACTGGGATTCGGTGGCTGGGATTCACTGATCTATATGGGCAAAGACGCACATCTATATGGGTAATAGACGCACACATCGACGGGTACTTTTGATAACGGCTGTTATCAGCCGCTACGATGAAGCATTCGAGTGGACGCGCCAGAAGATGACGGACAGATTCGGCGCGGTTGAGTTTGAAGGGCCGGTGTTCGATTTTGACCAGACGTCGTTTTATTCGCGGACAATGGGCGAGGGCCTGAAGAAACAGTTTCTCGCTTTTTCGAAGCTGTTGCCTCCTGACGAAATTGCCGACGCCAAGGTTTTTACCAATCAGCTTGAAGAGCAATTTGCGGACTCGAACCAATATCCCGAATCGAGGCCGCTCAACATCGACCCCGGATACGTCACAGAAGCCAAGCTGGTTCTGGCGACGACTAAAGACAGAGACCACCGGATCTATCTCAGGGACGGTATTTTTGCCGAAGTGACGCTCCACTATCAGGGTGATCAGTGGCAGACTTCACGCTGGACCTATCCTGACTATGACCTTGAATCCTCCCGGTCGTGTTTTTTGGGATGTAGGAAAAA
>JBCCFB010000286.1:0-7922 GCA_039029995.1 Planctomycetota bacterium
AAACGACGACGCCGGAAACGACTGGTGGGGTGGACTCTATGCGGCTATCAGGAGCCTTCGTTCATTGCCCGTTCAACGTCCGCGAGTTGTTCCACGGTATTTACGCTGAGGGCTTCGACAGGCTTCAGGACCGGGAGAGCACGCACGTCTTTGCCTTCGCCAAGCAGAATTCCCGGTACATCAGTAATGTAGTATTCCTGCTGCCGGTTGTCATCGGTCAGCTTGTCTAAAGAGGCAAGCAATTCTGAACAGTCGAAAACATAGGTGCTCATGTTGACTTCGGTGATCGCCCTCTGCTCGTCGGAGGCGTCCTTTTCTTCCACGATACCGGTAAAGTTTCCGTCACCGTCGCGGACGATCCGCCCGAGGCCGGTCGGGTCTTCGTGGATGAGCGTCCCCAGCAAACACGCCGGACGACTCGCCTCAAAATCATCGAGGAGGGCCTTGATCGAAGAAGCCTGCAGCATCGGCGAGTCTCCCGCCACTACGACAACAGGGCCGTCGTGTCCGTCCAGCTGCTCTCGGCACATCATCACCGCGTGGCCTGTGCCAAGTTGTTCCTCCTGCAGAGCGAACTCCGTGCTCGCGACGTCGGCCAGCCGGTCTTTCACCATCTGGGCTTCGTAGCCGACCACGATTACCAGCCTTTCTACGCCGGCTGTGCGAAGTGAGTCGATCACGTAGGAAACGAGCGGCCTGCTGTTGGCCTCACAAAGCACTTTGGGCAGATCCGACTTCATGCGGGTGCCTTTTCCGGCAGCCAGGACAACGGCAAGTGGTTTGTTCATGGTTTTGGTCGGGGTAGTGATGTCGGGTTAGTGATAAAGAGGAGGAGAATGCTGGAAGTTGAGCCAACGAAGCGAATCAGCTGTGCATCGGATAGATCGGCCGGGCTATGCCGCCTGATCCAGTAAAGCCCGAATTATCGCGTCATCGAGAGAACTTGCAACGTGATCAGCATGAGAGAAGTCGCGGCAGAGGCTGTGATGAGTCGGCACCGCAATGGTCAGGGCTCCCGATGCTGCTGCGGCGGTAGAGCCAGTGAAGCTGTCTTCAAGGACAAGCATTTCCGCCGGCTCAACACTCAGTCGCCTTGCGGCTTCGATGTAGATGTCAGGATGGGGTTTCCCGTTCTCCACATCGCCACCGGCCAGCACGAACTCAAAACGCTCCAGCAAATCGAATTTTCCCAGCGCATGATCGGCGAACTGGCGGTGACTACTTGTGGCAACAGCTTTGGGCAGGCCGATTTCTTCGATCCGACCCAGCAGCCAGTCCAGCCCGGGCATCGTTTCGATCCGGTCTTCAAGAGCCATAAACAGCTCGTCACATTCCTGCCGCAGCGTCTCAGCGGAATCGTCGAGGTTGCAATGCTCGATCATGACATCGAATGCCTTGGTGCCCGGAAGCCCCATCATTTTGTGTTTCAGTTCGAGTGTGAACTCGTGGCCACGCGGCGCAAGCATCTGCTCGCCGACAATGTTGTAGAGATCCTCGGTATTGAACATCGTGCCGTCCATGTCGAGGACGACGGCGCGGATCTTTCGGTCTGGTTCTGGCTGGCTCAAGAGTTGGCTCCGGAATTTCTGCTGCGATGCGGCCGTGAGGGCTGACGCTTATTTGAATTCGCGGCGGAAATTTCAACAAGCCTTGCCTGACAATGAAAACCTCGGCCCTCAAAACGCGACCGCCCCTCAACCGTCGTGCGATTGAGGGGCAAGTCATGTGATTGCGTCCATTACTCCAAGCGTCACTTGATGTCCGAAAAGCAATGCTTTTTTGAATCAAGATTCCTGCATCAAGCCAGTCTGGCCATCTCGAACGTCAGCGTCGGTGTCTTGCGCCGGTTGATCGAACGAGCAATCTCCGCCCGAAGTCTCGGCTGGTGAGCCTGCAAGCAGTTCATGATCTGCTCAATGTCCGAAGCCGACTCGACCTGAACTGCCGGATCGAGACTGACAATCACCAGCAGGCGATGCGAATCGGGTGCAGGAAGCACCTCGACTACCGACAGTCCCTCAAGCAGCGGATCACCTTCGTTGATCACCATGTGCAACGTGTCGGCAACCTGCCGGCACAACTGGAAAACTTTGCGATATTGCTTCTTTTGTTTCCGCTTGTTGTAGAAGTAGTGTCGAGGATCGATGGCGTCGTCTGCGTTAATGACGCCGCAATATTTTTTGAGCAAAAGCTCGCGTTCTTTCTTTGAAAGCCCCATTGTTCTCTCCGTGAGATTGTTTCCAAGACGCGCAAAATCTGCGCGGCATTGGAAATGCAAAAACAGAATCGGCTTTCTGTGCGAAACGTTAGGCAGAAAGCCGGACGATCAGGAGAGTTGGAACACGCATAAGAAATTCCTCCGGCACCGTGGTAGGAAAGTCAGGACATCGAACTAATCGTCAAGTTCACTCGTCCGTCCGGATTTTCACGAAAACTCTTCGAATTGACGAGACTTCAAAAAGGCTGAGCGGTTTAAAAGTCGGGTGATCTGATGCAATCAATGCGCAAGTTGGAGCGTTCGTTTGAATGTAGCATCTTCAAATTCAACGGGTAAAGAAAAGCACAGCAAAGCCGTAGGCACTCGCACCAATTCTCGTTGGCGGCCGAAGTTTTCTCTGCGGATGCTGCTTGGGTTGATGTTCTTGACCGGTGTGGTTCTGACGCCGGTTTCGATGGAGGTCGTTTCTATCAATCGTCAGTGGCGGGCAGTCGAACCCTGGCTTGAAGAAGGTGGTGAAGTCCTTGAAACACGTCCCAATCGGCTGCCTTCGTGGTTGCAGTTTTTGTTCGAAGAAAAACAGGATAACCACATTGTTGGTCTTCGAGTTAGGTTTGAAATTCGACCGGTTTGTGATTGTGTTTCGCCGGGACTGACGGAACTTGAACATCTGGTGGTCGCAGAAAGATTCCGGGGTACAACTGACAAGACACGGATCAATGAATTTCTGCGTTCGATCCCGAGGATTCAGTCTCTGAAGCGACTTGAACTCTATCTTACTACCCGTGTAGATGTTGCCGGCGCCATTCAATCGCTTTCGCAAACGGATAATATCGAAGCAATCAATGTCACGATGGCCAGCCCGCGATCGTGGGAGAACAGTTCTCGATCATGGAAATGGGGGCAGTGTCTGGAAGAATCAGTCCAATTCAAGATTTCGACACGGACATACCTGGTCAGGACATCAGAATTTGTCCGGGCAAGATCCGTTATTGAGCAGAATTTTGAGATCCCTTCAAATGGTAATAACGAGCCACATTGCGTTCATCTCTTGCATCCTTCACAAACGGACCTTGCTGAATGCATTGAAATGCTGAGAAGCCCCGCCATCACATCCGTTCGAGAGAAATGCGGGTGCAAGTTTGAAGTGGTCATTGCATCACCGTTTGACTCTCTGGAAGACCGCCTTTTGCTCGAACTTGGCGAGCTCAGTAACTTAACTCTGGTTCCACGGAACCACGAGTTCGATACTAGCGGATTAGACCTGGGCTTCACCCACCCTCGGGGAGGTGTATTGCACGCCTCCAGCCTTCGCCTCGACAGAGAAGATCTAGCCGCATTTGTCGAACGGTTTTGCAAACGCGTGAACCGATTGGAATTCATCGCCTACCACAGCAATCGAGCGGACGCGCAAACGGGGAAGCTTGAATTTTATTTTGATGAAGCAACGGACTCAAGCATTTCGATTTGCGGCGATTGGTCAGCGGTTAGCATTTCGGTCTGGAGCAAAATGCCACAAATGGAGTTTTGCAAATCTGCGACCATACACCATGTGGCTGAGACTCGGAGACGGGACAATCCAGTCCAGGTTCAGCCGTTTGAGTCAAAACAACTGCTCGGCATTTTGCAGCTGACGCCAAGCTTGGAAACGATGGAGCTGATTTACGCTCGACCGATCAACGAACAGGACGAGCAGATGCTGATGTGTTGTTCCAGCTTAAGGTCCCTTTCCCTGGAACGACGGGCGATGAAAGGAGGGCGGTTAGGTGATTCGCGTGGCGGTCGACGGGAGGTTCAACCGGATTTCGCTATTGGATTCGTTGAGCGACTCGTCAGTGCTCTGCCGATGGAGACGTTTACATTTATGACTCGCAAGGTAACCAGAGAACATTTGGCTTTTTTCGACGAGAGTCCCGAGTGGACGGGGCTGTTTCAACTGGGAAGCAGTCGATGGCGTAGAGCGGAAAAACTCTTCTATGGCGAACGATAGCTGGCGATCTGGAAGTGCATATAGGTGTGTTCTTTTCGATTTGTTGTTCATTCTAAATGCGATTCAAAATCGGATTCTTCAATGTGTCGGATGCTTCAATACGGCGCAAAACAGGTTGTGCGTGGTTGCTAGCTCTTTCCTGTAAAACCAGTTCCAGCCGTTCCCGCATTCTGCTATCGTCCCGCGAATTTTCCTTCACCCGACAGCCGCATACGAAGTCGGCGTCTGACACGCGCTTTGCGCGCATGTGAAGAGAATGTCCGAAGAAAATGTCCCACCGGTGTTCTGGCAAAGGATGGCCATAAGAGTGTCGCAGATGATTTCTGAGATGGATGTGCATGCCCCGAAGTTCGTGCGCGGAATGTCTGTAGCCCCATGGGCTGTGCGGTTTCTTTCGGACATCCCCGGCACGCTGACCAATATGGCTCAAGAAAAAGGGTTTGATTCGGTCATCGGCTTCGCTCCGGGAAGACGCAAGTTCATTGTGGCGCTCGGTCCGGAAAACAACAAAAACGTACTTGGTGACAAAGAACGATTCCGCACCACCGGATACATGTTTCGCGGACCGCGCGGGTCTGCCATGTCACGCATACGTGACGGCCTGCTTCACTCCCGCGGAAAGCGGCACACCAAAGTCCGTGGTCTGTTGCGGCCTGTTTTCGCAGCCAAGTCTCAACGCGCACACCTTGAGCAGTTTGTCTCCGTAACAGAAGAGTGCACCAATAATTGGCAGCAGGGTGGCACCATCAATCTCTGGGACGAAATGTGTCTGCTGGCACGGAGATTTTCCGGCCGCATTCTGATCGGGAAAGAATCCGACGAAAGCCTTGATCAACTCAGCAGCAAGATTGAAGAGATCAACCGCTTTACGTTCAGCAAGAAAACGTGGGCAATACCATTCAATGTCCCCGGCACTCAGTACCGCCGGATGCTGATGGCGGCCGAGAACGTCGAGTCGATTCTGCTGGATATGATCTCGCGCCGGCGCGGTACAACGACGGACGAACACTTTGACGTACTGTCCGCCATGGTTGACGCCAGATTCGAAGACGGAGAAGCCCTGACTGATGCGCAGCTGGTCGGGCAGATCATGTTCTTCTATGCCGCAAGTTTCGAGACCGTTGCAACCGTACTCACATGGACAAACATTCTGATCGCCCAGTTTCCGGAGATCGCTCGCGACGTTGTTGATGAAATCGAGTCCGTTTGTCGAGGCGGTGCTCCGACGTTTGAACAGGTCAGCGAACTCAAACTGCTTGATCGTGTCCTGCGTGAATCTATGCGGCTGTTGCCACCGATTCCAGCTCTTGCCCGGCAGGCGACTTGCGATTGTGAGATATCAGGAATGCCTGTCGTCAAGCATGACCGCGTCCTGGTCAGTCCTTTTGTGACTCATCGCCATCCTGACGTCTGGAAGGATCCTTTGAAATTCGATCCATCACGATGGGAAAAGCGTCAGCCTTCTTCATGGGAATGGCTGCCGTTCAGCGCTGGAGCTCGATATTGCGTCGCGACAAATTACTCGATGACATTGATGAAAGTGACGCTCAGCCTGATGCTGCAGCGTTATCGTCTCGAAATTGCGAGGCCCGCAACGATCGACCGCAGTACCATCATCATCATGCGTCCCCGGCAGGACGTAATCATGAAAGTCAGGTCAACCGGCGATCGGTTTTCAGCCACGGAGGTCAGCGGCAAGCTGAGCGAAATGGTAAAGATTAACGCCGGCATTTCGCGACCTCTTCAATCGCCGGTGTCGCCAATGCGCAAAGCGTCCTGATCAGTACCCACTTTTTAGACGTGTCAATAAACTATGATTCCCGGGCGCGGTCAGCATGATCAATCCAAAGCGTCCCGATTCACTGTTCGCAAATCTGCTTTTCTGCACAACCGTGATATTCGAGGCGAAACCCGGTTTTCAGCGGTAGTTTTACCGCTCATTCGCGTCGCGAGACTGCACAACCCGCGCGTCGAAGGCTAGACTGATTTGAGACGGGGATCTCTTTTCATTTGCCACGCGGACGGTCCGCCGGGCAGTTTTAATTCCGGCTGTTCCGCCGGCGCGCTTTTCTGTTGCGGTCATGAGTTCAGAACATACCGAACAACAATCGACTGACGACCTGATCAAGTCACGCGACCTGAGTCTGGAATCGATCAGCCCGCCAGCGCAAATTGCCGGTTACACGATTCAGAAATGTGTCGGCCAGGGAGCTTACGGGGAAGTCTGGTCAGGAATCAGTCGCAAGACCGGACGCAAAGTCGCAATCAAGTTCTACACGCGACGATCCAGCTCCGATGTCCAGATGCTTGCCGCAGAAGTTGAGAAGCTGGCGGTCATAGGCACAGACAGATATGTCGTCCAGCTGCTCGATGTCGGCTGGGACTCAGAGCCGCCCTACTATGTGATGGACTACATCGAGCACGGTTCACTCGAAGACCGGCTTAAAGAGGATGACACGATTGCTCCGTCTGAAGCGATTGAGATTTTCCAGGAAATCGCGACGGGCATGATGCACCTTCACAGCAAAGGCATCCTGCATTGCGATCTCAAGCCCGGTAACGTCCTGCTCGATCAGGATGGCAAGCCTCGACTTGCGGATTTCGGCCAGTCGAGACTGGGCGATGATGATACGCCGGCGCTGGGAACACTTTTTTATATGGCTCCCGAGCAGGCGGATACTGAAGCCGCTCCGGACGCGCGTTGGGATGTGTACGGACTCGGAGCGCTGTTTTACAGCATGCTGACCGGTCGTCCGCCTTATTACCGCGAAGACCTCGCGCGCGAAATTGAACAGACAGTAGATCTGCCTTCCCGCCTGGCGACCTATCGTCAGGGGCTGCAGACGGCTCCCCTGCCCGATGACCATCGAAAGATACCGGGGGTGGATCGCGCGCTGGCGGACATTATCGACCAGTGCATCTCGGCGGATAGAAAAGGCCGCTTCGGTAGCGTGCAGAGTGTCCTGCTCGCACTGAAACAGCGCGAAGAGTCACGCGCCCGACGGCCGGTCATGCTGCTTGGTCTGATCGGTCCATTACTGCTGACGGCCGTTATCTCTTTGTTCGGATGGTGGGCAATCCGGCAGGCAGTCAGCGACGCGGTTGAAGCCGTAACGAACAAAGCGGAATACACCAACCAGTTTGCGGCCGAACTTGGAGCTGCCAATGCCGGCGCGATGTTTGATCAGTACTTCCTGTCCATTGACAGGCTCTTAAATGAAGAAGAGTTCAAAGAACATTTCAAGGAACTTGTTTCCGAAGAGACTCTGCCGTTGCGGCTGGCCGTTTCTGATCCGGTAGACAACAAGAAAAAGGACTTTGAAGCGCGTCAAGCGCTGGTTCAGCGAATGAAGGAAGACAGTTCGATTCAAGCCATGCTCAATGAGCGGGTGAATAATTTCTATGGGCGTTATCCGACGTCTGCCAGTTGGTTTGTGTGTGATACTTTCGGCAATCAGCTTGTGTCCGCCTTCTGGGATCCCGATACAGGCTGTGTTCTGGAGGACGAGGATACGCTTGGGAAAAACTGGTCCTATCGAACCTACTTCACGGCACTGTCTTCGGACTTGAATCAGGAGACGGGGTACGAAGGAGTGTCCCGGGATCCGTTCCAAAGGACGATGATCACGGCTCCGCACATTTCGACCTACTTTCAAAGTAAGCAATCGGGAACATTGAAAGTCGCGTTCTCGGCCCCGATCGAAGACAACGGAC
>JBCCFB010000287.1:0-7891 GCA_039029995.1 Planctomycetota bacterium
AGGAACAAATGCCTCGAGAGTTTCCGGGCGATATTGATAGTCATCGTGAAGAACGGTCCAGCCGGACCCATCCCGATTGCCACGCCATAGGCTCCGGCCACCGGTGTAGGTTGATAGTCCACTGAAACCGTAGATCTGATCTGTTTCGGGAACGTATCTGATCTGGTGCATTGCGCCTGCCTGATCGATACCGCCGCGTTCGACCCAGGTTCCGTCCAGCTGACCGTTTGCAAATGATTCACTGGTTCCCCGCGCTGCGACATTCGGCCTGAGTTCCGCCAAAAGCTCCGCATTACGTTGATTGACTGCCTGCCAGTCGGTATCCGGGCTGCAGCTATGGATTTCATTCAACCATCTGGTTCTCAGTTCTTCGCTGTTCTCGAGATCTCCAACCAGAAAATCGTCAGCCGGCTCAGGCATCAATTCGCTTGAAGATGCGAGCGAGTCATCCGTGTCTGCCGGGGACTGTTCTGCGCTTGGTGGTGCCGGTGACCGTGCTTCTTCGTCTTGCGTCGATGAGTCACTGGAGCAGCCTGCAACGAGAATCAACAGTGCTGCAAAGGCAAAAAACGTTCCGTGCTTTGTCATGACGATTATCAGCTTTCAGGGTAATGCTTGAATGACAAAAGAGACCATTAGTTTGATGATCTGCCAGAAGCCCAAAACTGTCAAGAAATATCAAGTTGAAACGGCCCGCCATCATTCAAAATGCGTCAATATAAGATGCCGCATGGCCGTTACAACTTCATTATTGCCAGTTGTCCGAAAAATCCGCCTCGTGACCTTGCGCGCATAAATTGCGCTATCTGTGGAGTCCATGGACATGTTTCCAGTGACAGAATTTCTTGTTTGCCGTCTGATTACTGAAACGCAAGAGAATTGGGGCAATTTTCTTGTATGGAAAGGTGGAACTCCTGTACAATTCGTGAGCCTCATCTCACTCGCCTGCTTTGTTAATCTTTGACGATAAGTTTATTCGCAGGCTCGCTTCAATCGACCTACGTCGATCAATTTCCGCGTTTTCGTGCGCTGCTGCGCGTTTTCTATTCGGATAAGGGAGATGAGTCATGAAGAGCTATCTAAAATCGAGACAGGCTTTTACGCTGGTTGAATTGCTTGTGGTCATTGCGATCATCGGTATTCTCATCGGGATGCTACTGCCGGCTGTTCAATCGGTTCGCGAGGCGGCTCGCAGGACAAGTTGCGCCAATAATTTTCATCAGCTTGGATTGGCGCTGTTAAATTTCGAGTCGGCTTATCAAGCGTTTCCGCCAATGGCTTCTCTCAACTCAGGGCTGGTCGCAGTGCCAGAAGAGAACGCGCTGGCTGGACCGAGCTGGGCGTGGCATGTGCACGTATTGCCGTACATGGAGATGCGGGCGCAGTACGACATGCTGGATGTGAACGGGCAGACGGCTGTCGACGCGTGCGGGCATGCGACAACTCCGCAGGGAGCTGCTTTGCTAGCTACATTTCAAGGTGAGTTTCTACGTTGTCCATCCGACAACGGCCCGAAGATCAATGCTGAACGTTGGCTCGGCCCTGATGTCGATCCTACTTCCCCGGAAACGATGCAGACGGGAACAACAAATTACATCGGGATCAACTCTATCGATGTAACGACTTCGTTCCTGAATCTTGACCCGATGTGGGGATTGGAAACTCCTAATGCGGGCATTTTTGAGGAGGCGAATCGTCTGATTGAGATCAGGCAGATCAAGGACGGCATGTCCAATACGTTGATTACCGGCGAGCGGGCATGGGAGTATAAAGCCGGTGGAAACACATACCTGGCGTACGCCGCAATTCAATACATTTCTCGTGATAGCCGCGAGATGCCGGCAGGCGTCCACCATCCGCCAGACGTTGTTGTGTTCGGCAATGGCCCAAGCGATGCATGTGGGACGGTGAACTTCGGAAACGCCATCAACGCCGCGCACGTTGATCCGCTGCAGGCGATGGAAACATTTTCGTCGGCCCATTCAGGCGGTGCCAACTTCGGTATGGCAGACGGATCGGTTCAGTTCATCAACCAGAATATCGATACTGCGACGCTCGTCAGACTCGCTGACAAACGAGACGGAGAGCTCGTCGGGGATTATTGAGCCCGGGATGATTGATACGGCGAAACGTTAACTGCAGCACGGGATATTCGGGCTGTAGAATCTTCACATCTAATTCTCCTCTCCCTTAATCAGGGAGAGGATTTTGTTTTATCTGGATGGTTTCTTGATCAACCTTGCAACGCTGCTTCCTGAAGCGAGCAAAATTCCTCGCTTGAAATCATGGGGGCCGATGCGGGGCGTTGCCCAACGGTTTGACTTTGCTACGATTCGATCCTTCAAAAGGAACGAGTCGTCTATTTGAGCAGCACGCCGGATGAAAACTGAATCTCTTACTTCCGGCTCTATCCCGTTGCATATCCGCAGGATCGCACTTCCGTCCAGCATCGGCTTGTTTTTTCAGACGATGTACAACGTCGTCGATTCGTTCTACGCCGGTCAGATCTCGACGATTGCGCTGGCGGCGATGGCGATCAGCTTTCCCGTCTTTCTGCTGATCATTGCCACCAGCGGAGGCTTGTCCCGCGGTGCATCTGCTTTGATTGCCAATGCGATTGGTGCGGGGGACGAAACAAAGCAGCGACGATTTATCACGCAAACGTTGTCACTCGGCTTCTTTGCATCTATCGGCATGACTGTCGTCGGGCTGCTCGCCTCTGACCCGCTTTTCCGATCTCTGGGCGCTGAAGGTGAATACCTTGAACTAGCTCACGCGTACATGACGCCCGTCTTTATCGGATCGATCGTTTTTGTGTTGAGCAGTCTTTCGAATGCGATCCTGATCGCCAGCGGAGACAGCAGGACTTACAGCAAAGTACTGATCACCGGCTTCTTTTTGAATCTGATTCTCGATCCATGGTTTCTTTATGGCGGATTCGGTTTGCCGGCGATGGGGATTTCCGGCATCGCATGGGCAACCGTCGTGATTCAAACGTGTGGCTGTATCTACATGGTGAACACGATTGTCACACGCGGATTCCTGGATCTGAAATGCCGTCGTCACCTGCTGCCGGACATCCGCATCTGGTTGGAAATCCTTCAGCAGGGAATTCCAGCCAGCTTCAATATCATGTCAGTTGCCTTCGGATTTTTTGCTGTTACCTATTTTCTCAAGCCTTACGGGGAATCAACAGTTGCCGCATTCGGTGTGACAACGCGAATAGAACAGATCGCACTGCTTCCGACTTTCGGACTTTACGCCGCCATCATGGCACTTGTCGGACAGAACAACGGAGCCGGAGATTTTGATCGCGTCAGGGAAACGATGCGGGTCACAAATCGCGTGGGACTGGTGCTGATTGTGGTCTCGTCTGTTTTGATGTTCGCTCTGGCCGTTCCCTTGATGCGAATATTCACCAGCGATCAGGAGGTAATCAGGATCGGCAAACGCTACATTCAAATAATGGCCTGTATCCAATGGTCGTACGTGATGACCTCAACTCACCTCGCCTTCCTGCAAGCGATCAAGCGTCCGTTTTACGGATTCTTCGAATCGCCGTTGAGAAAAGTTCTTCTGCCTCTACCGTTTTTATTCATGCTGGTTCCGGAGCACAGCGTTGACGTTGTCTGGTATACGATCGCAGGGACCAACGTATTTATGACTGTGATTACGGTCATCTACGGGCAGGTAATGTTGCGGCGGCTGAACTGAGTTCAAGCTGACTGAGTTCAATTGGCATGGCATTGGAATGTATTGAAGCAATCGTCATGTCACGGCAGATAGCGGATTTCTATGCGGATTTCTACAGAGATCCTGGCTTCTGCGGATCAGTCTGGATTGATATTGGCGGGTCCTGTATTCTGCCGCCAAACAACCGAACCGGGCCGTCAAAAATGGCACGCAACCGTTTTATCCACCGACTCAGATGAGTCCGGTTGCACACACCCCGCCTTTGAAAACGGTCCTCGAACAACCTGCCCGTTTACCGACTCTCCCACGATGCCGGTCCCCTTTGTGATATTTTTCCAGGGCCGCTGCGGCTCCACCTGGCTTTGTTCGTTACTGGATTCTCATCCTGATGTGACGTGCAGGCAGGAGGACTTCTCTATTCAGGGGCGCCGTGAAGAAGGACGCCGTACCGAACGTGCCCGAACGATCAGCACCTTTTCAGGGGCCGTTGTCGGGCCAACTGCTGAACAGGCCCTCAGTCACCTTGATGAAATATTTGATCGCGGCCCGGTTGCTTCAGGTTTCAAATTTAAGTTTCTGAATCAGTTTGACCGGTTTCCCGAGGTGCTCGATCGTCTGTATAAATTGCGTGCTGAACTGCGCGTGATTCTGCTCGAGCGCGATAACTATTTACGTCAGGTGCTCTCCCTGGCACATGTCGATCGGCTCAAAGACGAACGTCTTGAGATGACCGGCAGCAACTTGAAAGTGGCAGCTTCAAGAGCGCCGATGCAAGTCGATGTCCAGCAAGTACGCAGAAAAGTCGTCAACGTCCGGGAACTGACCTACATGCTGCGTGAATTCTCGCGGCAGTTTGAGCATGTAATGAGCGTCGAATATTCGCGGCTGGCCGATGCGAAGACCGGGGAGCTTGCACGCCTGTTGAGGTTCATTGAAGTCGATGATTCCGTGTCCCTGGAGTCACCGTACGTAAAAGCGTCGCCCGCAGCGATTGAACAGATGGTCGGCAACTACGACGAACTGGCAGCATCACTTGCGGAAACACCGTTCGCCAGATTTCTTGATGGTCCATCCAGAGCCGCATGATTTAGCAGGTGAAGTATGAATGATGACCTGCCGGATCTTGAATTGAATGCACGCCTATTCGAGCCTGGTGAATCCCTTGAGGAGGTCCCGGCACCATTCGCACAGCCCGGGGAGGATGGCCCGGCAGAGCCGGTGTTCGTTCACAAAGACAGAATTGACTTCGAAAGCTGGTATCAGCACGCGCTGGCGTTGACGGGCGGAATCGAGTCCGAAAGGCACAAGTCGCGATCGTTCAACCTCGTGCAGATGCTTCGGACAACTTCAGGGCTCAGCGGGGCGACGCTTGAGGCAGGTTGTTATCGAGGCTTGTCTTCTCTGCTGATGTGCAAAGCAATGCGACAAGCGGATGACCGGTTTGATGGAACCGGACATACAATGATCGACAGTTTCAAAGGGCTCAGCCGGCCTGGAAAAGTGGACGGTCCCCGCGCTCAGGCGAAGTTTCGTAACGGGCTGTTTCGTTTGAACTCCATTGCCGGGCTGCGTGAAACAATAGCTGACTTTCCCGGTGTCGAAATCAAGCGTGGGTGGATCCCGCAGGTTTTCGACAACCTGCCGGAGCGGCGTTACCGGTTTGTTCTGATATCAGTCGGGCTGTTCGAGCCGACTCTTTCGAGCCTCAGGTACTTTTATCCTCGTATGGTGGATGGCGGCATTGTTCTTGTCAGCGGCTACGGAATCTACACCAACGGATACTGGCCGGGCTGTGCCCGTGCTGTTGTGAGCTACTCTTCTGAATCGGGCGTTCCAGCAGTGCCGATGCAGGCAGGCAACTGCATCCTGATCAAGCGTGCCGGATGAAGAGGCAGCTGTTGGCCGCTGGGAAACGCGTCCGCTGATCCCGGTAATTGCTGAATTGGCCGGCTTTTCCGCGGGTAATGCGGTCTTGTAACATCCCGGCCGTTCCTTCGCTTGTAACTGTGTTGAATCTTGACAATACAGGGCTTCCAGAAGGAACTTTCAGATGAACTCGATCAAATACACGCTTTCACTGCTTGCCGCCATTGCTGCTTTTTCGGTAATCACCACGAGCCCTGCTCCAGCGGAAGCTCAGAACAATCAACTGGCGGTTTACGAGTATTACGTGTACCGCGATGCAATGCATACCAGCGGCTATTCGTACACGCAGCGATATGGTCCGTATGCGACTCAGCAGGAGGCTGAGGAGATGTGCGATTATCTAGACGATAATCCCGGCCAGTTCACATGGTTTTACGGGCCTTCGTGGTGGGAGCGGGAGTTTGTTTTGCAAGCCTGGATGCATTCCTACAATCCGGGCTTCTTCAACTGGTATCTGTATGGCGGTTAGGGTCGCACAACGGGCCCCGCGCATTGGTTAAACCGGTGAGTGACATTCGGAGTTGCTCACCGGTTCGGCTTGCGCGGGCATCCGCAAAGCGGGCCCGCCAGGTGCTACTTTAGCGCTGATTGGAAAGGCTCAGGTCGTTGGGCCCTCTAGTTGCGGCCGCGTTAGTTGCGGCCCTGCGTGTTGTAGTAAACAGTGGTTGTGACTTCTGAGGTCAAGTGATGAGTCGAAACAGGGTTCAGTGGCTGCGCGCTTGGTAGTAGATTGATTTGCGTCGGCAGTTCGGCACCTGAAAACTCATGGACAAACCCGGCAAAACTCAGGCTTCCAGGGGCTTGAAGAAAAAAATCTGAATTCTTCTTGATTGCCCCTTGAGCGCGATCCGAAGATGCGTATACTTTGCCACTCGCTACTGAAAGTAAGCATGGAAGTTGCCAATGAGTCATCAGTGAAAACTGGTTGCTCGCAGATTGGCCTTCTGGGTGACGCCTGTAGATTCCAGGCAATCATGTCACTTAAGGCTTCACGATAGATCGGAGAGGTGTTCTCCGGTTCCATGGGAAGTCAGCTGGTCCGTGAGGCCGCAAGTTTCGTCAAACGGAACCTTTGATAATTATTCGATTGAAGGTGTTGACGAGGGTTCGGTATACCGATAACATCACGGGTTCCCGCCAAGGTTTGAGCTTTTGCTTTGCGTCTTGGTGTGTGCTGTAAGTTGCTGGTTGGCAGTGGCTTGCGTTGACGAGGTGAACCTCGTTCAGCTCAATCCACTCTCAACTGAGAGTTGCCGGCTCTGCCGGTGAATGATCTTTGACAATTTAGTGTGTAAAGATGGCATCGATGTCTGATGTCGTTTGCGTCTGAGGGGCTTTGGTCCTTCGGGCACGGCTTAGCTTTCTTCGCGGGGAGCGAGGCGGTGTAGCAGGTGGCGTTAAAATCAGACATTTATAAACCACTCTATAGTAGCGTCGCGATTGTCGGCTTGTTTTGCAGGCTGGTGATCGTGTCGAAAGATGAAAAAGAAGCGAATATCGTTATCTGGATCTGTAGCAAGGCAAATAGCGGTCCCTTCATGATTCGGGCTTTGGTCTGATTCTGAGAGGGCTGGATATTTGTGGTCAAGCTACTAAGGGCATATGGGGGATGTCTTGGCATTAGAAGGCGACGAAGGGCGTGGAAGTCTGCGAAAAGCCTGGGGTAGTTGACAAACGAACGTTGATCCCGGGATTCCTGAACTAGCCCGCACTGAATACATAGGTGCGGTGTAGCCAACCGAGTGAACTGAAACATCTAAGTAACTCGAGGAAGAGAAAGAAAAATCGATTCTGTTAGTAGCGGCGAGCGAAAGCGGAACAGCCCAAACCATTGGGGTTTCCCTGATGGGGTTGTAGGACTTTTCATATGGTGAGGTTTCTGGCTAGAAGAACGACTTGGAATGGTCGACCACAGAGGGTGACAGTCCCGTATTCGAAAGCTTCGCACGCGTCGAAAGGCACCTGAGTAGGTCGGGTCACGTGAAACCCCGACTGAATCTACGAGGACCATCTCGTAAGGCTAAATACTCTCTAATGACCGATAGTGAACTCAGTAGCGTGAGTGAAAGATGAAAAGAACCCCGTCTAGGGGAGGGATAAGAACCTGAAACCGTACGCTTACAAGCGGTCGGAGCACTATGATTCGTTCAGTGTGACGGCGTGCCTTTTGCATAATGATCCGGCGAGTTACCGTCAGCGGCTCGGTTAAGGCCTTTCGGGCCGAAGCCATAGGGAAACCGAGTCTGAATAGGGCGACTATTGGTCGCTGGTG
>JBCCFB010000288.1:0-7844 GCA_039029995.1 Planctomycetota bacterium
AAAGGACTGGAACCGGATAGGCAACAATTAGGCCTCTGCCCGCGCCGTTGGCCGATGATCCGGCTGGATACGGCCGACGCATATTTCTGCGAGCTGAGATCAGATTTTGGAGAAACGTCCGACCGGCCATCGGCGTCGATCAAGACTCCTCGAGTTTCCGTTCATTTCACTATCTTTTCTTGTGGCCGCGCAGCCTTTTTTGCGTCGTCGCGCAGCCTTTCCCGTCGTCGCGCCGTCTTTTCAGGTCGCCGCACAGTCTTTTTCCTCATGCGCACTGTGGCTCGAACCTTTGTGGCAGTCTGGACGTACAAAATAACGGTCCGGTACGTCCTGATCGGAGTCTCGACAGCAGAGGAATTGCTCTCCGGGCGTGAACTGCGCTCCAAAGGCACTCCGGCAGGTTAACTCCGGGCGAACTTTTGCATGAGAACGGTCGACAATTCCCGCCCTTGCATACAGAATCTATGCATTCGTGAGCAGGTATCCGACCCGAACTCAAGCCTTCACGACTCGCCGGAAAGTCCAGTCGCGACCTCAAGATCGCTTTGCGATGCGCAAGGTCAGACCTGGCCGGTTTCACGGTAGATCAAATCGTGGAACTTACATCGATAAACCGGTCCGGAAGCCGGCACTGAGCCAGCCCCTACCCCGGATGAAACCCGACAAGAAAGCGCGTCATCTTATGTCTGACGACACTCCGAACGACGACTCAATCGAAACTGATGTCGAAAACGCAGCTGCCGAAGAAGTATCGGCCGAAGCGAACACAGACACGGCTGCCGAGGCGGTAAATCCATCGCGCGAAGGCGAAGAGCCGATGATCGAAGCAGACCGGTTATCGAAGTTCTACGGAATCTTTGCCGCCTCGCGTGACGTTTCGTTCAAGGTCTATCGCGGCGAAGTTGTCGCGTTCCTGGGCCCGAACGGCGCGGGCAAAAGTACAACGATGAAAATGCTGACCGGCTATCTTTCTCCGTCCGAGGGAGCTGCCAGGATCGCCGGCTTTGATATGAACAAAGACCGGCTCGCCGGATCACGCAAGCTTGGTTACCTGCCTGAAAAGGGTCCGCTGTACCCGGACATGACACCGTTCAGCCTGCTCGACTTTTTTGCCGAAGCCCGGGGCATGGACAAGAAGACGAAAACCGAGCAGATCGAAAAAGTGGTCGAGATCTGTGCTCTGGGCAGCGTTATCTACAAACCTATCGCCAAACTCTCAAAAGGTTTCCGTCAACGTGTCGGAATGGCCCAGGCACTCATCCATGAACCGGAAGTTCTGATTCTCGACGAACCCACTTCCGGTCTTGATCCCAACCAGATCCGGAGCGTCCGCCAGACGATGCGGAAGCTCGGGGAAGAAAAAACAATTTTGCTTTCGACTCACATCCTTCAGGAAGTCGAGGCGATGGCGAGCCGTGTGATCATGATCAACGAGGGCCGGAAAGTTTATGACGGACCGCTTGATCAGATCGATCCTGAAAAGGTCGGGCTGGACAGTGTGTTCGCCGATCTGACGGGCCACGACCGCGATACCGGGGTCAAACTGCAACGCAACTTCGAGGAAGAAGACGCTTAGCGATTTCCCGGGCTGGTATGGCGGTACCTGCTTGAACCGCCACTAGTGAATCAACCAAACCAACAATTGAAAAACGAATATGTTTGTCGAATTCTGTTTCCTGGTCATCATCGATGTCATCTTTGTGCTGGCCGTTTTTCTTTTGATGCTGCCGCTAATCCGTCGCCAGGCTGCATTTGCCGTGATGAAACGGAACTTTGCCGGATACTTCAGTAACCCGACCGGTTACGTCTTCCTCTGCATTTTCGTTTTGTTGACCTCGTTTGCGGCATTCTGGCCTCACGAGTTTTTTACGACGAACCTGGCCAACTTTGATCAATTGAACCGGTTTCTGCCCTACATCATGCTGGTTTTTATTCCGGCGATCACGATGAGCATCTGGGCTGAAGAGCGCCGTCAGGGGACCGACGAGCTGCTGCTGACTCTGCCCGCAAAAGACTTTGACATTGTGATCGGCAAGTACTTCGCAGCGGTCTGGGTCTTCACCGTTTCACTGCTCTTCTCACAGCTTTCAAACTACGCGGTGTTGCTGGGTATGACGGGCGGCCAGCTCGATACGATGCTGTTGTTCTCGACGTATCTCGGATACTGGTTCATGGGCATCGCCATGTTGTCGATCGGCATGGTGGCATCGTTCCTGACGAACAATCTTACCGTCGGTTTTATTTTCGGAGCTGCATTCAACGCACCGTTGGCGTTTTTCTCGAATGCCGACGTCATCCTTTCGAACCGTGACTGGATCGGCCGCCTGTTCGAATGGTCATTGCTTCAACGATTCGAGCCGTTCGGGCGCGGTCTGGTCGCCCTGCCCTCCGCGTTCTACTTTATCGGAATCGTCGTCATTGGAATCTATCTCAGCTTGATTCTGATCGGACGACGTCATTGGCTGGGCGGTCGTGACGGTACGAGTCTGCTCTGGCATTTTGTTCTACGGGGCGCGTTTCTGATCATTACTGTCATTGCGGGTGTTGTGATCGTGCAGTACAGCCCGCTCAACCGGGCACGTATGGACATTTCTGCCGAGAAGGTAAGTACGCTTTCTGACTCAACCAAAGTCCTGCTCGACGAACTTGCCGCAGAAGCGGGCGGCGATAAACCGCCGGTCAAGGTTGAAGCGTTCATCAGTAACAACATCCCGACCGAGTTCGTGTCAACGAAGTATGACCTTGTGAACCTGCTCCGTGAATTTGATGTTCGCGCCGGCAACCAGTTGCAAGTCAAACTTTATCAAGGCCTCGAACCTTTCAGCCCGGAAGCCATTCTGGCTGAGAAGAGATTCGGTATCCGGCCCGTTCCGGTAACCAGCCAGTCGCGGGGTGCCCTTCGTGAAGACCAGGTTGTGATGGGGGTTGCAATCACCAGCGGCCGCGAGCAGGTCGTGATCCCGTTCTTCCCGTACGGAATGCCGGTCGAATACGAGCTGATGCGTTCAATCAACACGGTTTCCTCAGCCAACCGGAAGACAATCGGGATTATTGAGACAGATGCACTTGCGATGGGTGCCCGGCTGATGACTCAGGAAGGTGAACCGTTCAATATTCCGAGAATCGAGTTCATCAACGAACTGCAGAAGCAGTATGACGTTGAATCAGTCAATTGCGCAACACCGCTTTCCTTGTGGCTGGAAGATGATGACGGCCTGCCCTCATCGCGCAGATATGACGTGTTGATTGCAATTCAGCCTTCAAAGATGTCTCAGGGCGAATTGGATAATCTGATCGAAGCAATGCACCGCGGTCAGCCAACGATGATCCTCGAAGATCCGTTCATGATGTGGGAAGCTGCGGCAATCCAGGGCATTGACCCTCCCGCTGAGAACTTCTCTCAGAATGTTACCGGAACGTTCTTTCCCAGAAGTGTGCCGCGCGGAACTCAGGGGCAGTGTGACATTCACGATCTCTGGGATGCGCTGGACATCCAGATCGACGAAATGCCGGTCGGTACCGGCGCCAATGCACAGTCGTACAGTTATCTGGCGTGGCAGCAACCTTCTGCCAACCCGTACAAGCGTGACCAAAGTCTGGACAACGAGGAATTGATCATCGTTCGACAGGATGAAGAGGCGATGATCGATGATATGAGATTCGCTCCTGACCATCCGGCAACGCGTGGCATCTCTGAACTGCACTTCCAGTTCTCAGGCTACCTGAGTCCACTGACCAATTCGCAACTCGACTTTGAGCCGCTGGTCGTTTCAGGCGCCGCCGGCCGACTCGCAGTCAATCAATATCTCGGTGAGCGAGGTGTTCGCAGCCAGCTTGACCGCCATCGCGGTGAAGCTTCGCAGAATTTCTGCCTTGCGGCGCACATCACCGGATCTGACTGGTCGGATGCCATTCCGGCCGACCCGGATGTCGTCGAGCCGAACAAGACGATGTCCAACGTCATTTACATCGCGGATGTCGATGCCATTTCAGATTCGTTGATGCAAGTCAGAAACTACCCGATCCGTGACGGCGTCGAGTACCGGTTCCAGAACATGGCCTTCGCACTTAACGCAGTTGATTCACTGGCGGGTGTCGAGGAATTCAACGAACTGCGAAACAGAAAATTCCGCCATGTGACCCTTCGTGTTGTTGAAGACACAATCGAAGATGCAACCAGCGAGGTATATGACATCCGTCAGGTGCTCGAGATGGAGGAGTTTACCGAGCGAAACCTCCTTCAGGAAAAAGTTCAGGCTGAACTCGGACCGATCGGTGAGGAAATACAACGTATGCAGACTCAGATCGATCGTGGTGAAGTGGTGGACAACGTCGAATTTGAACGCCTGAAGCTGATCTTCCAGCAGAGAGCCGCTCAGCAACAGCAGGAGTTCGAGCAGAAGATTTCAGAACTCGAAAACAGCAAACGCGAAGAGTTGCGAAGTGTGCAACTTGAAGCTGAGTTGAAGATCCAGGAGATCCAGCGATGGTTCAAGCTGATGGCTGTTCTGATTCCTCCGATTCCGCCGCTGCTTGTCGGTGCGATCGTATTCACCCGACGCCAGCTACGTGAACGTGAAACAATTTCAAAAGCACGACGCCTCAAGTAGCGGCACCCCGGCCTTTTGAATCCAACAAAAACTACTGACACTGATCGTCAATCATGAAATCTGCATTCCGGACAACTCTGCTGATGGCAATCGTCGCAATAGGCGCGACGGCTGTTGCTGCCTACTACTTTCCAAAGTCAACCGTCGAGAACTCCTCGGAGATGATCGGCGAGATGTTGTTCGAGGATTACGATCCCGGCAAAGTCAGCTGGATCGAGATTACTCGCTACGACCGTGACTCGAATGAGGAGGAATCAATCCGGATTCGAAAACGAAACGACAAATGGATCATTCCGGACAAATCCAATTTTGAAATCAACTCCGGCCAGCGCATTTCTGAGGCGATCGTCTGCTTGAATCAGCTGATGGTCAACGACGTAAAAGAAGATACGCAGCGTGCCCACATTGACTATGGAGTGGTGGATCCCACGGAGGAAGTGACTGCGACCAACAGATCCGGACTTGGTGTCAAGATTTCTCTTGAAGACCGGAGCAAGCAGACAATCGCTGACCTGATCGTAGGTGATCAAGTTCAGGGAACCGTTGACGATCCGCAATACTACGTCCGGATCCCGGGCCAGGCGGCTATCTACGTCATCGACTTCAACAAGTTGATTCTGGAACCCGAATTCGGAACCTGGGTCAGCAGTAACATTTTCCAGATCTCCTACCCCGCCGGAGCGCCGGGCCAGCAGATTGCAGAGGTCTCCGTTGATAACTACCGATTGAATCCGGAAACCATGGGTCAGCCACAGCCCAGAGACGTCCGCTATCAGGCCAGCTTCAGCAACCTGACAACTGAACCGCGACTGAATATCCTGGTTCCTTTCGGCGAGCAGCAGGACCTTGAGGAGATTGTTCCTACGAATGAACAAGGCCAGGCGATGTTCGGCTGGGCTTCGCGCATGGGACAGAATGGCCCGCCACTGATTGCCAACGTAATGCTCTCCGACGTAATGGCTAAAGAGACGGAGCTGATCAGGGTACTCAGAATCCCTGACGAGGCTGCTCCGGACGGCCCCTTCCAATCGATGCACCAATTCGGATTTCGAAAATCAGGATATGGAAATATCAACTACGGTTTCGAATCTGTTCGTGGTGCGATGACGCTGAACTCGCCCGATGGAATCACGACCAACATCTACTTCGGAGCCCCGGCAGGAAGTACCGTCGGTGCAGGAGGTCGGCCCGGTCGATTTATGATGATTGCTGCGGACATTAACCCGAGTGCTTTTCCAGAACCTGAAAAGCCGGAGAATCCGCCTGAAGATCCTCGCGACCCGGTTAACCTGGCCTATCTGCAGGCGGTCGAGGACCGTGACAGAAAGATCGAAGTCGCCACACAGAAGGCTCGAGATATTACAAGGACACATGCCGGCTGGTACTACGTCCTTGATGAACAGATCATCGACATACTGGTTCCGGATATTGAGTTCTCAGAAGACCAGACCGTTGCCGCTGTTCAGGCCGCGCAAGCTGCGGAAAACGAAGACGAACAAACTCCGGCACCTGCACCTGAAGTCGAACAGGCTCCGAATGACGACTCGGACTCCAGCGATGCTGGAGGTGACTCTTCAGCCGGAACTACGCCTGAAGACGAAGCAGGTGACGATTCAGAAGAAGCAAGTGAAGACGAAGATGCCGGCGACGAAGGCTGAGCCATCCTCGTCCACCGTCGCTTGCTGGCGTGAAATCTTCGCGGAAAAAGTGTAATCTGCTTGGAGCCAACGGGTGGCGACTGCCCTTCGACTTCGTAAAGATCCTGCATGACTGATTCTTCTACCGGCAAGCCAGCGGCTTCCAGCGGACCTGGCATCGTTAAGATTCTGCGAAATCGAATATTGCAGGGGCTGTTCGTCGTCCTCCCCCTGTACATCACCTGGATAGTGATCAAGTGGCTTTACGACACCGTAAGCGGTGCGTTGATCAGCCCTATTGCCCAGTTCCTGCTTGATACCTGGTATCCCGACGGCGCTGACCCCGAACAAGCTCCTGTCTGGATCATAAATGTCGCGGCTACTCTGGCGGCGATCGGTCTCGTCCTTGGCGTCGTTTTCCTCGGCGGCATGTTCTTCCGCAGTCGGACTCACAGGCTGGTTGACTGGATTCTCAGGTCAGTGCCCGGGGTCAGCACGATCTACTCCGCTGTCAGCAACGTAATCAGCGCTATTTCTACTTCTCAGGATGCGCAGAAATTTCAACGCGTCGTACTCGTGCAGTTCCCTCATCCCGGCATGAAGGTTCCGGCTTTTGTCACTTCTGAATGCCAGGACCTGAATACCGACAGGACGATTCTCTGCGTCTATGTTCCGACAACACCAATTCCGACCTCAGGCTATATGTTGCTCGTTCCCGAGGAAGAAGTCGTTGCGGTCAACTGGGACCTCGAAGAGACGCTTCAAGCGATTGTTTCCGGGGGCATAACGGTACCGCCGAAAGTTATCTATGATCAGCCGGTTGAAATCGAGCGTCTGAAAGAGTCAGAACCACGCTTGCCGGAATCAGGCGACGCGAATGAAGGACCGGCCACCGGTGAGGGTTCATCCTCATAGAATCCGGACACCGACGGCAAAACCGAGTGACCTCGATTATCCTCAATCGAAAAGTAACTGATCATGTCAGCGCGTGAATTCAATTTTGATGGCCTTGTCGGTCCGACGCACAACTACTCCGGCCTCTCTTACGGAAATGTCGCCTCAACCCTGCACGGCAGTTCGGTATCTTCACCGCGTGCGGCTGCGCTTCAGGGCCTGGAAAAGATGCGAACGGTGGCTGAAATGGGAATCGGTCAGGCCGTACTGCCGCCTGTTCACCGGCCCAGATTGGAATTTCTCAGACAATCAGGATTCCAGGGTACTGCTGCCGAGATAATTGCGCAGGCATTTAGAGAAGAACCGGTACTGCTGGCCGCTGCCTACAGCGCATCAAGCATGTGGACAGCCAACGCAGCGACCGTCTCCCCGTCAGCCGACTGTTCAGACGGCCGCCTGCATCTCTCACCGGCAAACCTCTCCAGCACGCTTCACCGGTCACTCGAGCCGCCGTCAACAACGACGATTTTGCGCTCGATCTTTAACAGCAAAGAACATTTCGTCGTTCACGATCCGTTGCTTGCAACGACTGCACTAGCCGATGAGGGCGCTGCCAATCACACAAGGCTGGCGCCTGAACACGACGGCATCGGAATCGAAACGTTTGTCTATGGCCGTGCTGTAATGCAAAAAGGCACTACCG
>JBCCFB010000289.1:0-7810 GCA_039029995.1 Planctomycetota bacterium
GCCATAACAAACGAATGAGCAGTCTGTGACAACCCTTACCCCGGCAGTTGCCGGTTCAGAATTGCATAAAGCTCGCGGCGGGATTTCTGCCACCTGCGGCTGATCGTTCGCTGGGGAACACCCGTTAATTTTGCAACAGCTTCCTGGGTGAGCCCTTGATACCAGATCAATTGGAATGTCTCACGAAGATCTTCATCGAGACGGTCGACAGCTTCGTGAAACTCCGTCCACTCGGCGAGATCGGGAGGCTCCTCTGTCTGACGGTCACCTGCATTGACGACAGGGCCACGCGTATTCTCCTCATCACCAATCGTTTCATAGTTTGCTGCGATACCCATCGGTCCGCTCAAAGAGCGGGCGACGTCGATCAGTTCCCTGCGTACCTGCAGCGCCGCCAAATTGAAATAATGGCGCGAGTCTTCCGGCTGGATCTTGCTGAGGGCGTTCCACAGTCGCATCGCGGCACGTTGAAAGATGTCATCAGTCTGCTCCCAGCGACGCACGACCGGGTATTGCCGGAGCATTTTGCTGGTCAGTCTCTGAAGCCGTTCGTAGGAGAGTTTGAGAAGTGATTCGCGCGCATCTTCGTCTCCATCAATCAGTCGCCCGACCGCAGACTCGATGTTGCTGAATTCAGTATCGCCCATAAACCTCTCCGTGGACGATTCTAGCATGATTTGCCGGTACCGCTTTCATGGCATTGACGAGAGGCTGATGGCGGGTGCGACGGTATTGCGCACCCTGAGTTGTCGCACAATTCGCCTATTTAGAACGGAATTTGTCGCATTTTCGGCTATCCCTGACCCCGATCCGGATATGGTGTTAACTTCGTGTTTATTCCCCTGTTAGAAGTCCGATATAAAGAAAACAGGATCTGTCCGCTTCCGGCTTTTCAGACGATGGCAATGCTTACAGAACAAGACAAAAATACCGGCGGGCCTGCGATGCCCGAAGACAAGACAGCAGAAGGCGCGATGGCGCTGATTCTGCAACAGGCAGGAAAGTCGGCTGAAGAAGTTGCGGCTCTTTCTACTCTCGATGATGCCGACCGCTCTGCAGAGAATCAGTTCTCGGGTGAAGCGCCGACGATCGCATCTCTTTTCGGCAAAGGCAAGGCCCGCGAATTTCATGCGGGCAGTTTCGCGCCGACAGCGAAGGTTGCGGGCGTTATGGGCGAATGCCTTGACTTTCTACTGCAGCGAAAAAAAGAAGGCACGCTTTGCGACAACGTGAAGATGCTTTTTCAGGACGATGTAATTACCGGCCTGGCTGACCGCGGGTTTTTCGGTCTTGCAATCCCGGAGCAGTACGGTGGTAGTGGCGCAAAACTGGGCGACCTCGGACCACTGCTTCGGGCTTTGACATTCGTTCATCCTGACCTCGCGGTAATGTTCGAGGTTCATAACTTCCTCGGACCTGTTACTCCGATCCTCGACTTTGGAACTGAAGAGCAGAAGGAATACTTCCTGCCGAAGATGGCAAAAGGAGAACTACTTGGTTCGTTCGCCTTGACTGAACCGGGAGTCGGTGCTGATCCGAGCAAGCTTTCCATGACCGCGCGTCTTGAAGGCGACAAGTATGTTGTCAACGGAGTCAAATGGCCGATCACAAATGTGATATACGGCGGCGTCTGTGTGCTCGTCGTTAAACTTCAGGGACATGATCTCAAACCCGGGCGTGATTCGGGGATGATTGTATTCGAGGTTCCGAAAGAAGACGGAGCCAACTTCCGCATGCGACGGAATGACCTGACGGCATTCGACTACCTCTGGAATGCGCGGTTCAGGTTGATCGATTGCGAAGTGCCTGTTTCATCCCTGCTGGGTCCTCCGGGCAGAGGTCTGGCACAGGCATTCAGCTCACTCGCCAAAGGCCGCGGTGGAATTGGCGTAAACAGTGCTGCCAAGACCTTCAAACTGCTCGCCCACGTGATTCTCGATCCGGAGTTAAAAGGCGAAGATCCTCCAGCTGTTGATGAAAAAGATGCACCCAGTGGCGGCGGCTGGACGTCATTCCGAAGCACGTTCGGAAAACCCATCGGCAACTCACCCAGGATTCAGACCTGGATAGGTCGCGCCGCATGCCACGGGCTTGCCGGACGCGTACTGGGTGACTTGTGTTTCCGCCTGGCCGCGAATGGAGTTCGTGATGAAACCCAGGGGATGATTGCTAAAGTCTACGCGACCAAAGGCCTGCTTCAGACGGCAATCAATTGTTATCAGATACAGGGTGGTCGTAGCGTACATACGGACGAACGGCGCAAGTTCACGAGAGTGGACGCGACCGGCGCAGCATCAGATGCTGCTGTTTCGCCAACCGGGCACAACGCGAAGATGCCCGACAACCCGATCGAGAACTACATCGGCGAGAATATGCATGAGTTCACGATCGCGACTGTCTATGAAGGGCCCAACCCTGTTCTTTCGGACGTAGGTGCCCCCAACGCGATGACGCGCAGTATCCGTGGAAAGTACCTTGAACCGATTGGTATCGCCGAGGTGGCCGGCAGCTTCGGGTTGATGCCGAAGATGAAATTCGGCTGGTTCATTGCAAAGGCATTTATCGGGTCGTGGTTCTACTCACCGGATCTTACCGGTGTTGACAATCTGTTCTCCGAAAAAGAGCAGTACGTCCGTCGAGCGCTCAAGAGGAATCGCATTCTTGGTCGTCGGATTCTGATGATCATCGCGAAGTATCAGAAATCGTTCATGGACCAGTCGTTCCTTCTCGGCGATGAAGGTGGTGTTTTTGACCAGCTATGCCATTCGCTCGCCTCAATGTGCTTCGCGCTGTCACTGGAAAAACGCGAGCCGGAGTATTTGAAAGTCGCTGCCGCTCTGAACCTCGAAGCGGATATCAGATTGAAGGGCCGTCAAAGTTCACCTGAACTTCAGCATGCGTGGGCAGAAGTCGGCCGTTTGATAATGAACAAGGATTCGCAACTTCATCGCGATCTAATCGCGGATATCGAAGTGAAAGATATTCCACTCGATCCACGATTCATCGATCGTTTCATCTAAAGGTGAACCAGCACTCAATTAAAGAAAACGCCCGGCCGAACGCCGGGCATTTTTTTTTTGTTGAAACCGTTTGTCCTGAGGCACTGGTTAATTGCTCGAAGTCAAACTCGAACAAGTTACTCGATCATCCAGACAGCTTCGTCCACATCAATCGACCACGTGAAGAATCGGCGGACGAACTGATCCCGGCGATACGAAACACTTGCCATGATTTCTCCGGTGCCCGGTTGAACAAAACGGCTCAGATCTCCTGCGGGCGAAACAACGATCGCCGTGTCCGCAATCGTCGCTCCGCGAGAGTCGATCTGCTCAAACTGGTCGGTGTCGTAGTTCCAGAGCTTTACCGACTGGATGACGTTTCCGTCCTCTGCAGAGCCTCCGAGCGACGACTGAAGCCGGAAGTTCATTGTCGCCGGCAGGGAAACCGGCGAAGTTGACGTCAGGATCATCTCGACTTTTTGAACAATCGCCCGGCGTGGTGCCAGCTCCAATACGTCGCCGTCAAACGAATGAAGGCTGGAAACGTTGCCGCCGACATGACGGCCTTCGATCACTTCAAACATGTCCGGCGTCGTTGTCAGTTCGGTTCCAAGAAACATGCCGCGGCCATGAGTGACGGCAAGCAATGTGCTCGAGTCTTTCCAGAGCAGTTGTTCAACCGGAACATTGCCGGGCATATCATCATGAACCTGCCAGGTTGTCCCGTTATCGTTCGAGATGAAGACCCCGACATCAGTTCCCGCGTACAGCCTGCCGGGAATGGACTGGTGAATTGCCAGTGCGCTGACCGGAGCATCGGGAATGCCTGCCGATCCACTGCCGCTGATATCCGTCCAGGTCATACCACCATCGGTCGTTTCCCAGACGTTGTCCGTCTCCCATCCCATGAATGCAACGTAGACATGGTCCGTGTCACGCGAGTCTATTACGATCGTTGAAATCCAGCGGTCGGGAAGTCCCGTTCCATTCTCATCAACCTGCGTCCACGTTGGCGAGACCGCGGTTCCATTTGTCGTGAAGAAAAGGGCTCCGTTGTTGTGGCCGGCCCAGATTACATCCGAATTGCCTTGTGCGACCGCAATGGTCGACAGGTTGTACGGGGAGTTCAATGCGAAGTGCGCATCACCGGGAAGGTCGCCTTTTCCGTCGGGGCGCTCGGGGGGTTCGATCGAATCTTTGATCGGAAACCAGTCAGGTTGGCCCGCTCGAACGTTGGAACTGCGCCACATTCTTTCACAGGCGACGAGCATCGTGTTCGGCTCGTTCGGATCGAGCATGAAAAACGGAATGAAGTTGGTCGTCGCGCTGCTTCCCGCATCCTGTATCGGATTGGAGCCGTTGTAGATATAGCTGGAGTTGCTCCCGTTGGTTGAACGGTGGATCAACGCTCTCTGGACTTCGCCATAGAAGTAGTACGGCTCGGTCGGATCTGATGCTCCATAGCCGCCATCCCCTCCGAAAATGTGGTCCCAGTCCTGCGGATCACCATTGTAAAACAAGGTTCCGTTGTCCTGTGTACCGCCGACGATGTTTCCATTGACCGGATTGATCCCGCCTCCGTAGAACTGGGTTACGCCGAGGTTGTTGTTCATTCCAATCGCCGTATTACCGTATACGTCGGGCGTCTCATAAAGCCCGCCGTCTGTGGCGAAAAAGACTGTCTTGTTGTTCAGTCCATCAAAGTCAGGGTGCTGGACGATACGATGCATGTCAGCATGGGCGGCGCCGAATCGCTGGGTAAAACTGACTCCTCCGTTAGTTGAACGGTAAAGCCAGACTCCTCCAACAACCAGCAGATCCGGATTGACGGGGTCGACCCAGATGCAGGTGTTGTAGCCTGACCAGGTTTGCAGGCCTGAGCCGGTAGTTCTCAGCGTGTACGTCTGTCCGCCGTCCTGTGAGCGCCAGATTTTGATACGGCTGTTTTCGCTTACTGCCGCGTATACGGTTGCGGGCTGTCCGGGAGCCCATGCTATTTCCTGCCGGTGTCCCTCGGCGCCGGTCGACTGGTTCCACGTGAGGCCGCCATCTGTGGAGTAGTAGGCTCCGTTGTGTTGATGGTGACCACCCGCGGCAACCTGATCGGGATTGAAAGGGTTGTATTTTACGTCCAGAGCGTGGAAAGCAGCCTGCAGCGTCCACGTGTCGCCGGCGTCTGTTGATCTCCAGATTCCACTGTTACAGGCAGCGAGCATGGTATTGGAATCGTTCGGATGAAACTCAAGCCGGTTGACGAAGTAGAAGTCAGGATTGTCAGTCGATGGAATCTGATTCCATGTTGCTCCTGCATCAGTTGTTTTAAAAATTCCCGCACCGCGAACAGCTGCCGTATTCGAGGTGCCTTCGACGGTGTCGAAGAATCCTTCTCCGGTTGCGGCGTAGAGGGTGTCAGGATCTTCCGGATGCATGACCATGTCACCGATGGAAAGCGAAGGCAGAAAATCATCAAGAGGTTGCCATGAAGACGCACCATCGATCGATTTCCAGATTCCTCCGGATGCACTTCCCACGTAAATGATGTCTGTGTTGGTCGGATGGATAACGATCGGTCGCAGGCGTCCACCGATATTTCCCGGCCCGACCCAGTCCCATTGCATGGGCAGGCCGGCTGCGTCAACTGATTCGATTGCGACCATCGCTTTGCGCTGGTCACACGCATTCAACAGAGCCCGTTGCGGAATCGTTCCATCGGCGCTGAGTCGTCTTTGATAGCGATCTGCCGCGGCGGCCAGCGGGTCGTCATTCCGCTCTTCGAACTCGTTAAGCGGATGCTGTTGCGAATCAGCTTCGCCGTCCAGTAGATCAGGCATCGCATCAGCGGTGGCGCCGGCGGGAACATTCGCCGCCTGTTGCGGAGTCTCTTTGCAACCCGAAAGGACCAGCAGTGCAAGTAAAGCAATCGTGAGCCGGTAAGCGCTCATTCTCTTTCTCCGTATTTTCGTCTGTGAAACGAACTCAGGCTCCGTGGTAAGCAGTATCCATGGTACAGGGGCAGGACAGAATTCTCCACAAACCGTCGCTTCCAGACGGGAAGAATGAGCAGTTCACTATCTGACCAGAGTTGCAATCGTCGCAGCGAAGGGGGTGTGTCGTCTTCGCACAGGCGCACAGCACGATTGGACGCCCGTCAGTTATAATCCGGTTTTTCACAAACTCAGAACGACGTTGTCATGCGTGCACCCGATCTCAATCGCCCCAATAGTCCCGCCACTAAACGACTTTGCCTGACGTTGTGGTCATGGTTTTCGATGAGCCCAATTTGTTCGGCCTGCCCTGCCCTGCTCCTGTTGCTTGTATGTGTTGTTCCGACTCCGGTCGTTTCACAAACGGAGGACGGTTTTTCGAGGCAGGATCGACTGCGTGGATCAATCACGCCAGAACGTGAGTGGTGGGACCTGAAGATGTATCACCTGTCTGTCGACTTTTTTCCTGACGAGAAAAAGATAGCCGGAACAAACGTGATCACTTTTGAGGCGCTGAAAGACGGTCAGCGAATGCAAGTTGACCTTCAGGAGCCGCTGGAAATAACCCGGGTTATTTACGATGACAAAGAAACCAGCTTTGACCGTGAAGGGAACGTCTACTGGATTGATTTTGAAGAGCCGTTGCAGCAGGGAAGCGAATACGAGATTGAAGTTCACTATGGCGGAACGCCTGTAGAGAGTCGCAATCCGCCATGGGAAGGCGGTGTCTCGTGGCAGGAGGATGAGAAGGGGAATCCATTCATCGCAACATCGTGTCAGGGAATCGGGGCGAGCATCTGGTGGCCGTGCAAGGATCATGGCTATGACGAGCCGGATCGGGGAATGCAGATTTCCGTTTCAGTTCCCATGGGACTCACGGCTGTTTCCAACGGCCGTTTGACCGAAACAACCGAGGACGAGGAAGCCGGCCGGACGACTTACGACTGGCTTGTTGAAAATCCGATTAACAACTATTGCGTGAATGTGAATATCGGGGACTACGTCAACTTTTCAGAGACCTTTGACGGTGAGGCAGGTGCTCTGGATATGGACTACTGGGTTCTGAACCACGATCGCGAGCGGGCTGCCGTGCAGTTCAAAGAGGCTCCACGCACGATTGCGGCCTTTGAACACTGGTTCGGGCCATACCCGTTTTACGAGGATAGCTACAAACTGGTGCAGGTGCCCTACCTTGGAATGGAGCATCAAAGCTCGGTCACCTACGGCAATGGATTCCAGAATGGATATCGCGGAACGGATCTGAGTGCGACGGGCGTGGGCATGAAGTTCGATTTCATCATCGTGCACGAAACGGGCCACGAATGGTTTGGAAACAATATTTCGATGATTGATGCGGCTGATATGTGGATTCATGAGAGCTTTACAAATTACTCGGAAAATTTGTTTGTCGAGTATCACTTTTCCGAGAAGGAAGCTCAGGACTATGTCATCGGCTGTCGCGCAAGGGTTGGAAACGCCAGTCCGATCATTGGAGTCTACAACGTTAACAAAGAGGGCTCCGGCGACATGTACTATAAGGGTGGCAACATGTTGCACACTTTACGTCATGTCATCGACGACACGGAGAAGTGGCGGGAGATTTTGAGAGGATTGAATTCAGAATTTCGCCTGAGAACAGTTGGTACTCACGAGATCGAATCCTATATCAGCGAACAGTCGGGAATCGACTTCAGCTTGTTTTTCGATCAATACTTGCGCGACATAAGAATTCCGGTATTGAAGTATTCGATCGACGGCGATGGAGTTGCCTACTGGTATGAAGATATCGTCGACGGATTCAGCTATCCGGCGAATCTAAGCGTCAAC
>JBCCFB010000290.1:0-7802 GCA_039029995.1 Planctomycetota bacterium
CGAGCGACTCCAGCATCAGTCGTTGATGTGCCACGCCGACCTGATGACAAACTGCTCTCTGGATGTCTTCCGGCTGCCACCCAGTTGCATCGCACAAATGACCAAAATTATCCCGGCCGGTTTCGATGCCTCGTTTCATCAGCTCTTCAGAATCCGTCTGCATCAACGGACTCATTTCGCTGCCGGCCTGATCGTTCAGGCTCTGGCACAAGTCGTTGTAACGCGTATTTGCGCGTGCCGAACCGCCCAGCAGCCTCGTTCGGCTTTGCGAAAGTCGTTCATTTGTCAGCAGAACAGCGCAGCTCGCCGAACCGATCGTCAACGAAGCGAACGCAGGTTTTACCGTCTTTCGTGTGTAGGATTCATTCGTATTGAGTTCGCGAATCGTCCCTTCAACGAGCTGGCGTCCGCCTTCGGAACCGACGACAAGAGCCGCTTCAATCTGACCTAGCTCGATCATGTTTGCTGCCTGGACCATCCCGTTGAGAATTCCCAGACACGCATTGGAGGTGTCATAAATGACGCTATCGGCTCGCAGGCCAAGTTGATGATGTACGGTACATGCAGTTGCCGGTTCCAGAAAGTCGCGGCAGACACTGCCATGGATCAGACAACCGATCTGCGACCGGTCGAAACCCGCGGCTTCAATTGCCTGATTACAACTGCTCACACTCAAATGACTCGGCCGATCTCCCTTTGGCCAGAAACGGCGCTCCCTGATCCCGGTCATCAATTCCAATCGGCCTTCGGGCAGCTTCAACCTCGAATAGAGCGGTTGAAGCTTTTGCTCGACGTCATCTGAAGTCCAGGTTTCGTCGGGAAGCGTATATCCGATCGATTCGATAAAAACGTTTTTGTACTGCATTCAACGATGCCGCTTGAAGAGGATGACTGGCCGAAATTACTCCGGCCTATCTTACCGGGAACCTCCCCCGCATCACAGCGGCAACGCAACAGTTCTGTTTACTGGTTTCTAATCCGGTTACCCAGCAGGCGCGTTATCGCCTTCGCCTCCTCTAGCTTGTCTTCGGGAACAGGGACGATCTGTTCAACCATCATGTACAGGCTGCGTGTCTTGACTTTAAACTTGAAGACCATCTGGATCAGTCCGTTAGTTCTCTTGAGGGTCAACCGTTTGAGACCTTCGCCGCCGAACCCGTTGTATTCGCGGTAACTCCGGTCGAAGTACAGCCCACTGACACCGATGACAGCCGGCTCGGGCCGGTTTTTTCTTTTAGCGAGACTCGATCTGGAGGCGAAACGGCAGATCCAGCCGATCGCATATCCCATCAATGAGACAGATATCAAAACACCGAATACGGTGACTGCCACCACATTTGTGGTGGATTCAAGTGGAAGGATAACGGCGGAAGTGAATCCAGCCATCAAACCAACAACAATACCGTAAGACAGTCCGTTTACCGGATAACGATCGCCGGCTTTTTCTTGACCTTCAACATAGGCGTTCCATCTTGCCTCCGTGCAAACCCACTTCCTTGCCTCCGTGCAAACCCACTTCGCAAAGTACTTGCCGTTACGAAGGTCCCGCATCTGACCGGCCGCAATCAGACCACAGAGATACGTGACGAATGCTGCGATAACCATGGATGTTCCAAACAGCATTGCAAACATGCCTCCGGACATCAGGTTTGATGCGAGAGTACCGTCCATCGACGTCATGGTTGCGTCCGGGTCAATCTGATGCCCGATAATCGCGGCAATAACCCCGCCGATGTGAGCCAATCCGCCGAGAATCAGCATCACAAATACGGCCGCGTTATTGCGTAGTGGCAACGGATCTTTAAGCGGCTGTTTCTGGACCGAAATCAGTTGTCGATACGGAAGTGTTGCCGGGGGCGTACTCATCTTCAAAATCCGATGCTGTCTTTTTCTGATTGAGGGGCAAATCGCTTTGATTTGCATTACAAGCAGAAGGAGTTCCTGTGACAGTTCAAAACATCGTTTTGAACCTGTTCACGTTTACAGCGAGGAATTTCGAAAAGTGTTACGACTATTCTGTTTCCAGATTTAATTCAGCAATGGATGCAAACGGCTGATCAGCCTGTTCTGATTTGACTATGAATTTGACGTAGCGGCCCGTGACAGGACCGAATTGCACACGCCTTTCTCTAGCTGTGTCAGCAAATGCCCCGGAATGTGCAGGATCATCGAAATCCTCCGAGTCGGATACGAAGAAGTCGAATTCTTTGATGTTTCCATTGGCCTGCCCGTCCTGTCGGCCAAGAATTCGTATTCCGGTAATCGTCTCTGAGCGCCCGAGATCGATCACAATCTCATGCGGGGGTTGGGCGATTTGTTCACGCCATTGAGAATGCCAGAAAGTTGACGCATCGTTGTCAATCATGTTGGCCACGTTGCGCCCGTTGAAAGTTGATTCGCTGCTGACGCTCAGAATTGACCAGCCGGATCTGCTAATTACTTTTCCACCACGAATCCGGTTGCCAGCCTGTTGTCTGGGGCGTGGGCGATCAGGTCTGAATTCTGCAATCTCAGAAGACGTATGAGCTTCCTCGATCATCGCGGCGAGCTGTTCTGCAATATGCGGGTAGCGATCGGCAACACTGGTTGTTTCGCCCGGATCTCTGGCAAGATTGAACAGCCGGATAGGTGCGTCCGGATCGTTGCCGACTTGCAACTTGATTGCTTTCCAGTCACCGGCTCGAACCGCCTGTTTTCCGCCACGCTCGTAGAATTCCCAGTAAAGATACTCATGCTCTTGCTGCTCGCCCTGTCCCGTCAAAGAAGGGACCATTGAAATACTGTCGGTACCTTCGGGAAGCGTTGCGCCGGCAAGTTCGCACGCCGTTGCTGGAAAGTCCCACGAAGCACAGATGTGATCGGATACCGAACCGGGAGCAATTCTGCCCGGCGCCCATGCAATCAGAGGCACACGGATTCCACCTTCGTAGAGATCGCGTTTTCCACCGCGAAGCGGGCCGTTGGAATCAAAGTTGTCAGGATGTGCTCCGCCCTCGTAGTGCGGGCCGTTATCACTGGTAAACATGATCACCGTGTTTTCGGCCAGTCCGAGCTGCTCAACTTTCTCGACGACTTTGCCGACCGTCGCATCGAGGTACGTCAACATCCCGACAAATGTAGCCTTGGGATTCTCCTCCGCGCGGTAACCGCCACCGGGGTGCGGCTTCTCCTCAAACTGCCCGATAAACGGCTGTCGATATTCGTCAGGAACCTGCAAATCAGCATGTGGCTGTTGCAATGACAGGTGCAGAAAGAACGGCTGTTCGCGATTGGCCTCAATCCATTGCAGCGACTCTCGAAGGAACTCGTCTCCGGAGTAGGTGACGCCTTCATAACCTTCATTGCCTTCGTACCTGACGGCTTCGCCATTTCGCCACATTTCCTCCGGGAAGTAACGATGCGCTTCGCGGTGACTCGTATAGCCGAAAAAGTAGTCGAACCCTTTCCGGTTGGGCAGGCCACCGTCGTTACTGTTACATGACAAACCGGACTTACCGATCATAGCCGTTGAATACCCTGCTTCTTTCAGCATGGTCGCAATGGTCATGTCCAACGGATCCTCACGGAATTGCAGCATCCCGTTCACGCGCTGGTAGACATGCCCTGTGTGATATCCGGTCAGGAAACAGGCTCTCGATGGAGCACAAACCGTGCATCCGGCATAGAACTGAGTAAACCGTATTCCCTCTTCGGCCATTCGATCAATGCATGGCGTCTGAAAGTTCTCCTGCCCCATGCAGCTCAGATCGTTGTACCCGAGATCGTCAGCCACAATCCAGATAATGTTCGGCCGATCAGCCGTCCCTGTGCTTAACGCCATCCCCGTATTTGACGCCATCCCTGTCTTCAACCCTGTATTCAACAAGGTGCAGAAAACAACAGCGCCGCAAATTGCAAATGTTCGAGGGCCGTACATACTTGCTCCAATTAGAAATGATCTGAAGCGATATTATTGTCCCCTCTTGCCACCGTTACCACTGAGTGTCGCTGAAAGACAGTACAAGGACATTACACAAAGACGTGCATCGCCAGACGAAAAAATCCCGCAGACAAGTTGCCTGCGGGATTCGCAAATATCGAATTCGAGTGGAATTCAAACGGATTGTTTTCCAGCCGGACTAATAGTCCATTCTGCATCCGATCGTGACCTGGTGTCCGCGACCGTCGCCGAAATACAGTCCTTCATTGAGGTTGCTCAAGCCGGATTCCGCAACACCGATATCGACGTACTGGTATTCAAGATCCATGAACATCCGCTGGCTCATGCAGAACGAAAGGCCGCCACCAGCCTGCCATGAAAATTCTGTTGATTCCTCTTCGGGCAACGCTCCGGAAACGGTCTGGGCATTTGTTAATCCGTAGCTGGTATAGACCAGAGGATCATTTGCATCAAATGAGTAATCAGAAGTCACCTGGCTGTAGGTCAGACCGATACCTGCTTTCAAGTACGGACGAACCAGTCCCCGGGGGCTGAGATCACGAATCAGATTGAACATGAACGAGGTACTGTCACGTCCACCGTTGACTGCGAACGCATCATTCTGACGGATGCCCGATCCAAATTGTGTCTCATCTACTTCCAGACGACGGTAAGACGCTTCAAATTCTGTCCGCCAGCATTCCGACGCATAGCGCCCGATTGCAATTCGATAAACCGCAGACTCTTCGATATCGAATTCAGGCTGACCACCGAATCCACTTGACACAACGCCAAACGGCTGGACGGCACCGTCCCAGATGTTCAGGCCTACTGAACCCGAGATGTAGCGAAGCATCGCCGGTTGACCAATCTGCCGTGGCAGACTGCGAACCCGGCCGACAGCTCCGGAAACTCGCCCACCGACGCGACTACCGACGTCGCTGACGCGGCCTCGCACCTGTCCAACGCGACCGCGAACCTGTCCGACTCGACCACGAACATTGACCTGTGATCGAACGTTTCCGATCCCTTCAACCAGTCTTCCGTTTCGAAAAGACATGGAGCAACCTCCGTCGCCGCAGTCCTGCCCAAATGCGTTCTGGTTACCGACACGGAAAAGCATTCCGCTAATGCGACTCGAAAGTCCTGAGCTGAAGCCATTGCAGCTCCCCATGGGAGTCGGGCCACAGCCTCCTCCGAAAATTCCTCCACCGGGCATTTGAGGGCCACTTGTGAAAAGTCCACCGGGACCGCCATGACAATAGTCAACCGATCCATCCGGGCAGCCACGAGTGAGCGATCCATTTGCGCGGTTCCACGGCATGACCACAGTCCCGAGACGACCGGCGAGATTTCCAGTAACCACAGGACGATTGCCACAGAGCAAACGACCTCCAATCATTCTTCCGCCACAATTGCCGTCTCCACACGATGACGACGAACATCCGTTGCAAGTTCCGCAATCACCTTGCACAGCGTGTTGATGTTGCATTGTGCTTTGATACTGAGCCGGGCCGCCGTACATCGCCCCGTTATCAAAGTTGGTTGCATCACCGTACATCTCGCCGTCTGAGAGTACAGAACTCTCAACCGGCTGTTCCGTAGCTTCTGTATCGCTGAGCGTTGAGCTGACCTGCGCTGAGACACTTTGGCCCCCGGCAAACAGGCAGCCAATGACGATCAGCCTGAATAACGTTTTCATTTCCCTCGAACTCCATAGCCATATAAACAATCCGGGCTTCAACTGTCGTATCGAGTTTTCTGGATTTGAGGTTGATAGTGGAGTTTGCCGGCCGAATCAGTTAACCGGCCCCGGCTAATCGTCAAACTTTCGCGCGCGCCCCTATAACCGGAAAACTTTAACAGGCTCGCCGGCCCGAGGGCGGGAATCCAGACGGGACGTGCACCAACGCTTTGGAGCGTTCTGGCGCCACGACGCGGTTGCGGCCGGGAACTCCGAATCACACCGCAACACCGGAAAAACTGATGAAATACTCGTTATCAGCGTCATTTTGTAACCGGAAGACAATGTGGCTAAATTAGTCATTGTCTCCTCCACTTCATTTCAACAAGGCGCGAATTCGTCGCGTTTGAACCATGATCAAAGTCCGCTGCGATTCTTGTAGCAAAACGATTGGGATACCTGAGAAATATGCTGGCAAAACAGTGAAGTGCCCGGGATGCGGTGCTGCTGTAAAGGTCCCGCGGCTCGTTGAGGAAGTCGAAACCTTACAACCGATCGTTGAAGATCCTTTGATGCCAGATCCGATTCCCGATCCACTGGCACTGCCTCCGTCACAGGGGATGCCGGCAACCAACCAACCGGCGATGCCTCAACAAGGCTTTCAGCAACCGGGCTTTCAGCAGCCGCAGACTCAGCAACCGGCATTTCAGCAACCGAAGACTCAGCCCCCCTCGGCTCAGCACACCGGGCACCCCGGCTATGCACCGCTTCCTCCTGCACACCCCGCACCGCAAGCTACCGGCCAACCCGCTTCATACTGGGCCCCACCAGCGGTGCAAAATCAACAGGCCGCCAACTACGGAACGCCGGCCTACCTGCAAAATCCGTCGCCTGCATATGCGGCGCCTCAAAAACTGCCGAACGCATCGGACTCCAGAAAATCAGCGGCTTCCGCAGGTCAAACAGCGCTGGGGCTGTTTGCGGCAGCGGGCGTCGGCTTGATAGCGACAGTCGTCTGGGTACTGCTGTGGATCGTGTCGGGTTATCAGCTTGGATTTGTCGCATGGGCCAGTGGAGCGATGATCGGAATCGTCGCCGGACTTATCGCGAGGAATCCGTCGCCACTCTTCTGTCTTGCCGCCGCCGGCATTGCCTTTTTCAGCTTTTTGTTTTCCAAGCTTGCAATGGCGCTGGTGTTGATGGCCGGATTCGGCATGCTGAATTTTATCGACGAATTCGGTGACTGGTCCTCTGATGATCAGCAGGTCACCTATGCGCTGCAGGACGAAATGGTGGAAGAGGGAGTCTTTCCTCTAGCTGAACAACAACTCGCAGAGCGTGAGTGTTTCAGCTACTTCCAGGACAACTACATGATTTACGAATACGACGAGGCCGTATGGGATTCCCTTACCGACCGCGTTCTGGCCCGTCAGGAAACCTTGTCGCGTCAGGAAAAGAACGAGCTTCTTCAACGTACTCGTGAGAAGTATCCCCAATGGTTTGAGCACGACTACAACTATTACGCCATGCTGAATCTGATGGTCGAAGACGGCGAAATTGCAGATCAGAACTTGTTTGATCATGCGAGGGCAGAAGTCGAAAACCTCGATCCTGAACTCATCATCGCCTATTACGAACAGGTTGGATTCGAAGAACAGGAACGGCGCGATCGGGAATTGCGTCGAATGGCAGGGCAGAAATTCGCCATCCTTAGCGACGATGAAAAAGACGCGGCAGTCCTGGCCATTGTCGGGCTACATCCTGACACGATTCAGAATCTCGACGAGTTCGTCGCTGTTTTGAATCAGATGGTCAATGATAACGCTTTTGATAACGAGCTAAAAAGTTACGCGGCTGCCGAGCTGCGGTGGCAGATCGCTGATGAATGGGATACGGAATTTGACACAGCTGGAGTTCAGGTCGAGCGAAAAGTCTACATTCAAGTCAATCGCCACTTGCTAACTCTGGACCGGCAAACGAGACGCGAACTTATGCGAAGCTGCAAGCTTGCCCATCCTGCATGGAACGGAGGTCATCAGTTTGCCGGCGGTGGCGGAGGAAACGTTGGTATGGCAGAAAGAGAGACTGGAACCGACGGCACATTTGGATCGAGTTTTGCCGCTGTTTGCAGTCTACTCGACATTCTCTGGCTCATCCTTGGATGCGCAACGGCTTTTGGCATGGCAAGGCAGATGGGCA
>JBCCFB010000291.1:0-7750 GCA_039029995.1 Planctomycetota bacterium
ATGTGCAGTGCGAGAGCGAGACTTGGAAATCGGGCTACCCATCTGGCGGATAGCCGGTCGCTTTTGAAATTTGCTTTTTTCCTGAAAATCCATCCGGGATTCCGCCTTTGCTGACGAATACGATCGTGGCAAAAACCTGATCCGTTCGCTTCTGTCTTTTGATGGGGAGACAAGATTGAAGAATCCTACTGCCGCAATATCCGCGCTGCGGTTTATTTTCTGGGGCGGACTACTCTGCCTGCTCGATATCCATTTCACGCAGACCAGCTCTTACAACGGAGTTGAGTCCGGGTTCAGGTTTGACTTACTGAACGACGTTTTCGGAATGATTCTTATCTGGCTGGGCGTTCTTGGATTGAGCCGCTTCGAAGTAAACGCAAGCTACGCAAAAGAGATGTCATTTATCAAAATGGCCTGCCTGGTTGGCACTATCGTTGCGGTCGATGGCCACTTTCTTTACGAAGACCCGACTCTGATCGCTCTGCTTCGTGTGGCTGCAGGAATGGTAACGCTCGCTGCAACGTTTCTTTTCTGCGTCTCCATGAAGCGGTTCGCTGACACCTACGGCTTGCCAACGTCGAGTCGCAGCTGGAAGACGACGAGAAACCTCGTTCTTGTTCTCTGGGTCGCTCCCGTCGGTTTGAGCCACACCATCTCAATCCTGGGTCTTGTCACCGGCTCGGATACAGCATTCAACCTCGGACTGCTGGCACTTCCGATTCTCTTGATGATGCTCGTACCGTTAGTTCACATCTTCATTTCGACCTCACGCATGAAGAACGAAATCGAATCGGGTGGTCATCTCATGCCGCTGGCGGCGGGCAAGTACCCTGCGAAGCCGTAGCAGCCCTTCCGCTCCCTGAATTGATGCGGCTTACCGGGTATTTGACCGGCGTAGTTGCAATTCGTTGGACGCGCCACGCATATTGAACGCGCTATGCAAAGTAGTTAACTGCATTGCGGAACAATTGCAGACCGTCACCTTCAGGCTTTGCGCCATGACGAGTCCATTGCGGGTGATGAGTCCCGTCGATATGACGTTCGGGATGCGGCATCAGACCAAAGATCCGACCGGTGTCATCGCATACGCCGGCGACGCTCGCCGTGGACCCGTTCGGATTATGCGGAAACGGGACTTCTCCGTTCGAACCATTAGGCCGGCAATATTTCAGCGCCAGTTGATTGGAGTCGCTTAGCGCCTGTAGCAGTGCATCAGTGCGTGTCATGAATTTGCCTTCCGCATGGGCAATCGGCAGATACATGTGTTCGATGTCTTTGAGGAAGACGCACTTTTCGTCGTCAGCTTTGAGGTGGACCCATTTGTCGATAAACCTGCCGCTGTCGTTCCACGTCAAAGTTGCGGCCAGTCCTTGATCGTCCGGCGGAATCAGGAATCCGGACTTGATCAGGATCTGAAAGCCATTGCAGATACCAAGGACGAGTTTTCCGACGGAATGAAACTGACCGATCACATCCGCCAGCCGCCTTTGCATCTGGCTGGCAAGAATTCTACCGGCGGCAATGTCATCGCCGTAGCTGAAACCACCGGGCAGGCAGAGAATCTGATGCTTCGCAAGTTCCTGCGGATTTTCGATCAATGAGTTGATGTGAACGTAGGTCGCTGAGCCGCCTGCCAGCTCGAACGCATAGCCGGTTTCCTGATCGCAATTAGTTCCCGGTGCACGAAGAATTAAAGCGCTGGGTTTCATGTGGGTGCCTGTTGCCTTTTGATCCGTCAAATGGATTTAGGGTTCATAGGGGTGACTGTTCGAGGGACAAGCTGCTTTTCGCTGCCCGTTTCAGCTCCAGTCCAGTGGATTCTGCCATGCGGCTTTCAGTGAACTCAACTCAGATTCGATGCAAAGCTCTCCGCCACTCCTTATTTCGAGTCTGTCAATTTCAACAACCTCACCGAGGTGGGTTATCGAGATGCCGTCCATTGCCGCCTCGAACGCTTCTCGGCGCTGAGCCTCGATCTCGACGACAAAACGCGTATTGGATTCAGAGAACAGTTTGGCGAGAACTCCGTCCGCTGCTGTTTCGGGAATTTCAACATTATCAACGTTGATTGATGCTCCCAGATCTCCGGCAAAAGCCATTTCGGCAACTGCAGCAGCCAGGCCGCCTTCGCTCATGTCGTGACAGCTGCGGACAAGTCCCGAAGAAATCGCACTATGCAGTTTTTCGTAGGTCGTTTTCGCTAGTTCTGAATCAACCGTTGGCACCTGCCCACCGGATGCGCCGGAGACAAGCGACCAGTGCGAACCACCGAGGTGTTCGCCGGTTACTCCGACCTGGTAGAGTAGGTTCCCGGCTTTTTTCAAATCCATCGTGACACAATTTGCAACATCTGGAACCTGCCCCATCGCACTGATCAGTAGCGTTGACGGAATTGAGATCGTCTGGCGTTGTCCATCCGGATCGGTGTAGCTGAACTCATTGTTGAGGCTGTCTTTGCCGCTGATAAACGGCGTCTGCATAACGATCGAAAGATCGTGGCAACCGAGAGCTGCTCGGACGAGCGTTCCCAGAGTTGCGGGCCGGTCGGTATAGCCCCAGCAGAAATTATCCAGAATGGCGATGCGCGATGGATCAGCACCGACTGCAACACAGTTTCGAATCGCTTCATCAATGGAACTGGTCGCCATGTGATAAGGATCAATGTCACCGTAGTGTGGATTCATCCCGCACGAAATTGCCAGGCCTCGGCGCGAATCCAGCACGGGCCGGACGACGGCGGCATCTCCGGGCCCGTCGTTGTTGACGCCGACCAGCGGCTTGATAACGCTGCCGCCTTGAACTTCATGGTCGTACTGCCTGATGATCCAGTGTTTGCTGGCGACGTTCAATGATCCAAGAATTGAACGCAGATCACTTGTCCAACCGTTCGCATTCGGCCTGGGGGTATAGCCGGAGACTGCTGCGGTTTCCGGTGCATTGAATTCAGCTTTGCGAATCACAGGCGGGCGGCCGTCGTGAAGAAACTCCATCGACAATTCGCCGACGGTGTTGTCACCGTATTTGAGCGTCAGGTTTCCGGTCGGCGTGTAACGACCGATGACTGTTGCCTCCACCGATTCGCTTTCGCACAACTTACGGAACTCTTCCCATTTGTCTTCGGGGACCGCGAAAACCATTCTTTCCTGTGCTTCGGAGATCCAGATTTCGGTATAGGAAAGTCCGTCGTACTTGAGCGGGGCTTTGTCGAGCCAGACTTCGGCGCCGATCTCTTCGCCCATTTCGCCGACTGCTGAAGAGAACCCGCCTGCTCCACAATCAGTCACCGCGCTGTACAGGTCGCGGTCGCGTGCAGCCAGCAGAACATCCATGACCATCTTTTCGGTGATCGCGTTTCCAATCTGAACAGCTCCACCGGAAGTCACATCACTTTCTTCGGTCAACTCGGCAGAGCTGAATGTCGCTCCATGGATTCCGTCGCGTCCTGTTCGACCGCCGATGGTCACGATCAGGTCATTCGGCTGTGGCTCTTTCTCGGATTTGTCAGTCGGTATCAAGCCGACGTTGCCACAAAACACGAGCGGGTTACCGATATAGCGCTGATCGAAATAGACGGCGCCGTTAACCGTTGGAATACCCATCCTGTTTCCATAGTCGCGAACCCCCGAAACGACGCCTTTCATGATCATCGCCGGATGCATCACTCCGGGCGGCAGATCGGCAAAGTCAGTTTCCGGAGATGCAAAACAGAAAACGTCTGTGTTGCAGACCGGTTTAGCGCCAAGTCCGGTTCCCAGGGTGTCACGGATAACACCGCCGATTCCGGTGTTAGCCCCACCATAGGGCTCAAGAGCCGAGGGCCTGTTGTGAGTCTCAACTTTGAAAGCCACGTTGTACTGGTCGTCGAAACGAACAATGCCCGCGTTGTCTTTGAACACGCTGACACACCAGTCATCATCGCCCAGCGTTTCACGGATACTGACGGTCGCTGCAAAGATAGTTTCTTTGAGCATGTTTTCGAAATTTCGAGTTCCGCTGTTGTCGGTGTACTCGACACGTCCGGCCAGTGTTTTGTGGCTGCAGTGTTCAGACCACGTTTGCGCGACGGTCTCCAGTTCGATATCCGTCGGCTGCCTGCCGAGCGATTTGAAGTGAGCCTGAATGGTCTGCATTTCAACCAGCGTGAGGCTCAACTGCCATTGCTTGCTGAGCGCCATCAGCTGATCGTCGTCAGCTTCTGTAAGTTCAACGTGCTGCAGCTCGAATGTTCCCTGGCGGCCCAGTTCGATTTGATCGATCTGCAGATCTCCGTGCACAATCAGCTCGATCGAGTCGTTGCAGAGCAGTTTGTCTGAGAGACGAGCGAGTTGATCGTCCGTTGACTCCGAGACGAAGTAGCGCCGGAACGTCCGTACTGCATCGATGTTTGCTCCGGTCGCTCGCATCGCCACCATTGCGCTTTCAGCCTGAGGATCAGTCACGCCGGGCTGAGGCAGCACGTAAATGGAATTCAAGTTACTCAGCGATTGATCGGTTTCGATATGGCCGCATCGAGAGACAACCGCCTTTTCGACGACAGGGTCGACCAGCAGATTTCGGGAGAGTGTTTCAATCTCCGTTTGATCGAGAGCTCCCTGGATCAGAAAACCGCGCGCGGCGTTGATGTTAAGGGATTCAGGCAGGGAAAGGAAAGCGGCACCGTCGAGGACTTCAGCTGCAAGACGGTCGGGAAGACCCGGCAGAGGAAAGATCTCGACTTGCCAGAGAGTGGTTTGAGTCGTTTCTGCAGTCACGTTGTCGGCCTGCGTGAAGGTATTGGACACGATTGAATTCCGTTTCGTGTTTCGCCGGCTTTTTGTGTTTGCCGGCAGGGCAGAGCTTGAAATTCACGGCTGTTGCAGCAATGAATTCCCCTATTTTTACCGGGATCAGTGCAACCGGGCAGGGGTCAGAAAACCTTTGGCAGGCCGTTTAAACTCGCACCTGATTCATCCCAATCGGTGTTTGGGTTTGTGTCCACTGGATCAATGTCAAAGAACAAGCCTTGTCCAATCTAGTTGCCGAGGCATGAGCAATCTGGTACTCCCAGATCGGGAGTATGTGAGCCACGGTTCAACACAGGCGGGAAACTATCGCGCCCTAACTTGAGCGGACCGGCATGGATGAAACCGGAAGTTGTGTCGGCCCCTGGGGCCTTGTACTGGAGAGGCAGATAACCGGTGGCTGACGCCACCGGCAGTGGATGTGCAGGCCCTTCGGGCCTAGTGTTAAGGATTAGGTGTTGAGGGCTTGGTTTTGCGCTGTGGCGTGCCAAGGGGCTCCACCAAACAAAGAAACGTGGATTGATAAGAGACTCAACATCGAAAGAAATGACTCGACTTTGTGTCGGCCCTTCAGGCCTGATTTCGGAGAGGCAGATAACCGGTGGCTGACGCCACCGGCACTGGATGTGCCGGCCCTTCGGGCCTAGTGTTGACGGGCCAAAATCAAGGCAACTGGGAGGCCGATCAACGGCTCAGGATCCGACCCAACTAAATCCAATCGCAATTCCCGGATCTCGTCTACCAGCCTCCCCACTTCCGTCCTGTCTCACTTCCGTCCTGCCTCACTTCCGTCCTGCCTCACTTCCCTCCTGCCCCACTTCCCTCCTGCCCCACTTCCCTCCTGCCCCACTTCCCTCATGCCCCACTTCCCTCCTACCCCACTTCCAGCCTACCCCACTTCCCGCCTACCCCACTTCCAGCCTACCCACTTCCGTCCTGCCCACTTCCGTCCTGAACCACTCCGTCCTGAACCACTCCCTCCTGAACCACTCCCTCCTGAACCACAACTTTCCTACCCACCATCCTGCGTACCGACTTCCGAGCTATCCAACTAGCATGCAACCGGATTCACAAGATTCTGATCTCCTCAGACTCAGAATCGTGGCTGCATCTCTACATCGCGGAATCGCAATTTCACCCGGAAAATATGGCAGGGCTTGTGTGTCAACTAACGGCATGACGGGAACCAGGCGAAGCGGGGCAAGCTTAACCGGCAGAATCTGACGGTCACCGGGGAAAGATCGCTGTGCTGCGCCTAAACTAAGTTGCAGTGCAAACAGTGGTGTTACAAAATCGATAGTGTTGATTTCGAAGCGACTTCTTTCGCGCTGGCGAGGAAAAAATGACAAGCCCGGTACATTTCGAATTGCGTCCCGTCCGAATCATTCAGGCCGCTGTTGCGTCGCTCGCATGTTTGTTTATGACCAGTTGTGGACAGACGTTCGCGTTGGTTCAAGACACGGCAGCGGCAGACGGTGTACAGCTTGCTGAGCCGCAAGATACTGCCCCACAAGGCCAGCAGGAGTCGGAATCAGACGCGCCAGATGAGGCCGGCACTGACAACGATCAGCAGAACATCGATGAGCAAAACGAAGCAGAGACCGACGAGGAGATGCAGGCTCGTTATCAGGCGACCTACGAAACGGCGATGGCACAAATTGCCGCTGGTGAGTTGATTGATGGCTACCGTGAACTGGTCATGATCGCCCCGCTTACAGAAGCAGGCTACGCGCCGGCTCATCTTGAACTCGCGAGATTTCTTTATGCCCAGGGACCGCAACTGGTCCCCGGTGCCAAACGGCATTACGACATGGCACTTGAAGCCGATCCTGAATCTGCGGACGTGGCCGCCATGAATGATGAGATGGAGTTTGCGCGGCGTGTGGTCGTACAACTTCGATCGGCAGCGGATCAACAGAATTTCGAGCCGGCGATCGGCGTGATTGAAATCGACATGAACGCACTGACAACAGAAATAGAAGCCGGCACCGCAGGCCCTAATGCAGCCGCACGCGAAAAGTTTCTGCGGCTGGTGCTGCTCAACTGTTACACCAACCAGGTTGTCGTCTCCGCTCAGAACCGTGGCGATCCGGCAACGCGACTGGCATACTTGCGGAGAATCCTTGAGCTGGACCCGGGAAATCGAGCCGCCAAACATTCATTGGCTCGCGTTGTCCTCGCTAATGCTGACGTTTCCGCAGCGGCTCGTCTGGTTTACGACCCGATGACTGATCCGGCTCCACCACCGATCGTTCTAACTGAAATCGGTACAACCTATGTCCGGCAGAACATGTATGTAGAGGCGGCTCCTTATTTCAGGCGAGCTCTGGCTCTCAATGAAACAAATCCGCTGACGATGAATAATCTGGCTTACTGCTATCTACGAATGCCCGAACCGGATATCGCCAAAGCGACCGAAATGGTCAATGCAGCGCTCGAAGCGACTGAAAATCTTGAGCCCGCGCAGAAGCGATCGGTTGAGTCGTTCGTTTACGACACGCAGGCGAGCATCTTCCGCGCTCAAGGCCGATTCGACGAAGCAGTTGCTGCTTATCAGGCCGCGCTTCGCGGTCGCCCGAGAGACCGGAACATTCTCGAAGCCATCCTAGAATGCCGGCAACTGGCTGACGAAGCCGCTTCTGCGACAGAAACCTCTGACGGTGGTGCGGGCGGAGGATAGTTGGGAGCTATCGTGACAACTCCAGCCGAGTTGAATAAAGAAGCCGGGCGTTGGTCACCGGTTCCCATAAAGCACAGCGTCGGACGCCAGTTAATAGCTGGATTCCCTCGATCGCTATTGCAAGTCGCCCGCAACTGTACTTTGTCCGATACTGAACGTGGGCCACTCTGAAAGTCCCCTGCTACTCGGGTCGCGCGGTATTGGTTGTGCCAACAGGGGGATGTTGTGATATCCAGTATTGTGTGTGGCTATGCTACAAGTTGTGCCATGGTTGGTGTGGGACCAAGAG
>JBCCFB010000292.1:0-7726 GCA_039029995.1 Planctomycetota bacterium
CGATATTCTTCGGCGGGGCCATTAACCCTCGTTCAAGCTTGCTGTAGTTGCCTGGGTCAAACCCATTCTTCAGACAAAACTCCCGAAGGGAAATCTCAAGCTCTCCGCGACGCTTTTTGAGTAGTGATCCAAATGTTGACATGGTGAGCGTACCTTTCCGGTTTTCCGTGACAGCGACTCCTTTCAAGAAGTTTCGACACTTTACTCCTGTTGTATAACAAATACAACACTTTAACGGAAAGTCCAGCCAGCCTCACGGAATACCCAAGGAAAATGCGGTATTTTTAAGCTATCACTACTAGTGTACACCTTTTCATCACTCCACTAGACCAAGTCATTCGGGGCGTCCTGCTGCCAAATCAAGTAGCACTGGAAAGGCACTTGACAGGTGCCTGTTGATGGGCAACAATAGGGACTCACTCGGTGCATACTAGCGTCTCTCCCGGGTCTTTAAGCGGCATAAATCGCAACCTGATCTCCCTTCAACCGACAGACATTCAATGTCGATCGCGTAATGAGGGACGCTGTCATTGAGGGTAGTTCGCATTTCCGGGGAAACCATTATGGTTGACTCTCGAATGTGTTCTATCCACGTTTTCCCGGAAAGGGGAAACGTGGATGCACGAAGAATTCGATTGGGATAAAGGGATCCAAGACGCAGAATTCGCAGAAACTAGTTTCTGGGATCTGTCCCCTCGTGACTTGAGGAAGCAATTTTTTGGAGATCCACGTTCGGCCATCACCATCATTGGTATCGTCGCCGTATATTGGGTCTCTCGAAGCTTTCTGAATGCCCCGTTCGGTGATGACAGGACTTGGGTAGCAACAACTGCGATCGTTGCGATTACGATCTTGGTTCTCGCATTTATCGTTCCGGAAAGAAAACGAGAAACTGATGAAGAAGAAATCAGTTCGCCTAAATCTTACGCTGACGCCGGAAGCTAAAAAACGTCTAGAGAAGATTCAGCGAGAAACAGAGGCGGATACATTGACAGAGGTTATTCGCAAAGCAATTCGCCTATACGAGATCGCCATTGAGCGAAGCCAGAACGGCAGCCGTCTTGTGTTGAAGTCGGATGATAGTGAACAGGAATTGCTTGTGTTGTGAATTTATGGCGAGTCGAAGTAAGAGACAAAGAGGAAAACGGCCTAGAAAACGAGGGAAGAACAGTGGTTCTAAAAATTTGTTGGCTTCCAGCGTCGTCGATGTAAACGATATTTAACATGCGTGGTTCAAGCTGATTCGCCTTTATTTCCCCGTGATAAGACACTGGATCCTCAAAAGCGGCATTAGGTCTCCCGAAGCGGACAATATCCTGCAAGAAGTACTTGCGACGGTTTTCGACTCCCCTTTCAGTTGTCCTGATAGCTGCTCACTCCGAAGCTGGTTGCGAACCCTTACCAATAATGCCGTCACTAATCATTTGCGCAATCAGGCAGTATCATAATCAAATGGAGCGACGGACCTTCTCCGCCGCTCCGCTTCATCGGATCGTTAGCCCTCGATACTCACGGGGTAGAGCTCCCGCCCTCCCCTATCGTTGATTGTCCGGTTCCAGGTCTGCACAGTCAGAGTCCGCTTCTGCCGAATCTGAGCGGCCCGAGCCTGAATCTCTTCGGGCGTCGGATCCCCCGGTTGCCATTCGGTGCAGTCGTCTGTAACCCACGAATCGTCGACCGGCGCAGGCTCGTCATCGTAAACACCGACAAGATGCAGAGCGTGGCCGCGGCGATAGATAAGCCCGAGCTTTATCAGTTTCTTGACCAGGCGGGCACCCGGACCGCGAGTCCTGGTCGAGTTTCCAAGATAACTGGATATCTCGTCGAGAGTCGGAGAGCGGCCGGTCTCTTCAATCCGGCTTCGAATAAACCAGTAAACCCGAAACTGAACTTCGGGGACCTGAACGTCGACGGAAGACAACGTCTAGCTAGATACGGTATTCATACCAACACCTTTCTGCCGGACCGGAGATCCGACAAAAGCAAAAAGTGCCGCGCGCACGGCAGTCTAACGCTCTTGCAAGCGCGGGTTCGTTACCTAGCCCCTACCGGGCGCGCAGCACTTTTTTCTCTTCGGGTAGCAAGATTTTAGAACGCAAGATTTAAGAGCTCTTTTTAGAGACTGCGTTCTTGGCCGATTGCAATCCCTGGATCGTCTGCGACTCTCATTGTGCTGGCTCTGACTGGCGGTAATGCTCTTCGAGCTTTTGCTTGAGTCTCTCGATTTCAGACGCTTAATATCGGCGATCTTTGGCGTATCCGCCGTTGTGCACAACATCGAACTGCAGAACAAACCGGCTAAACGCCTTCAGCGAGTATCCAACTTCTTTGGCTGCCTTAGTCGGCGAAAGCCACGGGTCTGACTCCCCTTTGTCCGTTTTGGACCTATGCTCCCGACGCGCAACAATTGCTTTCTCAAGGCAAATTTGAGGCCATTAAGGCCGGCGGTGACGCCAGAATTTGTGGCTAGTAACATCGACTCGGCGAACGAAAAATTAGACAACCTTGATAAGGGCATCAAGGAAATCGCATCGTTGCTCAGTCAGATCGTCTGAACGGGGCAGTTAGTCGCCGACAGTCCAGGAAATCTGATCGACGTTACAGGTAAAAGCCGCTCGCGGGCTGGGGCCCTGATATCGCACCCTAGCCTGCATTACCCTCGTTCCTGGCTGAACGAATCGTGTCGGATCACCTGTAACAACGATGGTGTCTACACGGTCGCCCAACCTAGAAGCGTTCCGAACATCCACTGGCTCATAAACGCCAGTATTGAAGTCCAACAACTCAATCGTCCGAGTGACGTTTCCACGAGCGAACACACTCTCCTCGATCGTGAACGACATACCAGTCGGTACTTCTGACGGACTGGTCGCGGTTACTTCGTACGCGACTCGGGATTGAAGACTGAAAGTATCACGCGCGATACGGACATCTTGGTTGTCGCTCTCAGCGAGCTCTGCGAGCCCGCCACTTAGCAAGACGCCTTTTTGAACAGTGAACGACTCAGTCGCGAGGACAGGGCGCATCTCGACGCGGCAAACCCAGGAAGAAAAACCCGGGTAGAAATTAGCGACTGGCACTGGGGCGATATTGAACCCACGGAGGAAGAAGTAGTCCTCACCCGGATTAACTACCTGGCCTTGATTGGAAGAAACCTGGGCATAGGGAAACGCAATACCTGAGTTATCTATTGCAGCAAGCGTTAAGTAATAGGTGTCGCCCGACCGAACAGCAATTTTCTGATCGCTAACGTCGATAGTGGTACGGAACACATCAAAACCACCGAAGTCTGTCCCTAAGGGATTACCAACATCTAACCCGACTAAGCTGTAAGTCACATCAACTTTATCCACTGGTTCCCTAACCCCGGGGAGCTCATCGAAGACAGCGAAAACTGTGTTAAAAGGGTCCTCAGGCGGGTTGTTGTTCGGGACACTGGCGGCCCCTTCGAAAATCACCCCCAACTCGATTGCAGACAGGATGCCGTCGGCAACCGGTTGGATACAGATTATGATACGTGCAGACGCAGACGATCCGTTTTCAGCAGAAGCATAGGGCAAGACACTTAACTCAAGATCAATGTAGTTCTCCGTATCGCTCAACGTATCCTTCACCACTATCGTCTGAGCTTCTGCCCTACAGAGAATCGAAGCGGCGAACACTAAGGTTAGAATTAAGCTGGACAGTCTCATCGGACTCACCGAAAAGCCAGGAATTACGAAGCTTCGATTTTACCATACGGAACGCTGACATAAAAAACACCATGACCTTCTATGCCCACTTGGACGCAGAAAAGATGGTTGAAAGCATATGTTAGGTGACCGTTTAGGTGACCGCTCGCCAGAACCGGCGGATTCTAAAGCAAGAAAGGGCTCACGAAAAATGTCGTAAACCCTTGCTTTATCAGAAGTACCGGTGAGAGGACTTGAACCTCCACTCCCAAAGGGAACTTGATTTTGAATCAAGCGCGTCTGCCAATTCCGCCACACCGGCTCGGTGGATGAATCTTAACTTAAGCGTCAGGACAACGGCAAGTGCCGAAAGGTTCGGTAACGTAAAAGGCTTGCGCAGAGCCGCAGAGACGCGGAGTTGATGATGGCGGGGCTGGAAGTAAAACTTTCTGATTTCAATTAGCAGATGGACTGAACGAGGAAGTTGATACCCCGATAAAACAGACCGTGGTTGGAGGGCGTTACCCTGAACCATGACTCTGAGTGCAATCGGATCGACTCACGTCTTCACAACTTTCAAATGCGGTATCGGTGGTGCGAAAGGCGCACGCAGAGCCGCAGAGACGCGGAGTCAATGATGGATAGGCTGGATGTAAAACTTGCAGAGCCAGCCGGGCGAATGGAATATCAACAGAATCGAAAGCCGATTAACAAACATCGAGCTTGCCGCTCGGATCATAAAACGCGACAAGCACATAATCTACGGCTAAAAGTCATTATGTTACGTCCATCGGTCTATACGCTCTCTTGCGGATCCTCAACTCTGCGTCTCAGCGGCTCTGCGTGAACCTTTGTCAGAACAACATCAGCCCACAAACGGCCAGACTCTTAGCGCAGGGAATCAAGAAGCGGAATCCGGTTCACCAGCCGCGATGCCAGCAAGCCGGCGACCAGTCCGACGACAACAACCAGGGCGAACATACCGGCCAGCTGTAACCAAGGCAGCGAAGCCGCTCCGACAAAGTAATGCGGAAGCGTAGCGCAGATCGCTGACACAAGCCCCGCAGCCAGGCCGATCAGCAGCAGCCACGTATTTTCCAAAAGAATCATCTGCGCGAGCCGCGACCGGGCAAAACCAACCGCGCGCATCAAACCAAGCTCGCGCGTTCGTTCAAGCACACTGCGCATCTGTACGGCACCCAGCCCGAACGTACCGAGCAACAACCCGAGCAGTCCTAATGACTGAAAAGTACTCAGGTAAGTATTCTGCACCGACATGTACTCGCGCAAAGTCCGTTCGGCAGGTCTGGCATCGAAGCCCTGCATGCCAAGTCGCGATTCCAGGGTCGCAATCGCCCCGCCGACACCCGGATCATCTGTGCCTGAATCACTTTCGTCCGCGACTTCGCCCTGCCCTGTCTTGATCAGGAAGAAGCGATAGCCCGAAACCGTCGGAAAGACGTCACGGAAATTCTTCTCAGAAACTATCAGGCTTCCTTGCAGAATCGTGTTGCTCAAGAATCCGACGACGCGGAACTTCACCGATTCGCCGGAGTCGTAATCCACTTCGTAGATGCCGCCGGTCGCGAAAATCTTCAGGCTGTAGTTAGCTGTGTTTTTGTCAATGATGACGGGAATGGCTCCGTCGTCCTGAGGTTGGTCCAGCAGTCTCCACGGGTTTGCCTTCTCTGCGTCAGAAGATGCTGTTGTGGCCGCAAAGGCGAAAGCCGGATTTGCTTCATCATCAAATCGTGAAACAAAGCTTTCGGACACTCCAAGCACCCGGGGCTGAGTCGATTGATACAGGTTATTGCAACTCGCATCCTGACCGGGCTTCAATCTGAACGAATACGTTTGTGTCTCTGCCGGTAGCATCCACGATTCACCCAGCAGATCCCTCTGCCCTTCTTCCGTGTTCAAATCCTCAACCAGAGACTGGCTCGTCGTCGCGATGTAGTCGAAACCGGCGGTCCCCGATTCAGTCGGGGCAAGTCGAAACGAGCTGACTGCCACGATCAAAAAGCTTGCTACGGCCACGAGCGAAATCGTCAACGTACTTCGCAGCGGATTGCGTCTGGCGTTCAAGATTGCCAGTCGCCCAAGGCCCGTGTTCAAGATCGCGCCGCTGGTGTCAACGTTTCGCGAGCGCAACCAGCGATAGACCCAGATCAGAATGGCCGTAAGCACAAGAAAGCCGGAACCCATGAAAGCTCCCGCCTGTGCGTCTCCTGAAAGACTAGCCGCTGCGGCCGAAAGCCCGATTGCGCCGACGATCAGAACTGGCACCAGAAACTTCGTCCAGCCTGCTGCCTGTTTTGCTTTTGTATCTTCTTCGAGTTTTCCGGCCAACATCTCTCGGACCGGCTGGTTGCGATTCGAACGCAAGGACCACCAGATCGTAATCAGGCAGACGATCACACCACTCAGCAACCCAACGACGAGACTGATCCATCCGATATGCAGTTCGATAAACGGCTGCCCGATTGCTCCGACCCACCAGTTGCGTAGCCCGTAGATCATTACAGCCGCATAGCCGACGCCGATCAGTATTCCGATCACAGCACCAAACGCACAAACCATCATCATCTCGCGCAGCCAGATGCCCAGTATTGTTTTTGACTCGATCCCCGCTGCCTTCATTACGCCAACTTCTGCAGCCCGCGTCTGCAGGCCGAGCCGAAAGAGCAGTGACACCAGCGCGAGAGCAGAAGCAATCACAAACATGCTGAGCGCGAGAAACAAAACGTCAAACGGAGTCGAACCGGACGAAGCCTTAATCGCCTGCCTTTTGACAGGCACCAGATGAAACCCGGGCTGTGATGAATTTTCAACGAAGTGATCGAGCAGCCTCTGCTCCATCTCTTCCCGCGTACCCGACGTAGCCGGAATCCGGAACGACGTAACTTCACCGAACCGGCTGTGCCAGAGCCCCTGCCCTGCTTCCAGTGTTACAAATCCTTTGGGCGTGGTGCGATAGTCATTCCAGTAGTCATCATCTTCCGGCCGAATCCTTTCAGCCGTATTGAACGGCAACTGCCATTCCCGGATCGAAGCCGAGTCGGTTACGCCCGGAACTTCCGGAGTCAGATCGGGATCGTTGGCCATAGTCGGTCGTTCAGCAAACTGAGCGTAACGTAACTCGCCGCGGCGAAAACGAAACGGCTGAACCGGCGCGGTCAACTCCGCGATCGCGGCGAGTGTAAACGTCGCATCACCGGCAACTTGATTTCCGTGAGTCGTCTCCGGTTCATAAAAAGTGATCTCGATCTCGTCACCCACACTCGCTCCGATATTTTCGGCCGTCCAGCGATTGAGGACAATTTCGTCATCCTTCAATGTTTCGATCGAGCTTCCATCGGTCGACGTCAGCCGGTAGTCGTCATCGAAGTCGATCGCTGAAACCATCGAGAACGGTACACCCGAATTACTTCCGGCAATGCGGATATCGTTTGCAAGATACGTGAATGCGGGCCGCGCATTAGGAAACGTTGCCGTTATCGCGTCAGCAAGTTCATCGCTGATGACCATCTGGTCAGACGAAATGCTCCAATAGTCAAAAACCTGTTCCGGATCTCGATTCGCTTCGGTGAATTCCTGCGTCACTCGTTTAAGCGAAAGGCCGCAATCTTCGAGCGTCGGTCGCAACGACGCCTTCAGTTGTGCAGAGACCGTTTCGTCGGGAGGCGAATCTCCGCTTCCAGCGATCAGGATTGCGTTGGCCTGCGCGTCATCTGATTTGTGTTGCAAAGCTGATCGTGAGAGTGCGTCTTGCAGTAGTTCGATCGAAACGAAAATGTTCGGGCTCTCAGTTTGAGTCGGCGCCAGTGCGAATCTTCCAAGGCTCTCGTTGGGGATAACTTTCGAGATCTTCAGACGGACCAGACTTTCGATCAAGCCATCAGTCTGCCCGAGAGCGCTGTCAGCCGGTAGCGAAACCGGCTTGGGAATCCGCAGAGTCAGCTCGAATTGATCGTAGGAATTTATTTCGCCGTCTTCCGGCGGCCATAGTTCATCAGCCAACGCCTGATTGACCACGACAGATTCATCAGTCGGAA
>JBCCFB010000293.1:0-7604 GCA_039029995.1 Planctomycetota bacterium
GCGATTCTGCGGTAAAAACACCGCAGAATCGCCCACACCGTCGTCATGTGAATTCAGGCTGCAGATTTCACGCTAATTTCGGTCGTTTTCAGCGCCTTCCCCGAGTTCCAGAAAATACTCGAGCATTTCATCCTGCTGCACCGCGTCATCCGGACGTTCCGGATCGGCCACGATGTCGAGCTTACGAGTCAACGTTTGCCCGTCCACGGTGAGAGTGACGACGTAGGATCCGGTGCTGCCGGTAGCACCACCGCCACGACGACCACCTCGATTGCCACCGGAATCACGACGCAAATCCCATTCGACCTGGTGCAGACCCTGTGTACGTTCCAGGTCCTCAAATCGTTTGATGATTTCTCCGTCCCAGGTGGAAACAGTCAGTTCGAGCGTACGTGCATTTTCGCCAAGGGAATATTGCAGCATAGCTCCGCGAGAAGCGTCCTCTCCGCGGAACACATGGGTTCCAGCGTCGCCGCGACTAGCAGCTCGCTGCCAGCGAATAACATCCGATGGCTGGTAAAGATAAGCGGCCGAACTCAGCGTCGATGCAGTCGTTTCTCTCAACATCTCGATATTTGCAATCCAGATGCTGCGACCGTGTGTGGCAGCAACAATCTCACCGGCCTGCGGATGAACAGCAAGCTCGTGTACTGCAACTGTAGGCAGTCCTGTGAACTTCGCCCATGTCTGACCGCGGTCCAGTGAGAACCATGCCGAAAATTCGCAGCCAAGGAACAACAGGTTTTCGTTTTCAATGTCTTCGCGAAGCACTCGAACACTACCGGCTGTTTCCGGCAACGACTCGACTACTGAACGCCATGTCTTGCCGAAATCCTCAGAGACAAATGCGTACGGCATATCGTCATTGCTGCGGTGTCCATCGAAAGAAATATAGACTCGCCCCTCTTCATGATGAGAAGCTTCAATCGAACTCACCCAACGAGGTCCGGGCATCAAATCAGCGAGTGTCTCACCGGATGATGAACTTTCCCCGCGCTGGCCTCGACGACCGCCACGTTGACCTCGTCCTTGACGCTGCTGCGGTTGCGATTCAGCAACCGCCGGCGCTGAAGTTCGTGTCAATTCAAATTCCATGCTGAACTGGCCACCGTTGAATTCCATTTCTCCTTTGTAGGAGTTGCCTTCAACTTTGCCGACAAAGTCCAAAGAGAAGTTGTCGTTTTCAGACACCAGTGTCAAAGCACCTTTCTCAGCGTCAAAGCTGCCATCGGTAATTTCACCTTCGCCGCGCGATGTCTCAAAGGTTCCGGTGATGTTTGAGCCTTCGCGCTTCAGGTTCACAGAAAGATCGCCTTCATTTCCATCCGGACGCATCAAGGTTCCGGTCCATTGGCCGCTAACCGGATCATCGGTTGTGGCCGCCGGCGCTTCGTCTGAAAGCGATTCCTGCTGCTCTTCTTCGACGACCTCTTCGTCCGCATCGTCTGCGGCCTCTTCTTCGGCAGCTTCCGGACCTGACACGCGTTCGCCGGTGAACTCGATTTCCATCTGACCACCGCCGGCAATAATACGGCCTTCGACCGATTCGCCGTTGATGGTCGCTTCGATGTCCATTTCCATTCCAGCTTCCGGCTCGTATGCGGTAGCTTTCAGAGTTTTCTTCTCAGCGTCGTATTCGATTCCATCGACTTCAAGTTCGCCCATCATCGAACTCAACACGCCGGTCAGTTTGCCGGATTTCCGCGCGAATTCGATGGAGAATTCCATGCTTCCACCGGGAATATCATCGCTTTCAATCGTTGCATTCCAGGTTCCACAGATGTCCTCGTCACCAGCTACGGCTTCTTGAGCAGCAGCCTCTTCGTCAGCTTCTTCTTCGACTGCCTGCTCGTCGGAACCCTGTTGTTCGGCTTCAGCCGGCTCTTCTTCAACCATCTCTTCGGCTTCCTCAGCTGAATCCGGCTTGGAAGTTCGAGTAGCTGTATAGTCAAATTCGATCTGACCAGCCGAGTCTCCCACGGTGCCCGCCAGCGAATCCCCGTCGAGTTTGCACTCGAAAATGAGATCCATGTCGTTGTCAGGATCGTAGGCAACAAACCGCATGGCTTTTTCATCAGCATCAAAGGAACCTTCATCAATCTGAAGATCACCCATCGCTGAAGAAACTGTACCGGTAACCTTGGTTTCGTCTTCCAAAGTCAGTTCAAAAGTAAAGTCCAGCGAACCGCCCGGCAATTCATCTCCGGTGACGGTGCCTTCCCAGCTGCCTGAAACAGGATCTTCCGAGCTATACGCACCGGCTTCCAGTGTTGCGACAAAAGACATAACAGAAGGAACGAGGATTCGACGTGAAACGTTGCGAGACGTTTTGTCCCGCTCAGCTTCAAATTCGACTTCGAATCGACCGCCACCGGCACTCATCGTTCCGCTGATCTTTCCACCTTCGATTTTCCCGTCGTATTCGCGTTCGCCACGACTGGTTTCGACAGTCCAGCTGATCGCACCGGTTTCCTTGTTATACGTACCGGAAAGCTCCTGCATTCCACCACGCATGGATTCCATTTCGCCGGTAATGGCTCCGTTCTCGTTCATGTTGAACGTAAAACTGAATTCAGCGCGGTCTTCCGGAATCCGGTCATCCATCATGCGACCTGTCCAGCTGCCGGAAACACCATCGCCTTCCATTGCATCACCGGCCTCTTCGGCAGCTTCTTCGTCATCGCCCTCTTCGGCGCTGGATTCGCCTGCCGCTTCAGTCGCAGGCTCTACTTCTGCAGCTTCTTCACTTGAACCTTCTTCATCGGTAGCCTCGGAAGATTCTTCTGCAGACTCTTCACCCTCTTCGGACTCCTCTTCTTCGTCGCTCTCAGGAACGTAGTAGAGGGGTTCCCAGTTATTTCCACCGTCATCGGTCATCCAGACAGCGCCGTCGGTTGTCCCGACATAAATGACACCAGCCTGCACAGGCGATTCCGAAAGTGCACTGCCGGCACCGCGGTCTGTATTGGTAATCACCGGAGAGATCTGCTTGATGTCATTACCTTTATCAAAAGACCGGAACACATGGTTTCCTGCGCTGTAGTACACGCGGGAATTGTGCGGCGAAAGGATGAAAGGCGACTTCCAGTTAAAGCGATATCGAATGCCGCTTCCACGCGGTGCCCGCGGACGAATAAATCCACGTGCTCCGGTGCGGAGATTGATCCGCCCCATGCCGCCGTTCTGGCTTTCAAAGTAAATCTGATCAGCGTCATCGGGATCGGCAAGCGTGATGAATCCGTCACCTCCGCCTACGCGGAACCAGTCCGAGTTGACGATCCCCTGCCCTGTCGGCGAAATCGAGGGGCCACCCCAACTGCCATTGTCCTGCAGCCCGCCGTAGACGTTGTAGCGCATCCGCGCGTCAACACCGACGTGATAAAACTGCCCGATCGCCATCTTGTTGTGATGGTGCCAGTGAGTCATCCGGTCCTGCGTTACATAGATACCACCATCGTTTCCGAGGATGATGTGACGGCCGTCACTCGGGTCTACCCACAACGCATGGTGGTCAACGTGAATTCCGTCAGTTCCACCGTCTCCGGTAAAGGTCTCTCCGCCATCTGAAGATTTGTACAGACTCGTTCCGCAGACATAAATGTAGTTCCGATCCGATGGATCAAACCGGATGTGGCTGTAGTACATCGGACGCGGATTCAGCGTGTTAATGCGTTCCCATGATTCTCCACCATTTTCAGTAAGATAGACGCCGCCATACTCAAAGCCTTCAGGGCCCTGCTGGTCCTGCCGGTTCGCTGACTGACCGCCGAGTGTTCCTGTGAAGTCATTCTGCCGGCTGCGACCATTTTCCGGTCGTTTTCCGAATTCGACTTCAATCTCCATTTCTTCACGATCACGAAGAACGAGAAGAGTAACCCGGTCGCCCGAACGACGCTTGCGCATTTCGGTAATCAGCTCGTCGTATGAACTCAGGATTTCACCATCCATCGAAACGATGATGTCTTCTTCCTGAACACCTGCTGCCTCAAACGGGCCGTCGCCGGTGATGTCGGTAATCTTTGCGCCAACGTCGGCGTCCTCGGCACGAAAGCCACCGTATGGCTGGTCATCGGGCTCGGTCGCAATTTTCTCTGATTCAATAATGGCAACGATGTAATTCGGATCCGCGCGGTAGTAGTCGAAACCGATCCGGCCCATCTTGCATGTCGGCAGGCCTTCACTCAAACGAGTAAACGACTCACCTCCATCGGTTGATTTGTAGATTCCCGATCCCTCACCGTATTTCACGGCAGGATCGTTTCCGTCAAATCCATCACGTTTTCGTTCATACGTTGCGACCAGAATCTCATCAGGATTTGAAGGATTCAGTTGAACATCAATTACGCCGGTCCGGTCGTTGACATAAAGAACTTTATTCCAGGTTTCCCCGCCGTCAGTTGTCTTGTAGAGGCCACGCTCCTGGTTCGGTCCCCACAGCCGACCCAGCGCACCGACGTAGACGACATTTTCATCTTCCGGATGAATCGCGAGCGCACCGGTCTGGAAGATTTCTTTCAACCCCATATTCTCCCAGGTCTCGCCTCCATCGGTTGATTTATAGACGCCATCACCCCATGAGACGCTGTTACGCGGGTTGCCTTCTCCAGTTCCCACCCAGATCACATCCGGATTGGATTGAGCAACCTGTACATCTCCGATCGATACCGTTGCTTCGGAATCAAACTGATGTTCGAAAGTGACCCCGTTGTTGGTGGTCTTCAGCAATCCACCTGAGGCAGTCGCCGCCCACCAGAGGCACGGGTCTTCTTCATAGACTGCCAGAGCAGTGATACGCCCACTCATGTTGGCGGGGCCGATCGAACGCCAGTCGATAAGATCCGCCCAATCGGAAGGCACCTTGAGTTCCGGCGGCAGTTCCTGAGCCAACACAGTGCTGCAAAGAACTGCATTGCCGAAAAGAAGACAGATAGTTGTGACGATCAGAAAAGTCGTTTTCTGAACCATAATGCGGAAGTGGTTCAATCGTTGTCGGGTCATTTGCATTGCAAATCCAGATGGGGTGAAAGGAAGCAACGGACGTCGGCGAATAAGGACGACAGAACAAACACGAACACAAACGGACCTGCTAATTCCAACAGGCCCGAAAACAGATGCTCGAGTTTTTGTCCGGCCACGCGTGACCGGCAGAATGCCGTCTTCTTTCCATATTAACACCGGCCAACAGCCCGTTCAAACTCCCACCGGTATGTCAGGCCGCGACAAAAGCTAGAATATGTCGTTAGAAACGGCTGGTTTTGCAACCGGTTGCTTTGCCTCCCGCCGGCCCGTTCGTTTCAAGCTTCACAATTCAGCGGTACCGACCTGTCAACAATCTCTGCACTGACCGGTAAGTGGCGCGCCAAATTCAGGTTCACGAATGAGCTGGAACTTCAATCGCTGGTCAAGAAAGCTGCATCGCTGGGGTGCACTGATTACCTGCCTGCCACTTCTGCTGGTTATCGTTACAGGGATCTTTCTGCAAGTAAAAAAGCAGGTCTCCTGGGTGCAACCGCCGACGCAACGGGGTACTCCCGGAGATCCGGGGATAACCTGGGACGAAGTTCTCGCCAGCACATCGGCAATCGCCGAAGCCGAAGTCAAAACCTGGGAGGACGTCGATCGACTTGACGTAAGACCCGGAAAAGGAATCGTCAAGGTTCAATGCAACAATCGCTGGGAGGTCCAGATCGATTTGAAAGACGGCACTGTTCTTTCCTCGACCTACCGACGAAGCGACCTGATTGAATCTCTGCACGACGGCTCCTTTTTTGCCGACGCCGCCAAGCTCTGGCTCTTCCTACCCAATGGTCTGATTCTGCTCGGGCTCTGGTTTACCGGCATCTACCTCTGGTGGCTGCCCCATGGAGCCAGACGGAAGAAAAGACGTAAACGACAAAACGCACCCCCCGGTCAGAAGACTGATAGCTAGATTTACCTTTCAGCGATGGCGTTGAAATCAACTTAGGTGCAATAGATAGTTAGATGCCATGGATAACAATCCTTTGAAAGTTCTCATTACCGGTGGAACCGGGTTTGTCGGTGGTTACCTGCTCGACAAGCTGAACGAAGACTCAACCCGCTGCATCGTGACGACGAGAAATGCCGCACGCGCAAGAAAGAAGCTCGGCAACAGAATTGTTGATGCTGTTGAGTGGCAGGACGCCAACAGGCCGCCCGAACTCTCTTCCCACGAGGACATCGATGCCGTCGTCAACCTGATGGGCGACAACGTTGCCGCAAGATGGACTGCAAAAAAGAAGCAGGCGATCCGTGAAAGTAGAATCGTCGGAACGCGAAGGCTTGTCGATGCTATCCTCGCTCGACCGCGCAAGCCGCGGGTATTCGTTTCGGCATCCGCTGTAGGTTATTACCCTGACGAAGGCGACAGGGTCATTACCGAGGAATCTCCGCCGTGCGATAGATTCCTTTCCGATATCTGCCGTGACTGGGAGCTTGAAACAGAACGCCTGCAAGGTCACGACATAAGAATCGTGATCCTGCGAATCGGCATTGTGCTCGGCAAAGGAGGCGGCGCGATCGGTTCCCTGCTTCCGCTATTCAAATGGTGCCTGGGTGGCCCCCTGGGAAGCGGCAGACATTACATGCCGTGGATCCATGTGAAAGACGTTGCCGGATTGATTCACTGGGCGATCCACAATGAACCGGCGCAGGGAGTCTACAATGCCACCGCTCCCAATCCGGTCACCAACAGGGAGTTCACCAAAGCGTTCGCGCGGGCAGTCGGCCGCCCGGCATTTCTGCCGGCGCCGCGTTTCGGCGTACGGCTGGTTGCCGGTGAATTCGCCAACGAGCTGTTCATGTCGCAGCGCGTCGTTCCGGAAGCAGCTTTATCGGATGGCTTTCAGTTCGAATTCACCGGCATCGATGCAGCCCTGAAGGACATCATCTAGTCGCGCTGAAGTACCGTCTCGAACTCCGGGTTCTCGATTTCTGCAGTTTGCAACGACGTCCTGAATTCGTTGACTAGACGATTGAACTGCTTTCGAACCCTTCCTCCCAGTCCAGCCTTGAAACAACTGACAACAACGGCAAGCGTGAAACAAGCAAGGCCGATTTCGATATTGGTCACCAGTCGCTCGTACTGAGGCGCCGTCACGTCAGGAATGCAGAACACTCCGCTGACAATGAACGCGCCGGTCGTCATCGAACTACTGCAGAGAAAAAACTTGATCCGATAGAGCGCAAAAACCGCTACGCCGGCAGCGGTCAGAGCCAGCGAGTACAACGCCGCGACCTGAAAAGAAACGAAACTCGAAGAAACAGCCGTCACCACCGCCGCAATAGCGAGAGCCGGTATCACCCCGGCAACAAGCAGACGCAGGTAGACTGCAAAACGATCACGGAAAACAAGACTTACAACCATTGCACCTAGCACTGCAATGTGAACGCCGAGGCCAATCGCAACTGCCTGATCAAATGACCGTGCCGCGCCGATCGTCGTAACAATGGAAGCCGACACCGCAGACAACGCCCACGATTTGCTACTTCGGCGCGATACCGGATTGATAATTGGAATGACAGCCAGCAACATTGCTGGCAGTATCTCAAGCTCGCGTATAGAAGACGCGAGCGAACCATCAGAC
>JBCCFB010000294.1:0-7588 GCA_039029995.1 Planctomycetota bacterium
ATTCAGGCTTTGTACGGTTTTGGTCAATCGCAGCAGGCTCAGCTGTTCGTGGAGTCCGGAGTGGCCAGTTGGGTAAAGCAATATGTTGGCAAGCATCAGGTAGAGTACTTCGGTCAGATCACCGATAAGGGAATAGTTGGCCAGTGGAAAATTGGCTGGAGAACAGGACCGTTTCACATCTGGCCAAAAGGAATGACAGAGTTCAATGAGCTCTATCTCCGGAATGAGATGGATGTGCCCTTTGATACGCCGCTTCCCTTTGATTCGCCGTTTGAAAAAATCGACGAAGATGAGCTGGCGGTCGGTTATTAGCCGAACCAGCGGTCTATTTTCCGGTTCTTTTCCGGCGTCAACTTAAATCCCCTTTCGAAAGCGAAAGGGAGTCCGTAAAATCCTCGATTCGATTCTTCGTAGGTTTGTGGGCCGGAATGGTGTCCGACAACAGCCTTGTTCAGTGCGATTTCCGCACCTGAAGGATCGGCGTTACCACCCAAGTCACTCACGCAAAGCGACGAGAAATGACCAAGGCAAAAATGAAAACTCATAAGGGTACGAAGAAGCGTATCCGGCTTTCGGCGACTGGCAAAGCGAAGCATCGCGCCGCTGGTAAAAGTCACCGGAACGTCCGGATGAGCTCCAAGCGTACCCGCAACCTGCGTGGCACAAGAACGCTCGACGGTTGCATGGAAAAAACGGTTCGCCGTTCGCTGGGTAAGTACAGCTCCTAGGTGATCCGGAGCTTCTAATTAAGAAGCACACTTTGAATGGTTCCTGGCAGTCAACTCCGGACGGTGGTTCGGGGCCAAACCTCAAAAAGAAAGAAATGAGCAATGCGTACAAGTAAAGGTGCAGCTCGCACCCAGGCCAAGAAAAGGCTTCGTAAAAGAGCAAAAGGTTATGTCGGCGGTCGTAAGAAACTTACTCGTACCGTCAAAGAGACTCTTATTCGCGCCGGCGTTTTTGCTTTCCGGGATCGAAAAAACCGCAAGCGCCTCTTCCGCCGTCTGTGGATCATCCGCATCAATGCCGCCTGCCGGATGCGGGGAATCAGCTACAGCCAGTTTATCAACGGGCTGAAGAAGGCGAACGTCGAACTGGATCGAAAAAGCCTGGCGGAAATTGCCGTCTGTGATCCTGCGGGTTTTGATTCGATCGTCGAAACAGCTAAGAGTTCACTGGCTTAACACGGATATTTACCGTGCTCTGATATATTCAGGAAAGACTTGCCGGTTGGCCGTCTTTCCTTTTTTTGTGTTTTCAACGCGCTTCGGTTTTGTCGCGCATCAACAAACCGAATCAATAATCCAACAAATAGTGACCGAAGAATCATGTCGTCCGCAGCCATTCCGATTGACGATTTCCTGAACGAACTGAATGAGCTTGAATCCGCCGCGACGTCGGCGTTCAAGGATGCGGCAGACCCCGACCAATTTGAAGCCGCGCGGATCGAGTTTGTAGGAGCCAAGTCCGGACGCTTTAAAGCCGTTCAGAAAAAACTCGGTTCGCTCGAAAAGCAGGACAAGCCGGTTGCCGGTAAACGGCTCAAGGAAGTCCGTTCGGCGATTGATGAGGCGATTGAGACTTCCAAAGCGAGATTGTCAGGGGGAGCGACTGGAGGCCGTATGCGCGATCCGCAGTTCGATGCGACTCTCCCCGGGAGCATTCATCGGACCGGAAGGCTTCATCCGATCACACAGACGATAGAAGAGCTGAAAGACATCATGGGACGGCTGGGGTTTACGCCGGCCGATGGACCTGAGATCGAGGATGACTGGCACAATTTCAAGGCGCTTAATATTCCCGACGCACATCCAGCTCGAGATCCGCTGGATAACTTCTATATCTCGGTGGCCGGCTCGCAGCAGGGTTTCGTTCCCGGCGAAAACAACCTGCTGCTCCGCAGCCAGACTTCTACGGTACAGATTCGGGTGATGGAAACCACAAAGCCGCCGGTCCGGATTATTTCGCTGGGCCGCGTTTACCGGCCTGACACCGCGGACGCGACTCACTATCCGATGTTCCACCAGATGGAAGGCCTGATGGTGGACAAGCATGTCACGCTCGCGGACTTGAAGACAGTCCTGAAGCTGTTTGCTTCCAGCTATCTCGGTGACGAAGTTCCTGTGCGGATCCGTCCGTCGTTTTTCCCGTTTACCGAACCAAGCGTCGAAGCGGATTACTACTGGAACGGCAAATGGGTCGAGTTCGGAGGTGCGGGAATCGTTGATCCCAACGTGCTTGCTTCAGTCGGCTATGACCCCGAGGCCGTCAGCGGTTTCGCCTTCGGGCTGGGCGTTGAAAGGTTGTGCATGATCAGGCACGGAATTACTGATATCCGCTACCTCTACACCAACGACGTTCGCTTTCTGCGTCAGTTCTAGAACCGTGTCAGTTCTGGACTGCGACGACGTGTAAGAACAAGTCGACGCAAGCTGACACAACAACAAGCAGACATAACAAGATAGACGACGATTGAAACTGCGCATTCTCAATCGCGCAGATAGACATAGTTAAAAGAAAACAGGAATTGCCTGATGATTGTTTCGTGGGACTGGCTGTCGCAATACGTGGATCTGCAAATGAGCCACGAAGATCTGGTTGACCGCCTGACGATGTCCGGACTGAATCACGAGGGAACCGATGAGGTCGGTGGCGACAGGGCGATCGATCTTGAGGTGACGAGTAATCGCCCGGACTGCCTGGGGCATATCGGTGTAGCGCGTGAAATCGCGGTTCTTTATGATCTGCCTCTGGCAATCCCTGAGCCTGCTCCGGAAACGTCTACGGAGTCGATTTCCGACGTTTGTGATATCGAGATCAAATGCCCCGAATTCTGTCAGCGTTACACAGCGCGGCTGATTCGCGGTGTCAAAGTCGGTCCCAGCCCTGACTGGCTGGTCAAGCGACTCGAGGCAATCGGCGTAGCAAGCGTAAACAACGTTGTCGATGCGACGAACTACGTTCTGTTCGAGTGCGGACAGCCGCTGCACGCATTTGATTTCGGAAAAATCAATGACGGAAAGATCATTGTTCGCGATGCAGCCGAAGGTGAGACGTTCACCGCGATCGATCACAAGGAATATCAGCTGCAGCCGGGGATGTGCATGATCGCCGATTCGAAAGAGTCGGTATGTATCGGTGGCGTTATGGGCGGCGCAGATTCCGAGGTCAGCGATGCGACAACTGACATTCTGCTTGAGGCGGCGTGGTTCGACCCCCTGACTGTGCGAAACGCAGCCCGCCGTTTGAATCTACACAGCCCGTCATCTTTCCGCTTTGAGCGCAATGTCAATTCTCACAACATCGACTGGGCCAGCCGGCGATGCTGCGAGTTGATTCTGGAAATGGCCGGCGGTGAACTGCTGGACGGATTTATTGATGTCGGCTCCCCGCCTGCAGAGCTTCCGCAGGTGACGTTGCGATTGGATCAGCTACAGCGAGTGCTGGGTATTGATATACCTGCGGAATTCGTTCCGAAAACTCTGAATGCACTCGGGATGACCGTCGGTTCCAGTGACGAGTCGAGCATTACGATTACCGTGCCTGGCTGGCGGACGAAAGACATTACTCGTGAAGTCGATCTGGTTGAGGAGGTCGGTCGGATTTACGGTTATGACAAAGTGCCCGATACGGCCAGTGTTCCGATGGCTGCGTCCTATCGTCTGCCTGCCGATCGAGTCATGGGTACGGTTCGAAATGTCCTTACCGCATCCGGATTTGACGAAGCAATGACGCCGAGCGTCGTCCCGGAAGTCTGGTCCGCGGCTTTCAGCCCGTGGTCAGCTAATGAGCCGATGTCGATCAGCCAACCGATGCTGGGTGTGCTTGAGCGGGCTTCGCAGAATATAGGTGCTGTAGATCTTCTTCGTCGTAGCGTCCTTCCGAGCATGCTCGAGGCTCGTCGCATCAACGACTACCGGTTCAATACTGATGTCGAGCTGTTCGAAACGGCTAAAGTCTATCTTCCAGGTGGTTCGAAAGATGAGCTTCCGACGCAGCCGTTGAAACTTGCGATTATCAGCAGTCGCGACTACTTCTCACTAAAGGGAGTTGTCGAGCACCTTGTGAATCGGCTCAATCCAGCCGTATCTGTCGAAGTTGGTCCGTGCGATCACGAAGTACTGGACGTGTCCAGGTCGGCTGAGCTTAAAATCGGCGGCACTTTGTTCGGCTGGATCGGTGAAGTCTCTGACGCGGGTCGCAAAATGTTCGGGCTCCGGTCAGGGGCTGCGGTAGCAGAACTGGATATGGACCTCCTCGAAGAGGTTGCTGTTCTTGTTCCCCGTCATGTCAATCAGAGCCCGTTCCCGCCGGTTTCGCGTGACTTCAACTTCATCGTCGATAACAGCGTGCACTGGGCTGATCTCCGCGAGACGGTTACGTCAGCCGGAGGAGAACTGCTGGAGTCGATTCAATACAAAGAGACTTTCCGCGACGAGAAGAAAGATGGCGCAGGCAAAAAACGCTTGTTGCTTTCGGTCGTCCTGCGCTCAGGTGAGGCGACGTTGACTGGCGAGCAGGCGGATGCCGTTTGCAAGTCGATCGTCGATGCGTGCAGTAGCAAACACAGCGCATCGCTGGTTGCCTGATTGCGCAGTCCCGGAAATTGTTTGTCGTTGTGTCCTGCCTATGTTTGCGGACGGTAAAAGATGAATGACGCCCGAATAATCTATCTGACAGCCGGCGCGGGCGGCATGTATTGCGGCAGTTGTATGCACGACAACGCGCTGGCGGCGGCACTGACAAAGGCAGGTTGGGATGTGCAGCTCGTCCCGACCTACACACCGATCCGGACTGACGAATCTGATGTCAGTGTCGATCAGGTTTTCTTCGGCGGCATCAATGTCTTTCTCCAGCAGAAGATGCCGTGGTTACGTTTCGTGCCTTCGTTTCTGGACCGTTTTCTTGACAACCCGAAGCTGATTCGACGCGTTACATCGAAAGCGATTGAAATCGACCCGAAAGCGCTCGGGCAGTTGACGGTCTCCATGCTCAAAGGGGCCAAGGGAAATCAGCGCAAAGAGGTTCGCCGGTTGACGAAATGGATGGCCTCACAAAATCCGGACCTTGTTGTTTTTACAAACATCCTGATCGGCGGAGCGATTCCTGAGATCAAAAAACAGCTGGGCATTCCCGTGCTGGTCACACTGCAGGGCGACGATGTATTTCTGGATAGCCTCGATGAGCCTTTCAAGTCAGAGTGCATGTCGCTGATCAAAGGGGTCGCAAAAAAAGTCGACGGGTTTATCGTTCATAGCCAGTTCTTCCGTGAATACATGAGCCGGTACTTCGACATCGAGCCGGAGCGGATTCACGTGACACCGCTCGGGCTGAACGTCGAAGACTTTGAGGCTGAGCATCCGGGGCTTGCTGAAGGGAGATCGCCTACGGTCGGGTATCTCGCAAGGTTGGCGCCACAGAAAGGGCTGCACAATCTTGTCGATGCCTTTATTGAAATGCAGGACCATCCTGCCTGTCGCGGGCAAGGTGTCAGGCTTCGTATTGCAGGTTGGCTCGGGCCTGACAACCAGAGTTATGCCGATGCCCAGTTTAAAAAGCTCGATGATGCGGGGCTGAATGAGCGCTACGAGTATGTCGGTGCAATTGAGCGTCATGAAAAGCTGGAGTTTCTCCACTCGATAGATGTGCTGTCCGTGCCGACAGAGTTTCTGGAGCCCAAGGGGCTTTACGTACTGGAAGCGATGGCGGCAGGTGTTCCCGTCGTGCAGCCGGACCACGCCTGTTTTCCAGAGATTATCGAGTCTTCAGGTGGTGGCAGGCTTTGCGCGCCAAATGACGCCGGTTCTTTGTGCGACATGCTGGCGAGTCTGCTGACCGACCATGAATATCGGCGCGAACTGGCCGCTCGCGGTCGCAACCATGTTCACTCAGATCGCAATTCAGCGCAAATGGCACGATCCACCGGCTCTCTGTTAGAGAAGTTTATTGCGGCAAATCAATAACCGGTTTGCGAATCGCCAGGATGTCGATGGCTTTTTTTAGCTTTGACCTGCAGTGCTTCACGCATTTGCGGGCGGCGGACGGTGAGGGCTACGGCCTTGCGAACTGCATCAACGTAATGTCGTAAGGCGGCTCATCGGGACAATTCAGGATCCGCTGATCGATAGTCTCAAATCCATGACGCTGGTAGTAGTCCGGCAGAAAATCGCTCACGCAATCAAGGTAGATGTCGCCTTCGTCCATTCGCAGCGACTTGATTTGGTCGATGGCAAATGTTCCAGCTCCGCTTCCACGGAAATCCGGGTCGGTGGCAAGTCCCCTGAGCATGAGGCTGGGCCCGCACTCTGAATAGTCCGGCCAGTCCTTTAAGACCTCGAGCCTTAACGTCGCGACGGCAACAACTCTATCGGATTCGAGGACAGCGTAGTTGTCGCCATCAGATTGCCACAGGCTGTAGTTATCGAAGGTTGTGTTGGTAATTCGCTGTCGGCGGCCGAGTGAGGTAAGCCACTCCCCTGCTCTCTGCAGTACGGCAAAACCTTCGTGGACTCTATCATCTTCGAGTTGAGCGAATCTTCGATTCGATCCGGGGCTATTCATTGACGATATTTGAGGTTGCTGCAGAGGGATCAGTTGCTGACTCAGGCGAATCGTCGCCGGTCGATTCAGGTTCGTTTCCGTCATCAGAATCGGCGTCAGACTCTTCGTCAGATTCGGCGTCAGACGGTTCACTCTCCGGCTCTTTATCGTCTTCAGGTTGCTGGACTTCGACGGTTACCGGCGCCGGCTCGATTCCAAAGGTATTGTCGGCCCCAAGATCGTTCTGCGATGGAAGGTAGATCGCCAGGGCCAGTGATACGACAAACAGGCCGGCAAAAATCATGATCGGCCATCGTTCCGGTTTTCGTTCCTTGTCGCCTTTCTCATTGGACTGTGTATTCACGCCCATCATCCAGAATGTGAAAGCCGTGCCCAATATGATGGCGACGATGTTGGTAAAGAACAGAAGCGATGCTCCGCCGGCTAGTTTGAACTGCCCGATTGAAAATGCGATGCCCGATGTCGCAATCGGAGGCACAAGAGCCGCAGCAATTGCCACTCCTGGAAGGGCGCTTACAAGGTCCTTTCTGCCATTTGCATACGCGGCAGCAATTCCGCTGATCAGGGCAACCAGCAGGTGAAGCAGATTCGGTTCGCACCTTGCAGACAACTCGTTATTCAAGTGTCCATCAGGAGCGATGCCCGGAATGAGAAGACCAAGCAGAATTCCTATTCCAAACGCAACAGCAAACCCGAGGGCCACGCTGCGAAGCGCCGTGCGCACCAGAACCACGTTTCCCTGCGCAAGTGAAAATCCAGTGCCGACAAGCGGAGTCATGAGTGGCGCGACGAGCATCGCACCGATGACGACTGCCGCAGAATTGTCGATCAAGCCGAGTCCGGCAATGGCTGTTGATAGAGAGATTAGAACGACAAAATCAAAGTTAAACCGTGAACTTGTGTCGAGCTGGCGAACCAGGTCCATTCTCCCTTCACGTTCCATCTGTGGAACAACACCGCGTACCTTCGCTAGAAACCGACTCCACATGCGGCTATGCAGGGGGACAGCTTCTCTAAGCAGTGCGAC
>JBCCFB010000295.1:0-7558 GCA_039029995.1 Planctomycetota bacterium
CACGCATCACGGCATAAAGTGCCGCCAAAAACAGCACAATCAGGATTCCGTACTTCTGCAGGCCGTTACTGAAAGACAAAAGCCATTCCGTTGCCCAGGGAAGCTCACCGTTGGCTTTGAGCGAGTCGAATAGAGTGCCGAATTTGGGTACAAAAAAGACCATGAGAACCGTGACAACGATCGTTCCAATCGAAGCCAGTACGGCCGGGTAGATCAATGCCCCGACCGTTCGCGATTTCATTTCGTCCTGCTGTTCGGTGAAAACCGCCACGCGTTTGAGAACGTCTTCAAGGAAACCGCCTTCGCCACCCGCGCGGGACATATTGACGGCGATTTCACTGAATACTTTCGGATGACGTGCAAAGCCGTCGGCCAGCGTGTCGCCGTCTTCGACCCGTGCGATGATATCTGTAAGTGCCCCCTTCAAATTCGGGTTACTTGCCTGGTCGCGCAAAATGTTGAGCGATCTCAGTAGTGGAACCCCGTTCGCCATCAGCGACGAAAGCTGGTCATAGAATACCGCGATGACCGCCGGTTTGACGCGTCCTGAACCTAGCTTGAATGCCGGCTCTTTCTTTTCGTCCGACGACAACGTTACCGGGAACAGGTTCTGCACCGACAGCATATTGACGGCATCACGTTCCGAGCCGGCGTTCAGACTACCAGTAATCTGTTTGCCGGATGCGTCGCGGGCTGTGTAGGAAAATTCGGGCATCTGATTTTACGTTCCGTTGATTTTCAATCGGGCGTGTCGCAGGTAAATCAGCGACGAAGTTTGTCGCTCTTGGTGATCCGGATGATTTCGTCAACCGTTGTATCGCCGACGAGGACCTTTCTCCAGCCATCATCCCGAAGTGTTTTCATCCCACCTGCAATCGCGGCTTGTTTGATCTCCCAAGTGCTTTTCCGCTCATGGGCCAGTTCGCGGACTTCATTGGTGGTCACCAGTAACTCGTAAACACCCATCCGGCCTTTGTAACCGAGATTCCTGCAGGACCGGCAACCGACATGCCGGTAAAGATGCCTTCCATCGAGTTCCTCAAACGGAAAATCGTCCGGCAGTTCTTCGCGAGTTGGCGTGTACGGCTCGCGGCAGTCCTCGCACAAGCGGCGGACAAGTCGTTGGGCCATGATCGCTTCGACTGTACTGGCAACCAGAAACGGCTCTACCCCCATATCCACCATACGGGTAAACGCGCCGGCCGCGTCGTTGGTGTGAAGCGTACTGAATACCAGGTGACCCGTTAAAGAAGCCTGAATCGCGTTTTCAGCAGTCTCAAGGTCACGAATCTCACCGACGAGAACAACGTCAGGGTCATGACGGAGAATACTTCGCAGAGAGTGCGAAAACGTCAGTCCGATTTTGGGATGGACCTGAATCTGGTTGATGCCCGCGAGCTGGTACTCGACCGGATCTTCCGTCGTGATGATCTTGGTCGTCGGATCATTGATCTCAATCAGCGAACTGTACAGCGTGGTCGTCTTACCGGAACCAGTAGGCCCTGTTACCAGAATGATCCCGTGAGGAATCCTGATCAGGTCGCTGAAGGTGTCATACGTGTCCTGCTCCATCCCGAGGTGGCGAAGGTCAAAGACCATTGCGCCTTTATCGAGAATACGCATAACGAGCGACTCGCCGTGGATCATCGGAATAACCGAGACACGAACGTCAACCTCGCGTCCTTTGACTTTCAGTTTGATCCGACCATCCTGTGGCAGTCGCTTCTCTGCAATGTTCAGTTTCGCCATGATTTTCAGACGACTGATAATCGCGGCACGGAAGTGGTTGATCTCAGGTGGAACCGGCTGAGTCTGCAGGATTCCGTCGATGCGATAACGGATCACAATACCGTCACCTTGAGACTCGATGTGAACGTCACTCGTTCTTGTTTCGATCGCTTCGAGCAGGATCTCATTCACCAGCCGGACGACGCTGGCTTCCTGAGCCATTTCGGAAAGTTCCGAGCCGTCGGTTTCCAGGGCTTCGAGCAACTCGACACCATCTTCTTCGATCTTCTGCTCGATCAAGCCCTCAATCGTCTCACCACCGACGCCGAGATGAGTCTTGATCAGCTTGGCGATCTCGGACTTCTCCGCAAGAACCGGCTCAACCGCCAGCCCCGTCGCAGCACTGATTTCGTCCAGTGGATAGAAATCGAGCGGGTCAGCCGTAGCGACAACGATAGAGCCGTTCACGCGTCTGACCGGGAATAGAATCTGACGATAAATCAGCTTCTGAGGAAACGAATCAAGCAGCGAAAGATCAACTTCAGATTTGGTGAGATCGATGAAGTCAACGCCCATCTCATCGGCAACAGCGCGATGTGCCGGGACGTTATCAAGGAAGCCCATCTGCACAGCTTGAACCAGCACGTCCTCGCCGGAGTGCTGGGCTTGTTCAAGTTGGCGTTGGCTGATCAGGCCTCGTTCAAGAAGTATTTGTCCGACGTCCATGAAGCTCCGGCTTCCGGCCCCTTGCGAGGCACATGGTTTCAATTTTAGGGGTCAAAATTCGTCCACCGAAACAAAACAAGCCGGCTGGACCGGCCAGAATTTCGTCAGTAGATCTGCTGCGATACCTGTTTTCCTGTTTACGCGAGGATTTCTGGACCGCCAGCGAGCAAAACCTCATTTTAGTCGGGCCAAATCGGGGCCAAAGCCGCAACCGCGGGAATCCGGACCCGCGGGGGGCCGGAAATTCCAGTCGTACGGGTAAGCCGGAAGAAACGCACCGGTGTTGGGGTGAGAGGGGATGCGTAATTGACGCAACGGTGCGTTTCCTGCGGCCGACACGAATTCCAGTTGCAGGCGGGGTAGAGCAGGCTTAGCCGTACCCCGCAGCTGCGAACTGTACCAACCTCGTGAGCCGGCAATACGGTGATCTCAACTGAGATCGTTGCATTGCCTCGGAGAACTCGCTTTATCAAACCCCGGGTTTCAAAACGGGTTTCGAGCCATAACCGAAGATTGCGACGCTTTTTCAGGAATAGGTTTCAAAAACACAACAAATCACACGTCAAGCGGATCATCTCGCTGATACTCATTGATCCTAGCCGCTTTTAAACCTAGCCGCTTTTAAACCTAGCCGCCTTCGTTCATACGTTCTTCGCTCATGCGTTCCCGGGCAATACGAAGATATCGCTGAAGAATTGCGTTCTTCTCCCGCTGGTTCAGCAGCGGGTCATTGTCAACCGCGTCGATAAATGCGGCACCACCGGCTTCGCGTATTCTTTCAATGTTTGCGTCTTGAGTCTCGACACGTTCGCGGTCACGGATTGGTGCAAGGTTGTCGTATTCAGAGATGTCTACAACCAGTCCGTCATTGCTTCCCGCCATCGCATAAGGCACTTCAACATCAATGTCGCGCGGGAAGTTACGGACAGACGCATCAGTCATGACAAAATTGACACCGGTTACATGTAGCGAAGCGAATCCATACGGGCCGGCCCAAGCTGCATCGCCGAGAATTTTCCGCTGCTCGTTTTCCGGGTGCGCCCATTCACCCCATGGAATATCTCCGCGCATTCTGCCTTGTCCACCGAACATCCAGGACGGCACCGCACCACGATTCCCGTCAGCTATTTCACCAAGCGTTTCCCCGTAAAGAATCGTGTTTGAAGTTCCATCGAAAATCCGCTCAAGCAGTTGCTTCCTTCTGCCCCAGCATGGACCGCGAAACGCCGGCCGTTCACCGGAAGCATTCTCGGAAGCCTGGCCGGCGCTTACGCCGCCGTTGACGTAATAGTTCGTCAACCCGATTTCATTGAATGCGGAAACATCGGGATGGAACTTCAGCCCCATGTCTTCTTCATGAATGTTAGCTCCCTCGGGGCCGGCAGGATCAGCAAGCGGCTGGCTTGCAATAATTACCTTTTCCGGCACGACGTCGAACAGCTGGTCTGACGGGCAATACAACTGCTGCTGCCTCGCCAGTAACACGTCATCGACTCCTGTAACTTCCAGATAGTCTGTGTAGATCGGCGTTCCATCAGAATCGCAATGATCCATAAGACTCTGACGGAAATTCATCATCAATGGATCCAGCAAGTCGTACTCTCGAATCTCGAGAAACGGAGAAATCAACAGGAGCGTCGAGGAATTCTGCTGCACCTTCCAGTAGTGGCCGTTTGTCTCAACGTTCCACTGTTCAATGGTCGGGGTTTCAATTGCGCATAAGGGTCCCGCGGGCAGTCGCCGGTTGACATCGTGATAGTTGTGAACGCCGAGCGATAACTGCCTCAAGTTGTCCGAACAGCGCACCAGTTCTGCGTCGCTACGTGAAAGGCTGATCGCCGGCAAAGCGATTGCCGAAATAACCGCGCAACAGAATGATCCGGCAACCAAGTCGATCAGTGTGATTCCGCGTCGTCTATTCAACATCGCTGGCTCCTTAGTATCGCTGTTTTTATGCCTGACTCTGTTGGACAACCTTTGTTCGAGTTGAGTATCGCCGGAATTCTGAAGCCAGTATGAGAGATTTTCTATCAGCCCATTGCAGGCGGACTTAGAAAGCAGCGAACCCTGCGCCAACTCGGAATTTTGTGGATTCAATTTCAGCCGCAGATCGTTGGCCGAGTGCGCTGCCGGAATAGAGTTTTCAAATCGCTAAACGGTAGCAGGCTGACCTCAAAGACAATCACCGTCCCAAAGTCCATTTGAACTGGTCTGTGTTTGAAGTGAATTGCTGGCGCTGGCCTTGCGAGGTGTAACGAATTCTCGCTTGAATTGCCTGGCTGCCTGGCTCCACGAACCTTGATACGTCCCCGCTAACGACAACGTTGACCGAAGAGTCATTCAAGCGACTTGCTTTTCGAGAATCGACTTGCTCCCAGTCATCCGCGTCAAAGTCGAAAAGCTCAATCGACTGAGTGACCGGCGAACGAGCGAACACTGAGCCTTCCAGGGTGATTTCCATCGTCGTGGGAATTGCCCAGGGGCTGGTAGCAAAAACTTCCATCCCCGTTCTAGCTTGAATATCAAAAGTGCTTCTCTCAATCGACAGATCTACGTTGTCGCTGGCCTGCAATGACATCGCATTACCTGAGCGATACACTCCATGAACAAGGACGTAGGAATCAGGCGGGACTTCGGAGATAGGGCTTTCACATTGATTGAATATGATTGCGAGGCCGTCACCGTTGCGGTTGGCAACCGCGAGATCCGGATCCGCGTCGCTGTCAAAATCTGCGGCGATAACTGAAAACGGCCCGGAACCGAGACTGACAGTCTGATCAACGGTAAATGTTCCGGTACCACCGTTGTTCAGGATTGTCGTCGTATCCTCAAAAAAGCAGGTGGCAGCCAGATCGAGATCGAGATCGCCGTCAAAGTCTCCCACTGCAATTGAATAAGGATCACCACCAAGGCCGAATGTTGATTGCGCGCCGAGAACCCCGTTACCGTCATTCAGTAGTATCGATACATTCTCTGACGCCGCGTTGGCGACACTGACATCGAGATCGCCATCTGAATCGAGATCGCCAAGCGCGACAAATATCGGCTGGTCCCCGGTGGGATAGGCTGCCCAGGTACCGAAGGTTCCGTCTCCCTCGTTAATCAGCACTGTGACAGAGTCTGCAAATAGATCGGCCAGGACGATGTCCGGATAGAGGTCGCCATCAAGGTCGCCGGATTTGATCCACCAGGATCCACTACCGCCGCCAGCCGGGTACTGGCCCCCCGACGAAAACGAACCGGTCCCGTCATTTAAAAGAACTGTGAAATCAACTCCATTGGTTCCGCTGTTACTGCACACGACGAGGTCTTCGTCCATGTCCAGGTCGATATCGACGCTGTCAACGGAAACCGGAAAATCTCCAGCGACGAAATCGACAGGAATCCCGAACTGACCGGAGCCGTCATTCAAGTAGACCGATATCGTCGCATCAAATTCATTGGCAACGGCGAGATCAACATCATGATCGCCGTCGAGGTCGCTGGCAGTTATCGAACGAGGAAAATCACCGGCCATCAAGGTCGGGCCTGCAACGAAATCACCGTTTCCCGTGTTGAAGTAAATAGAAACGTCATCGCTGAAGTAGTTTGCAATTGCTACATCAACATGATCGTCGCCATTGAAATCTCCGCTGGTCAACGATCGTGGGTCATCTCCCGCGATCCGGGAAAGACTCTCAAAATTTCCGTTGCCTGATCCAATATGAATCGAAACCGCGGAAATCTCCGAGTTGGTGACTGCGAGGTCCGGCTCGTTGTCGCCATCAAAATCTCCTGTGACCAATGCAACGGGTCTAGCCGCCGAGCCAATCGTGGAATGCTGAGTGAATACTCCTGAACCATCGTTTTCCATAATCTGGATTCGATCAGTAATTGAACCGGTCAGGAGAACGTCGACATCCGAGTCGTTGTCAAAGTCGTAAGCCATAATCGACGCGGGAGTCATACCCACCTGATAAGGAACTCCCGCAGCAAACGATCCACCCGTGTTTTCCAATAGCGTCATGGTCGCCGAAATACGATCAGCAGAAATCAGGTCGAAGTCGAGGTCACCGTCAACATCTGCAATGACCAGGTCCTCGGGAGAATTGCCTGCAGAATAATGGGCCGGAGGTTGAAATGTACCGTCTGCGTTGTTCGCTAGGACCGTGATCTCGTCTGCCGTGTTGTTGGCAACAACCAGTTCGGGATATCCGTCTCCACTAAGGTCACCGACATTGATCGAGTCGGGAAAGTTCCCCGCCGGGTAGGAAATGCCGGGAGCAAATGTGCCGTCGCCGTTGTTCAGGATCACCGTCACATCGTTCGAGGACAAATTGCAGACCGAGACATCGGAGTCACCGTCGAGATCAAAATCACCATTTGCGATTGAATGCGGGAAGTTTCCAGCGTCGTAACTCGCGGACAAGGAAAAATCTCCCGTGCCGTCGTTGAGTAATACGACCGCTGAACCGTCGCCCGAATCTGCTGCGACAAGATCCGTATCGTTATCCCCGTCAATATCGACTGCGATTACGTCTCGCGGACTGGCGCCGGCAGAGAATTGAATTGGCAGCTCATAAGATCCATTGCCATCGTTCAAAAGCACTGACACGGTGCCCTGATCCCAGTTCGCTACCGCGAGATCAGCGTCTCCATCAAGGTCGAAATCGGCAGTGCACAGTCCCGACGGCCGCCCGCCCGTCGGATAAACCGGCAGGTCAAAGCGGCAGGCTTGTTGTGCAAGCGCAGGAACCGCAATCCAGCAAAGAGTAAAGGCTGCGACCGTATTTCGAATTGACAACATTTCGGGTTCCTTGAAATTTCGAGTTCGATGATCAGTAAGGAAACGTTCTAACCGGCCTGAATCCGCCATTGCCGCTTCTACCGCCCGGAGGTGCGAGCAGCCTTCCCGCAGAGCGCACCGAGTACGTGTCGTATGCTCCACCTTTAGCTACGCGCGGACGAAACGGACTTACGACACCTGCTTCGGGATCATCATCCGTTTCCTCATCCGGGTGCTTGAGCCCGATATCAAAGACGCGTTCGTAGGCGTTGCCATGCATATCGAACATGCCGAAGTCGTTCGGCTTGAGGGAGGCTACGGGAATCAGCCCCCCTGTTC
>JBCCFB010000296.1:0-7550 GCA_039029995.1 Planctomycetota bacterium
CGTGAGGACTGCGTGACGACCTACAAATACGCTTGTCGAGGTGTGAAAGAAACCGGGGTGAATAGCGTTAAATCAAGCAGTTTTATAGCTCAACTGGCATCGTTTTACGATGCCTTGAAAATCGGGGGTTTTTGCGTCCTTAGAACCCTGTCAGCGAACAAACGGGCGCAATAAAAAAAGCCGTGTCCAGCGACACGGCTTTTTGGAGTTTTAAGTTTGGCGTGAGGGCTTAGAACAGGCCGCCACCGCCACCGCCGAGGCCGCCACCAAGGCCACCACCGCCGAGGCCGCCACCAAGGCCACCACCGCCAAGGCCGCCACCGCCGCCACCGAGGCCACCGATACCGGCACCACCGCCGGCTGCGTTACCTGCACCGCCGAGAATGTTGAACGTGTCAACTCGTGTGATGAGGTTGAAGACCGGCTGAGCACCCACCAGAACGTAGAGGCGATCCGATGTGGTTGCTGTGGCTGACATGAACGCACCTTCGGGAATCGTTGTGATCTCCGGACGATAGCCGACTGTCGAGCGACGCAAGTTGTTTGCGGGAGGAGCGAACTGGTTGCCGTTACCGGCCTGCCCTGCTCCACCTTGTACGCCACCGGACTCATAGTATTCGCTCGATGCCGACGAAGAGTGCATTGAATCCAGAACCTGGTTCATTGCTTTCGGGCTGAGGAATTCCTGGTTGGAGACCGAGGCGAGAACATTCTCTTCGAGAGACTCGGTGCGTCGGCCTTCTTCCAGACGGAAGTTGACCAGCGTAATACCGTTTTCATCGACTTCCAGCTGTTTCTGCTGGCTCGCCTGATTCTCAGTGCGGAAGTGGTGGTAGATTGCAACCGTGACTTTGCCGGCAGTAACTTCACCCCATACTTTGCGGATGTAAAGCTTGTAGTCACCGGAGAAGCCCTTCGGCAATACGTAATACTCAACAGACTCACCAGCCTGGTTCTCCTGAGTGTAGGCATCACCCATCATGACACCACCGGCTGTGGTGCGCGGGTTCTGTCTTGTGCATAGAGAACCGCCGGGCTCTTCAACCATCAGGTCAACGTCGGCGTCGCCGGTCCAGCTGACCTTGATGATGCAGTCACGATAAAGAGCCTGATCAAGTTCGCGGTTGAATTCTGCAAGTTCAGCGTCGCGACCTTCCTGCTTGAGTTGGTCACGAGCCGCTTCAGCTGCGTAGATTGCTGTTTTGACGATTTCGCGATGCTCCGGCCATGCCTGACCGAGGATTCCAACAGTTGCCCATTGGATCGCGGCGATATCGTTAATTCGCTGAGCTGCATCCAGTCCGATCACGTATGGCTCCGGACGAACATTGCTTAGCGTTGAAATGTCCTGCAGCAAGTGAATGCCACGACGTTCCATGTTGTTGTCGACCATGTACTTGGCCGCAACCATCGCGTCATCAAGGTTGTCTGAAAGGTCAATCGTCGACATCAAGGCACGCTCGATTTCGCTTTGCGGATAGTCTGCAACCTGCATCGCGATAACAAGGCCTTCAATCATCCATGTCGGATCTGATTGTCCGGTACGCATTGCACCTTTGATGATCCCGACAACTTGCTGAGGATCGTTTTCCATCATTTCAGCCGCTGTAAGGCGAAGATCGCGAGGGCGAACTTCGTTTTCAGACAGGAAGTTTGTCCATGCTTCTGCAGGATTTGTGTCGCGTGGAATGTTGACCTCGATGATGCGTGCAGGCGAGTTGTCAACGTTGTCGCCGGCTGTGCCGACTTCCGCATCTTCAATGCAGAAGATACCGCCGCCACCGCCACCGCCGAGACCACCGCCGCCGAGACCACCACCGCCGAATCCTCCGCCACCGCGACCACCGCCGCCCAGGCCACCGCCACCGAAGCCACCACCACCGCCACCGCGGAATTGACGTGGAGCAACGAGGTCACCGACGTTGTAAACGTTAGTCACGAAGTTTTCAGGATCACTGGCAACGTCCAGCGAGATGATTTTCATCACCTCATCACGGACGATGAAAGTTGCGTTGTAGTCTTTAAGCATCAGCCGCAGAGCATTTTTCAGACGGATCTGGCTGACTTCAAATGTGATCGGCTCATCCATCGCCAGCGAGTCTTCACGAGCGGACGTGTCGAGGATTACGTTGATACCGTAGTCGATTCGAAGGTCACGCATGACGTCTTCGAATGGAACGTCGTCGTATGAGAAGCTTGCCGGCTCATCAAGGATGCTGAGGATTCGTTCGTCGTTGTCATTTCCGGCAAGACGAATGTCCTGGTACTTTTCACGCTTGGCAACTTTCTCGGCCCATACGAGCGGATCCGGGAAGATCATCGGACGGTTCATGCTTGGAAGCGGATACCGGACTTCTTCAACTTCATAAAGTGCTTCGACAAAGCTCAATTGTCGCTGGCGACGTCTTTCTTCGCTAAGAGTTGCGATACGGGCAATACGGCCCGACTCGTCGGCTGCAACCGTCGAAACTTCGTTAGGAGCGAAGTCATAAGCGGCGAGTGCCACGTTATAAGCTTCATCGTAGTTCTTTTCTTCGAGCAGGTAATCAAACCGGTTAATGAGGCTCGCGATCTGCTCTTCACGACTCGCGTAGCGACGCAGAGTTTCGCGCTGCTCATTGGCTGCCGCGTTACGCTGGTCGATCAGCATGCGACGGTTGTCAAAGCGAAGCTTTTCCTGGATCGAGGATTGGAGTGCTGAAACCAGGCGGTTGCGAAGATCCTGTCTTACGTTTGGATCAACTTCGGTCGCAGTATCAAGAACTTCAACCATGCTCTTGAGACGCTCGATTGCGTCATCGGGAGCGAAGCGAAGTTCTTCACGTGCTCGTCCGAGTTCGACTTCAACCTGTTTGCGTGTCATGTCGGTGATGACGCGACGACGAGCTTCTTCACCAAACAGCATGTCTTGAGCTTCCGGAGAAGCATCACGGATCAACTGGTCAATCTCGCTGGACTGAACACCGCCGCTAGGAGCAACCATACGGAAAGTGTCGTCGGTCGATTCAATTACAGGAACTTCCTGAATAGCAGGAGCCGCTGCCATCGGAGGCTCGATGACCTGACCGGCATCTGCTGGCAGCGAAGGTGGAGCAGGGCTGACCTGAACCGGCGCTGAAAATGGATCAGCGTTTCCGCCGGCAGGAGCAGCTGGAGCGCCACCGAATGGATCCTGTTGTACAGCTTCTCCACCGAACGGGTCACCACCAGCTGGTGCAGCCGGGGCTTCTTGAACTGGAGCGCCACTGAATGGATCAGCACCTGCAGGAGGTGTAGCAGAGCCACCGAATGGATCGTCTTCCTGCATGCGGTAGTTGGCCGCACGGGTCAGGATGATCGCTTCTGTGTTGGACGGGTCGCGAGCCAGAGCGGCTGATGCGAGAGTCTGGGCAGCACCGGGATTGCCGGCTGCCAGAGCTCGCTTGCTTTGCTCGCTGAATTCCTGCGAAGCTACCTGAGCAATGCGAGCCGCTTCGCGAAGGCCTTCCGAACCGATAGTCGGCATCGAAATACCGCCGTCTTTGCGGGCATCTGCAATCAACTGAGTCAGGAAAGCAAAATCATGATTTGAGGCTTCGGCGCCCGTAGTCCAGCTGAACGAAGTCTGCTGGCCATTGAGGACACCGTTGATTGTTACGTTGTAGTTGCCGCGGTCCGACAAAGTTCCGACAAGAACCGTGTCACGGTCGCTTCGCATCGGCGGAAGCATTGCGGGCAGAACTTCTGAGAACTGTTGAGGCATTTCAGCCAGTGTCGGCCAGAAAACCTGTCCGTGAACTGTTTGTGCAAGGCCGATGGCTCCGGTGCGCGTGGCGATTTCGTCGTTGGAGTCGATGAAGACGTTGCCGCCGGTGTTGTTCGAAAGTGCAGCCAGAAGCTCGATGTTTCTCTCAGGTCCAATCGCATAGCTGGAAAACGCGATGCGGTTGTCTACAAGTTGCTTAACACAGTCTGTAAGGCGTGACTGATTGAGCAGGCTTGCACGGCTGATGCCGTCGCCGATGTAAACCGCATTGCGGTTGCGATCGCCGGACGCTGCGAAGTGTTCAGCAGTCGATTTCAGCATCAACTCCATATCAGTCGATCCGAGAGCGTCACGCTGACGGAGATTTTCAATGGCGACTGAAATCTCGTTGCTGTCCACCTGAGCGAAATCAGGAGTCAGAACAACCGGGTCGAGGTCGATAGCGACAATCTTGACGCGGTCATCGTCGTTGAGACTCGCGAGAAAATTCTCGAGAGTTGCGAGTGAATCGCGCTTGTAAACCCCGGTCTGCGAAGCAGATGTGTCGAAAAAGACGACGACGTCGCTTGCCAGCTCTGCCGCATCCATTTGAGGCGTCAGGCTCAATGCAAATGCGATCTCACCACGGGGATCATCATAAGTCGCCATGCGAGACGACTCATCTTGTACTGGCATACCAAATACCGGTACATGCAGGCTTGTGACAAGCAGCGCAACTGCGATTCCTCGGAATGCGACCTTTGCGAGGCTGCGTACGGACATATCTGACTCCAAACCGAAAAAAAACTAATGAATTTGCGGGTTCCGGTCTCGCGCAAATTCAGCCTTGCCCTGAGAAAAACCGGCACTACGGCCGTATCCACCAATTGTATTTTGGTAGGTCTATAGACGCCACCAAAAAAACCCCGATTTTGCCCTGTCAAACAGGTCGATTCAGCTGTTACACCCGGAATCTCCGGCCTATTCGACCAGAAGTCTCCAGCGTCCCGGTTGATCGTCAAATACCAAAAAGTACGGCAAAATCTCGGCTGTTCCTCGTTTCAAACCGTTAACTACAAACTGCCGAACCATTCAGGAATGCAAGCTGGCGCTCCCTGATCTGCCCGATCCGGTTGTAACGGGGATCCGGCTTGGTCGACTCAAGTTCATAAAACAAACGGCTGGCAGAGTGCCTAACAGCAAAACGCGTGCCCCTTCCAGACCAATTCCTGCCCGGGACACGTCATTCCTCTATCTGTTCATCGGACGAACGGAGAGAAATTAGCCGTTTTCAGAATGTGTTTCCGAATCTCGGACTTGCGCAGATTCAACGAACCACCAGCTAGAGGAATAGCCGTAACAGCAGGAAAATCAGGAGCATATGGCCAAAATGACCTTTTCGATTGGAGCGATTTTGAACACGGGTTGTTCAATCTTGATACAACTCTCAGCCAGCATGCATGCAGCGGAACCGCTGGAATCCAGCCCGCTGCCAGGGCAGCTATTTGATTTCAGTCGAATCAGGGCCTTCGGCAATCTGGCTTGAATCGCCGATTTCGATTTCATCGGCGACTGTGTCAATCGCCTGGCTCAGCCATTTCAAGCGGGGAGCGAGATAACGTTTCAGTCTGAGCTCATCCTGCCTGGCGGCTTCCATCTTCCGCCTGGTGGTTTCCGCATAGATGACCATCTCCTTTACCCAGTCTACTGGATTAAATTCTGCAGTTCGCAGGCCGAACTGCTCATTCAAGATCCAGCCAGCCCGGATTCCAGCCGAAATCAGACCGGCGTTGGTGGCAACCGGTTGTTCGGGTTTAGGCTGTTTTACGATCGGGGTAGCTAGTCCCGGTGACTCCACAATCACAAAGTACGCCTCATCGAGAACGGTGGTCCAATAGAGTCGCGAGCTCTCAACTTGCTCCTGCATTCTAGAGATCAAGGGCTTGATAAGTGACACCCGTTTTTCGATTTGAATAACTTCAGCTACCTCCGCGACTGCAATTGCCTGATCCGCATCGGCATCCACCGATGGAGCAGGTTCGAAAACCACTCCCCAGCGATCACAGTCATCGTAGTACCGCCAGTATTCATCCGGGAACTCGACAAAGAAGACGTCATCAATGTTGTTGATTGAATCGTCGACGGATTGAATGTTACGGTCCTCGACATCTACAAACGGCTCGTAGATGTTCAGGTCAAAGCGGTGATCTACTCTTGGAACAGTCAGGATAGAAGCGAGTGGCGATTCAATATCGAGAGTGGCATTTCGATACACCGCGTAGAAGAATCCTGCTACGTGAGGCGCAAAACTGGTGACGACATCCGCGTCGAGCAGACTACTTTGAAGCAGTCCGTACATAGCTTTTGAAAACGACTTGCTGCTCGAACGGGCTTCCAGATTCAACGGCCCGGTTGTTACCTCAGCGGAATGCTCGCCGGGGCAGTCTGCGGATTGCTCGCCGGGGCAGATCGTGGAATGCGGGACGGTCGCAATCCCGGTTGCCTCCCGGGCTCCGGACGTTGTGACGCAACTGAGCATTTGCGCGTCTGTTCCAGCTACACCGAATACTGGAAGACCGAATACTGGAAGATCGAGTCCTGCAAGCTGCCGGTATTCGCCGTTGTGAAAGTCCGCGGCGAGCACGCAACGGGGTACTGATAGTGGAGCGATCAGCAAAGCAACAATTGCCAGAATCAGGCATTTGGCATGCATCCGTGCCATTGTTTGCCTCCGTGAATATTTATCTAAATCGCAGACTGCACCCGTCTGCGCTGATGAAATTGAACTCATTCGAACAAGCTGTTTGAGGAACACGTGGTTGACTCAATGGCGCGTAGCCCGGACGTTGTCCCACCTGTTCGTTTGAGTGCTATCGTTATCGTCGTTTGTTAAACGGTCCGTAATAGAGAATCCGTTCGGCTGGCGCAAACTCTGAATTTCAGATTGCACGGCGCGGCTTGTTCGGGTTTTGCCGGACCCCGGGGGCGATGGCGAATCCGGGGCACCCTGACTGTCCGAATATTCTGAACAAAGTCTTAACGAAATGCCTACATGACAAGCATGTCCCGCTGTCTTTGCATACGTGTGAATCCCCGAACAAAGTGTGAGGAAACCCTAGCTGGACGCGACATGCTTCATTGACCTGCGCATTCAAATTAGAAGAACGGGCAGGCAGTTTTGATTCCGATGCTGCCATTGATATGTTTGGGAGTTAGCAAATGAATACAAGCTGGTTCAAGACCGTCATTTCAGCGTTTCTCGGCGCTTTTCTGGCAATCGTCTCGATGACGTTTCTGGCACCTCCAAAGCCGGCGCCGGAATTGAAACCATCTGACGAAGCTACGGAGTCAACTTCGTTGCAAACGGTGGACGGCTTCCCGGTTCAAACTTTGTCCGCGAATGCGGCATCCAGCGCTTTGCCACTCATCCAGTCACCTGCGACAGGTGGTTCAGCGCTTTTGCAACAGCCTGAGCTTATCATCGGAAGTGAAGCGGCGCCTGAATTCAGAACGCCATGGGCCAACGCTTCGGTTCGAATCAACGAATCGAATCCCGTGGACAGCGGAGAGCTTTTTGTTCGTCAGCAAGGTCGCAATTTTACTCCTGAAGAACTGGTGAACATTGCGGTTTACGAAAAAGGAAACCGCAGTGTCGTAAACATAGACACGAAAGTGAATCGAGTTGACATCTTCGGGCGATCGGTCGAACCGGAGGATGAAGGGTCCGGAAGCGGATGGGTACTCGACCGTGATGGGCATATTGTGACCAACTGGCATGTCGTCGAAGGAAGTGACTTCGTTTACGTCACTCTATTTGAAGGCGAGC
>JBCCFB010000297.1:0-7481 GCA_039029995.1 Planctomycetota bacterium
AATTTGTGTGAGAGTTAGATGCAGGTCGCTTCAATGAATTTCAGATGCCGGAATGCTGACGGAATCGGACGCCGTAAAGGACACATCCGGTGACTATTGCCACCCGAAAGTTCGCGTTATGCTGTATCGTTTACCGTCGAGATTGACGATGGAATCCTGTGAACGCACCACAGGCGACAATCCCTCGTACCTGGAAAGAACATCGAGTGAAGTTTCGACGAAGCTTTCTCGTAGTGTTTGAACGTTGCTTGAGCCCCGGTGGCTGCGGAACTTTTTGGCTCCCTCGCGGGTTTGCCCCCGGGCAGTTGGTGACAAAACCGGATCATGTCGTTCTCGAAATGAACCACGATTCCCGGAAAACTCGTCCGAAGATCCGTGGGCGACGTACATATCCTGTTGCCCGTTCGTGCCGCCGCAAAATCAACTTCGCTTCTGTTTCTAATGACGTTTCATCGCCTCACGACGATAGTAGCTCTGACCGCTGCATTCATTGCAGCCGCGGATGTCCCGGTCGTGCGCGCTGACACGGAATACGAAGAACTCTCGATCACACAGCTTGAAAACAGACTGGCCGACATCCAGTCCGAACTCGGAGGCCTCGCCCAGTACAGCCTGCGCAGTGGCATTGGCGCGATAGGCTATCGTTCGCAGACTCATGAAGACGCTGATCACACCGAGTGGATTGAAGTCGAACTGGAACATGAGATGCAGATCGATGAAGTCGTTCTTGTTCCCAATCTTCTTCGAGATCCGTCTCAAGGCTTCCGCGCCGAAGGCTTTCCTCTCGAATTCAAAGTGATCGTGAAAGGCACAACAGATGACAAAGGTCTGGAAGTCGCCAGCTACTCTGCCGAAAACAACCTCCTCCCGAGAATCGCGCCACTTGTTATTCCTTTAGACGGAATCACGGCCAGTCACGTGCGGATCGAGGCGAGCCGTCTCACGCCAAGACAGCTTGATGGTCGCTTCCTTTTGCAGTTTGCCGAAATTCTGATCTTCAGCGGCAACCAGAATGTTGCCCTGCGGCGCCCTCTGGAATGTTCCACCGACCGACCGACCGGGTCCGCAGCTTGGAACAAGCGATTCGCAAACGATGGATTCATGCCGTACTTCATGAACTGCACGGGAGGCGAAAAGAGCCGCGCTTTTGTGTGCGGCGTAAAACCTGATGAAGAGACAAGATTCCAGATCGATCTGATCAGGTCTCAACAGTTGACCTCAATCAATCTGCACCTGGTCGATCAGAGTGATACCGTACCACAGGAATTCAGCGGCAACTTCGGAGTACCCGGCACACTGATCGTCGAAGGCAGCCAGACAGATGATTTTTCCGACGCGATACGGCTCGCGGAAATCGAGCAGGACAATATCGTGGACATCGGCCCGATCATCACCGTCAATTTCCCTGCAACTGATTGCCGCTACGTCCGGCTGACCGCAGTCGATCCATATGTCATCTCGAATGAAGGCACTTACGCAGCACGACTTGGGTTCGCGGAGATTGAGTGCATCGCCGAGGGAGTCAACGTTGCGCTCGGGCGCGAGGTGATTCTCGAACACGAACACGCCCGGAACGAAGACACTTCCCCGTTAACCGACGGCAACAATTTTTTCGGCAGGATACTTCCCGGAAGAATGTGGCTTGAACAACTCGCCAGACGTCATGACCTGGAAGCCGAAAGACCCGTAGTTCAGGCTGAACTCAACCTCCGTTACCAGCGGCAACGCACCAACTTGAACCGATTGATGTGGCTGGCCGCCGGACTCGCACTGGTGGCGCTGGGAGCGGTTGTCGTCGGCTGGAACCTCCGGCAGCGAGCAATCATCAAAACCCGTGAGAGAATTGCCGCCGACCTTCATGATGAACTCGGCGCCAACATTCACGCGATCGGACTGCTTTCAGACCTTGCTCAGGCTTCGTCCGAATCGCCGGAAAAACTGAAACCCCTCATGCATCGAATGAGAGAGTTTACCGAACGCGCCGGCACCGCTGCAAAATTCTGCGCGAACATGATCGAATCGCAAGGACTTTATGACGACCTTGCGAACGATATGCGCCACAGTGCAGCAAGACTGCTGGCGGACCTCGAACATGAACTCGAAATCACAGGCGAAGAACACCTCGACGTTCTCAAGCCACGGCACCGGATCGACCTGTTCCTCTTCTACAAGGAATGCCTCACCAACATCATCCGCCATTCGGGAGCAGACAAGGTCCGCACCGTGTTGAACGCGGCTCCGGAGAAAATCACGCTCGACGTATCTGACAATGGACAGGGGCTATCACCTCTTCCTCAGAAAGGCGTGCCTTCTTTGCGCCGACGGGCGCGTCTGCTGGGCGGAAGAATTTCAACTGAACACGCCTCAGGAGGGGGAACAACCATTAAACTGGTAATCACCCCCGGACGTAGCAGCCTGCTGGGCAAACTCGGAATCGGATAGACAACAGAAAATGAACGCAACAACAATCAATGTCACTCTGATCGAAGACAACCCTGAATACTCGGAAGTGATCAAACTGGCACTGCAGAGCCAGCCGGGCATCCGGTTGACCGACCAGTTCGGAACCGCGGAGATGGCGCTGCGCGGTCTAAGCAATGCAACTCTCTCAGCCATGCCCCATCTCATTATTCTGGATATCCGCCTGCCGGGCATCAGCGGACTCGATGCGCTTCCGGAACTGATCAAAGCCGCACCGCATGCAAAAATCCTGATGCTGACACAGTCCAATCAGGAAGAGGATGTCATCAATGCCATTGCGCACGGCGCCGCCGGCTACCTGCTTAAATCGGCGACCCTCGAACAGCTTGTTGACGGGATCAAGACAGTCGTCAGTGGCGGTGCACCGATTGATCCGGGTGTTGCCAGATACATCCTCGACTCGCTTCGGGACGCTAAATCTGAACCGGCACCACCGGATTCAGGAGAGCGCCGCTTATCCAAGCGTGAACTGCAGATCCTGACTCTGATCGCTGAGGGATGCGTTAAGAAAGAGATCGCAAGCCGTCTGGAAATCAGCTACACGACCGTCGACACACATGTCGGCAGAATCTACTCGAAGCTGAACGTCACCAACGCGCCGTCAGCCGTAAACAAAGCGCATCGCCTGCAATTGTTCAAGCCGGAAGAATAATCGACACTGCTACGCGGTAGATGCGATGAGTAGACATGCGATCAGCAACAGTGGAATCGGTCGCGATCGTGCGCACAACTTAGATGATAAGCATGAGGCGGGCATCATCGGCGCGTGGCACACGTGGTCGAAACACACTTAGCCCGCGACCCTGTTCTTGCCCTCTTCCTTTGCCCGGTAGAGCGCTTTGTCGGCACTCGCAATCAGATCAACCGGTTTGGTACCGCCATCGGGATAGCAGGCGACTCCGACACTGATCGTCGGCTGCAAACTGATTCCGTCCTTTTCGAATCCGGCATCTTCAACGGCACTGCGGATCTTCTCAGCCGTCGTCATCGCGGATTCGAGGTTCTGCCCCGGCAGAAAAGCGCTGAATTCATCGCCACCGAAACGACAAGCCTCTCCATTTGATCCGATTACCTGATCGATCAAACGCCCCGTCTCTCCGATCACATGCGCGCCGAACAGATGGCCATGCGTATCGTTGATCTGTTTAACTCCGTCCATGTCCATCATCAATAACGCGATCGTTGCATCACTTTGAATCGCCGATTCAAGCGCGAACTCAAATGCCTGGTCGAACCGGCTCTTTGATGGAAGACCTGTAAGTGCATCTGTGCTTACAAGCGTCGAGACTTCGTTGTGAAAGTCGATTTCGTCTTTGTCAGCAAGTGCGAATCGCAACACAGTATCGCCAACGAAGATCTTCTCGCCGCCACTCAACATCTTCGAACCCGGAATCAACTCACCGTTGACTCGAGTTCCGTTGGTGGACTGCAGATCACGCAGCATGTACTGGCCGTTGCCAACGGGCGTGATGATTGCGTGCTGCCTCGAAACACCGAAATCATGAAGCGGGACGGTACACTCGGGGTCGCGCCCCAGCAGTGTCGGTCCCTCAATAAACACATTCACTCCCAGATCAGCACGGCTGCGAATTACATTCAGAAAAGCTCTCGTCTTGGCAGATGACTGCGGTGCAGCATCGTCATCGATCCGCAACGTCCGGCCCATCAGCGCAGCCCGCTCTGTCCTGGGCTTGTTCGGACCTTTTCTGCCGTCGAGGCTCATGTTGGAGGTTCCAGTATCCGGATGCAGTGCCGCGATTCGATCGTCTGCGTTTTTGGAGGCGGGTGAGTATAGCAATGCCTGTACCTCGATTCACCAGTGAATGAACGTGGAACAGGCAGTGCAGCTAGCTTAGTCATTCGCCGACGCAAATGCATGCCTGTTGACCGTTTCGAACATACGCACCGGGCCATCGGCCGGTTCACGAGCGTTACAAAAGAAACAATCGGCAGAAGGCTGGTCTCGTCTGTTCCGGTTATTCAGCCCGACAAATCGAGGGCGATTCTAGCCACCACCTTCGGCATCTGGCACCAGCAGGAGCCCTTCGATGATGGCCGACTCATCTCCGTCATAAGTCTTGGTCACAGGGTTGCCACCTCGCGTCAAGCCTTCAAATACGCCTTCATCTACCAACCCCCACAGCGCATATTTGGCTTCGTTCGCAATATTGAACATGCCAAAGTGATTTTCGGAACCGCCCGGATTGTTGGCGTCTTTCCAAGGCTCATCAAACGCCTCGAAGTAGAAACAACTCAGGCCGGCTTCGGCAGTCCAGCTTCGCATCGCGTCGTAGAACAGCTTCATCTTGTATTCGTCCGCCGCATGCGACCCTTCCGGCCCGTAGAATCCGTTTGACGCTGTGGCCCATCCGGTCTCTCCAATATGAATCGGCTTTTCCGGTGCGACCGCCCTTACGTACTCTGATGTGGTCCGGTACTGATCCTTCGCGTAATCGACAGCGCGCTGCACGGCTGCAGCGGCTTTTTTCTCGGCTGACATTTCCGCTTCCTCAGCCGGCGCTAGCCAGTAGTCAGAGTTGTAGTGGCTGTCATGAAAAGGATACGTGTGCATTGAAACGAAATCGACTGCGTTAATCAGCCTGTCCAGATCTTCATTGTGATAGTCAGTTGAGCCGCCACCCCATGAGGCAAAGTTATCGGAACTTGTAATCCACAAATCCTCCGGAAGATCTCCTGATTCCTTCAGCGTCTGGAGATGCTCCACCCAGGCGAGGATGATGCCGGGCTTTACAAAGTAGGCCGCGGCCCAGTGGACCATCGCCTCGTTGCCAACGGCAATCGCCTTCACCGACTCCGGATATTTATTTGCCAGTTCAACTGCCGCGTCGATCTCAGCCCGGTTGTGTGGAATATCTTCGGCGTCGTGATTCGGCGCAGCTCCAAACGCGCCTTCACAGGAAATCCACGCGCCAAGCATGACGTACATCTCGAACTCAGAATCCTCCAGTCGTAATTGACGGATCGCTTCCAGAAGATTGGAAGCGTGAGGAAACTCCTGCGTGTTGTACGTTCGCAGCAGTTTGATATCCATTGCTGCCAGAATCTGCAGGTCTTCTTTGAGTTGTTCGACCGACGGCACAATGTCTCTGGTCTTCTCTCTGAACCCTCCAAAAGAAAACGCTGGATAATCAGCACTGCCGAAAATCTGCTCGGCCGTTACTTCCGGAAACTCAACACCTTCAGGAAGCGGTGTGTATGTCGTTGCGGGCGTTTCTGGCTGTTGCCTGGCGCGGCCCGGTTCACCCGGCGCTACCGACGTGTCGGGCTGCGGGCCACAACCGCAATATGGCAGGCAAACCACAACTGTGAAGATCAGGCAGAACGATTGTGTGAAGTTGAATTTCATAGGATTGGCAGCTGATTGAGTTCAATCAGCTTGCTTCGATTCGTGTTTTCAAAGGACTCGCTACGCGAACGGGTTGAGTGTGTAATAAGACTTCGAAAAAAAGACCGCGTCAATTGCCGATACTTCAATCTTTGTCCGACACACCCGAATCGACCTGCCGAGAAGGAAGCCATCGATGAATTTTTCACCCGCGCTTTTGGTTTCACGGACACTGATTTTTCTAGCGTTAGCTGTCGTGGTCGGCCCTGCGATTGCAGACGACCCTGCGCGGCCGAATGTAATCGTGATCCTGGCTGATGATATGGGACTTGATTCTGTCTCAGCATTCAACGAATCGATGGGACTTGAGACTCCGGCCATCGACCGGCTGACAGCCGGAGGCCTGAGCTTCTTGGACGCGCACTCCACATCCGCCGTCTGCACGCCGACTCGCTATAGCGTACTGACAGGTCGCTACAACTGGCGCTCGCGTTTGAAGCGGGGCATCGTCCAGAAGTGGGAACGACCTCTGATCGAAGACGAAAGGCTGACGCTGCCGGAAATGTTCAAAGAACGCGGTTACGCTACAGCCTGCATCGGCAAATGGCACCTCGGCTGGAACTGGTCGTCAGTAAACGGTGGAACAACAGAGCGGCGGGAGGATATCGATTTCGCCGGTGCGATTACCGGTGGCCCGAACGATCACGGTTTCGATTACTACTTCGGTGATGATGTACCGAACTGGCCGCCGTTCGCATGGCAGGAAAACGACCGACTTCTCGGTCAGCCGACCGCGACGATGGAAGCCGGAGCAATGATCGGAGTATCCGCCGGCCCCGCAATGCCCGGCTGGGATTTCAATGCTGTGCTTCAAGAGTACACAAGGCGATGGAAACTGTTCATCCAACGAAGCGCAGAAGTTGACGCTCCGTTTTTCCTCTATGCTCCCATGCCCTCACCGCACACACCCATCGCACCTCACCAGTCGTTTCAAGGCGCGACAGGCGCGGGTGACTATGCGGACTTCCTTGTTCAAACCGATCATGCCGTCGGTGAAATCATGAAGGCACTCGAAGAGAGCGGCCAGCTTGAAAACACGCTGGTGATCTTCACTTGCGATAACGGGACATCACCGAAAGCCGAATTCGAAAAGTTGAACGCGGCCGGTATCCGTTTGAATGAGAACTGGCGCGGCTGGAAAGCGGACGCTTACGAAGGCGGACACCGCGTACCGTTTATCGTTCACTGGCCGGGAGCTGTCGAAGCCGGTGGCAGATCTGATCAGACAATAACTCTCGCCGACATTATGGCGACATGTGCAGAAATCGTAGACTTTCCAGTGCCTGAAAATGCGGCAGAAGACAGCGTCAGCCTGATGCCGGTCATGCGCGGAGAGACAATTGACCAGCCGCTACATGAAACTGTCGTTCACCATTCCATATCCGGCCGGTTCGCCGTGCGGAAAGGAGACTGGAAGCTGATCCTCGGAGAACGGCGAGGACATGGCCGAACACGATCCGCAACTGCGACATCGCAAGTTCCTGCAGAACATCGCGGAGGCGCACCCGACACTCGGTCAAACCTATGCCGATAACCTGCCCATATCGTTTACCAAAACGCCCATCGGCGCGCACCGGCGCGTACGCCGCGTCGG
>JBCCFB010000298.1:0-7420 GCA_039029995.1 Planctomycetota bacterium
CCGGCTTGCTGCTGACGGCAGACCCGTTCCCCGGGACCGGCAATGCACACGGGCCGACCAGCTATCAGGTGATCTCGCCTCCCGCGATCGTAACCGCTGATACCGTTGAGATCGGGCCGGGAGTCCTGTTTAACGGATCCGTTGCCGATCTGGCCGACAGTGACAACGTTGACCTTTCGGTGAACCGGAACCCGTTCGGGCTTCAGGCCGTTGTCCAGCTTGACCTGCTCGCGGTCAGTCCGACTGACACTCCGTCGAGCATCGAGTTCCAGTATGAAGCCAGCATCTTCGCTCGAGGCAACGCGACGCAGACAATCAGCCTGTTCAACTATGACACCGGCGCATTCGAAGCGATTGACGCGCGCAATGCTGCTCGCTTCGGCGACTCGACCGTTACCGTGATGCCTTCCGGTGATCCTTCACGATTCGTTGAACCGGGCACAGGAAACATGGAAGCACGCATTCGCTACAACAGTGGAATCGCAAGACTCCAGTTTACTGTCAACGCCGACCAGGCTTTCTGGACCATCGGCAACTAGAACGGCTGGAACAACTGACGTTCACAGTGACACTCAAAAAGCGCGGCGGGTTATCCGCTGTGCTTTTTTGTGCGCTGATAGAGTCAGCGAGCCGGGTCTAGCTCGAAATCAGACGGACAATCAATGCGTCAGCTTGATCGTGGTCCAGTCTGACTTCGGTTCCATCAGATTTGACAACCACCCACAATCGCCCGTCTGCGGCCCTCGGTCGCGTCTCGACCTGTTCACCGACTTCGAACCCTTTTTGCCGGACAAGCGGCTCGATCTTAACGACTTCCGCCCGGTGGCCCGCCCGCAGATAGCTCGCCTTGAATTCGCCGGCAGTCTCCAACTGGATTGCATCCTCAGGAATTTCCGATCCATGTGGATCTGTCAACGGATGCCCGAGCTTGTCGTCAAGATAGTCAACGGTGCGCTGATCGCTGATATGCTCCAGCTGATGCGCTTTCGCATGGATATCTCCTTCGGCCAGCCCGGTTTTCTGGAGATAGGTTTCCCAGAGCCGGTGAGCACGCACCAGTCGTTTTGCTTCCCGCCGGCCCTTGTCCGTAAGTGTCGCGTGACCGTTCTCCAGTTCAATCAGATCCTGACGGGACAACTTCGTCATCGCGCGCCGGATACGGACATTCGGCATTTCAACGCGGCTTTCAATCTTCGCGATGGCGATTTCTTTGCCCGGCTCACGCAGCATCGCACCCAGTACGTCTTCCATTAACTCCTGCGGAACTGTGTTTGCCTTTCGCCACCAGTCAGCCAGCATTCCATATCTCGGAGCAACCACGAGCGTTGTCAAAAAGATCAGAGTCAGAGTGACGATGACTGCCGGTCCCGGGTCCGCACCGATAACACCGGCAAAAAAGAAACCGAGCCAGAATCCAGCCACTCCGATCGTTGCAGAAACAATGATCATCCGGTCCAACCGGTCTGTCAGCAGATACGCGGTTGCTGCCGGAGTGATAATCAGGCCGATCACCATGATCACGCCGACGATTTGAACACCGCTGACAACCACCAGCGATGCGCAGGTGGTCAACATGTAGTCCATTACAAGCACAGGTATGCCGATCGATGCCGCCATGATCGGGTCAAAACTGGTCAGTTGCAGTTGCCTGTAAAAGAGGATCACTGCGCTGAGGACAACGGCGGTAACCGCGGCCAGCAACCACATGTCCTCATCGGTCACGGCCACTACGTTTCCAATCACGTAGTGATAGATGTCGATATGAATCAGCCGGCTGACAGACTTCAATGACACCACCAGAGCGCCCAGTGCGAACAGACCGGTATACATGATCCCGATCGCGGTGTCTTCTTTCAGCCTTGAGACGCGGGTGACAAATCCGACCATTCCGACAGTCACGATTCCGGCCAGCAACGCGCCCGCCAGCAATGCGCCGAGCCTGGCTTCACTATCAAAAATTATCTTGATCAGCAGATAGCCACCGATGACTCCGGCAAGCATTGAATGTGCGATCGCGTCGGCAAGGAAGGACATTCGCCGCAGGACGATAAAGCATCCGATCACCCCGCAGACGATCGATACAAGCGTACCGACGATCAACGGCCGGATGGTGTGGCCATGGTCCAACTGAAATTCAGTAATCCAATCAATCAAAGCGTCCAAACTAGTTTGCGCCTCCGTTCTCATTGCCGACTTGCCGGGCAAGTTCAGCAAAGACCTTCATATTGCCTTCGTAGACTTCGCACAGAAGTTGCGGGTCAAGAACAACATCAGGCGGTCCGAACCCGAACAGACGCTGTTTGAGTAGAATCAGCAGATCAAAATACTCGGCCGCCGTTCCTAGATCGTGGTGGACGACAACCAGTGTTTTTCCAGAGCTTTTCGTTTCTTCAAGCACATCAAGAATCGCACCTTCTGTTGCAGCATCCACGCCTGCGAACGGTTCATCAAGCAGGAGAATGTCGGCATCCTGGGCAATAGCCCGCGCCATGAAAACGCGTTGTTGTTGTCCGCCGGATAGCTGTCCGATCTGGCGCTTTTTGAATTCGCTCATGCGGACTTTTTCGAGCGCTTCATCAGCATAGCGATAGTCTTCGCGAGTCAGGTCGCGCCACCAGCGCCGATGACCATAACGCCCCATCACCGCGACTTCCCGCACAGTTACCGGAAAATCCCAGTCAACAGCGCCGCGCTGAGGAACATAGGCTACCTTGCCTCGTGATAGTGAGACGTCCTGCCCGAATAGTTCAACGTTGCCTACGTCCGGTTTAACGAATCCAAGTATCGACTTGATCAGTGTCGATTTGCCGGAGCCGTTAGGCCCGATCACACCAACCAGCTTTCCTTTTGGTATTTCCAGCGAAATATCGAGCAGCGCCGGCACCGGGCCGTAGCTGGCGGTCAGGCCGCGAACGCGCACCGCCGGCTCGTTGCGATGGTTATCATTTGTATTTCGGTCCCTGTTCATCAGCAGGCTTTAATTCGAAAGCAGGCTTTAATTCGATAGATACTAATGGTCATGCCGCTGATCGACTTCTACCGGCGCTTCGAAGTTGATCGATTCCTCAATTGTCATCGCCCCCGGCTGCAGCCAGAACGTTTCGTCCGCCACGATCGTTTCATCCTGACGGACGAGGATCCGCATTGCTCCGGCAACCGCCGGGATTCCGGAAGACGAATCATCTTCGGCCCATTCCTCGTCACTGAAGTCATCTCCGGATGCTCCCCAGTCGTCATTGCTGAACGAACTGAAGTCGTCCGCTTTTCTCAAATTGGCAAACACGAAGATGTTGTTTCCGCGCTGGAGTACGCCGTCCAGTTTTTCAATCACGATCGGCCGGTCCGCCGGCACCGTTTCGATTTCACTGATTATCTCCTCGCCACGAAACGTGACGATGAGAGACTTCACTTCATCCCAGCCGGGATCACCGATGCAGTCGAACGTCCGGCTGATTTCCACCGAGTAGTCTTTCGAAGAAAGTTTCGCCGAAAAATCTATGGGCGGCTTTCTAACGCGGCGCGCAAATTCCGTGTAACCGTAGACCCCGGCAAAAAGAAAAACAGTGAGTACGAGAGCGATTATCGGTCGCATGTTTCAAAGGCCATTGAGGTTCACTTCAACGCGTTGACGATTGTCAGCACATTCTCACGCATCATGCCAAGGTAGGTTTCGCCGGCTGTACCTTCAGCTCCCATTGCATCGGAATAAAGTGTGCCTCCGATTTCGACGCCCGCGTCACTTGCGATCTCGTCGAGCGTCTTGCTGTTGACCGTGGATTCAACGAACAGGGCCTTCACGCCAAGTTCGCGAATGCCATCCACAATTTCCTGACGGGTTTCCGCCGACATTCCCGCCAGCTCACCTGTGTTCCAGCCGACGGGGCTCATTGCTTGAAAGTCGTACTGCTCGCAGAAATAGCCGAAGGCATCGTGGTGTGTAACGAGCAGACGAACATCGACCTGATTCAACTGACTCTTGATCCAGCCATCAAGCAGGCGAAGCTGCGATTGATACAAAGCTGCGCGGGCCCTGTATTCGGCTTCATTTTCCGGATCGAGTTCGATCACTGCGTCGCGGATATTCTTCGTATAGATCCAGGCGTTCCGCGGATCAAACCAGGCGTGCGGATCTTTGACGACTTCCCCGTCTTCATCTATGTCGATTCCCTCGATCCCGGTAACACATGTAACCAGCGGTTTGCCAGCCTGTTCGGCGAGGGCCTTCATCCACTCGTTGCCCTCGAGATGCCATCCGTTTTCGAGGCACAGATCCGCTTCTTTCACCGAGTTCAAATCATCAACGCCGGTGCTGTAGGTGTGCGGATCTTCTCCCGGCCCCAGCACACAGCGCACTTCCCAGCGATCACCGACCACCTGCCTCGCAAAATCAGCAACTTGAGTCGTCGAACAAACGATGACTTTGCGATCGGCCGTCTCTGCGTCCTGCGCAAAGAGTGCTCCGGGAATCATCGTGACGAGAGAAACAAGAACAAGCAGGCTGCTGTATCCCGCGAAACGTTGTTTCTGACGGGCAGTCTTGGCTAATTGCATCAGGGGCTCCGGGGAGACGCGTTCGGTGATGCCCGAATTCTAAAATGTAGCCAAGGCTACGGATAGATCAGAACGTATAACTTTGCGCTGATCAGAGCTATTCGAATACCCGGACAATCCGAAACCGGCGTGAGAATCCGATCAGACGGGGCAGGGCAGGGGCGATCCGATTCGTCCGGAAGTCGTTCTGAACGAATCAGCAGGAATCCGACACCCAAGTTTTTGCGGATACCCAGGTTTTTGCAGATCAAGTGCCGGGTGTAACAGGCTGCCCCGGCAGAAGCTGCGGCATGGAAAACCCGAGAGCATGGCAGATCGCTCGCATTATCCACGTTTCAGCCGCGACAATTTCGCGGTTGGACGTGACGCAAGCACCACAGGCGACCAGAAGCTTCCTTTTCTCACGCGGTGCAAGAAACCTCAAAACGCCGAGGGCTTTCTCAAGTTTGTCGAGCGCACAGTCTTCCGGGGGAAGAATCTCGCAGTTGATCAATCCTGTATGCGACAAAGCCCTGATAAAGGTGTACCGGCTGGCGGCCTCACCTTCGACGTCGGTGTAAATGACGCTGGACAAGGTCAACACTGATTCAACGAGCACATCGCTGATTTTGCCGTACCTTGCAGAAGGCTTCTGCTGTGAATCGTCGAGCGCTGAGCCCACAAGATATTGCCACGCCCAGCGATCAACTCTGACTTCATTTTCGACATCAATTGCCGACAGACGAGCAAACTCCCTGAGCTGAGTGCGCACATGCCCGGGAGCAGAGGAAATCCGGCCAAAAGATAGATCAAACAGCCGCGTCTTCTGCCCGTCATCAAGCGAGGCAATTCCGGAATACAACTGATTCAATTGCCGCAGAATGGCCGGCTGCAGAGATTCCAGCACCTGCTCCGCCTGGCTTGGCTCAAGCTGTGAGAGCCTGATTGCAGCCAGTATCAATGCGGCACCTTCCGGCTGCGTTGAAAGTTCGAGAAAAACAGGATCCAACGCAATGTCATACGGCAACTCTTCCCGCAGCCAGTCCGGCGACTCTACTTCAGGTTCGTCTGCATGCCCGTCGCTTGCTTCAATGCCTGAGAAAGAAAGTCGATGACCATTCAAATGCTCGTCATGGACCTGATCTCCGGAAAAAACACTCGACAGTGGAGACAGCCGGTCCAGAGTCTTGTTAAGTGCTTGCTTTTTGTCAGCAGATCCCCCGGCCTTCCCGGTTATCCCGACCAGTTCGACGAGATCGCTGTATACACCCTCGTACTCGCCCAGTTCGTCTTCGCCTTCGTAAAGATAGCAGCCGTCCCAGTCAGGACGCAGTCGCCGGATCCGGCGAGTCAAAGGCGGGTGCGGGTCAAAGGCTTTCGTAACCGACCATCCGCTGTCTGCGAAAAAAAGGTGGCTGGCTTTAAACGCACAACTGCGACGAATCGCTCCCTTCATTTCGTTGCCACCGATTTTTAATAGCGCCTCACACAAACCGTCGGGCAATCTTGTGAGTTCTACTGCTGTTGCATCAGCATCGAATTCACCCTGTCGCTTGATCAGCGCCATGAACAGTAAAGCGACCGCTGCGCTGAAAAGCCCCAGGGGCCAGAGCACGAGGCCGGCAACATAGGCGACCGGAACAAAAACGTCCGACTCATCACCGCTGCCCTCTGAATCAATCATGGCCTGGGCTGCAAGGATCAGCGCGTAGTTGCCATGGGTCAACGCCATTAACAACATATTACGACCGATATCACCATTTAGAATATGTGCAAACTCATGTGCAACGACACCTTGAATCTGATCCCGATTCAATCGACGACAAGCCCCCTCGGTTACAACGACGACAGCGTCCTCAGCTGTATGACCTGCTGCGAGTGCATTGATCCCGGGTTCCGAATACATGATGTAGACAGGTGGAACCGGAACCCCGGCGGAGATAGCAAGCTCTTCAACGACGTTGAGAACCTGACGTTCGTGAAACGACTTTGTATCCGACGGAATCCGTTCCGCGCGCAGAAGTTCGGCCACCTTGCGGCCGCCTTCCTTTAGTTCGAAGTATTTCCAGATTGCAGTGCCCGCGATATACAAGGCCGCGATCGGCATTATAAATACAGCGACCGTCAGCAGAACCTCGTAGAACGGAAGATCCTCCAGATGATCCCATGAAGTTATGACACCCCAGACTGCAACCAGATAGCCGAACACCAGACCGATCATTGTGATCGTGATGTATTGCATGATTCCCATGTAAAAGAACAGCCTCAGCTTGTTCTTGCGGGCGATCGCCTGGTGTTGGTGGTATCTACGCATGAATCTCTCTGTCAGGCGAGTTGCAGAACCGGAGCCCGGCGGATCATGTGCTGGTCTTTGAATTCAAGCAGGGAGAAGTCGGATTCGAATCCGATCATCCGTGCGATCATGATCGCTGGAAACGTAGTACGAGCTGTATTGAAGTCAGTTGCCCGGTCGTTGTAATTTTGTCGTGCAAAAGCAATCCGGTTTTCCGTTGACCTTATCTCCGTAGTAAGGTTTGCCACTTGCAGATCCGTTTTCAATTCCGGATAGTCCTCCAGCACAATCTGCAATCGACCGAGGGACTGTGTCAGTGATGTTTCAGCCGCAGCAAGTTTGCTGAGAGCCCCTTTCGAACCGGCCCCGGGTTGCGCGTGCTCAATGCAGCTTGCCGCGGTGTTTCTAGCCGAGATCACCAGCCTGAGCGTCTCGTGCTCGTGCCCCATGAATCTCCTCACAACGGCAACGAGGTCTGGAATCAACTCGTGCCGGCGTCGCAACTGAATTCCGATCTGACTCAGGCTGTTCTGAGCCTCATTTCGCATAAGGGCGAGCCGGTTGTAGGTCAGTAGAATGAAGGCCACGATCAATCCG
>JBCCFB010000299.1:0-7418 GCA_039029995.1 Planctomycetota bacterium
GAACTCCTGAGCGCACTGAATGCCGGATTCGAAGAGCCAGCCAATATCCGGTTTATATTTCCCGCCGCCCCGGTTCATCTTGATCCGATGTTTGACTCGCGGGCGTGGTGGATGATCGATATTGAGAAGATTCAAGACTTGATGGCGCGAGGCGAGGTTCGCGAAATGCGCACGACGTCTCCTGCCGAACTGCCGGACTGTAGAATGCGGATCAATGAGGTCATCGAGTTCGCGCGAAAGAACTATGGCGTATCGGCTTCGCAAATCGTGATCGGGGGCTTTTCGCAAGGCTCGATGCTGTCTACCGATGTCGCACTCAATTACAAAGAACCGCTTGGTGGGCTGATCGTCTGGTCCGGTGCTCTGATCTGTGAAGAGCAATGGACGGCAGCGGCCGGCAATCAGATTGGACTATCAGTTGCCCAGTCACATGGCCGGCTCGATCCAGTGCTGCCATTTGCGGGAGCTGAGTACCTGCGCGAAATGTTGACTGCTGGCGGTCATGAGGTCCGGTTTGCCGCATTTGATGGTCAGCATGCCATTCCGGGCCCCGCGATCGAAGTGGCGCTCGATCTGATCAAGGATGTCATAATTCGTTCCCGCACTGAGGCTTAGATAGAATTGCCCATCCATGGGAGCTTGGACACCGTTTTTCACAGTGAATGCGGCCTCAGCAAATTGCTTTATTTAATCTTTGCGAGTGCAGTAGTTTGCCGTTCACTACGCATAGTCTTTGTGATCGCACTTTCTCGCTGCAACCGGACTTTCTCGCTGCAAACGGACTTTCTCGCTGCATTCTGATAGCACCAGCATCGCGGTTTAGCTCAATTTGCACCTTGTCCGCGACGATACCGTAGCGTGAAAACCGGGTTGCCTCTAAAAGTGCAGTCCGAATCAACTCAATGAACAAGGATGTTAATTGTGTCTATCAACAAAAGCGGCATTTGGTTTGTAATTGCCGTCCTGTTTTCGACTCCGGTGTTCGGGCAGTTCAATTACCAGCGAGACCGGGGCGCCGTCCAGGGTGGTGTCGCGGGCGCCGTGTTAGGCGGCGTCATCGGTAACCAGAACGACGAAACAGCCGAGGGAATCCTGCTTGGTGGCGCGTTGGGAGCGATTGCCGGTGGAATTCTCGGAGAGGATCGTGATCGCTACATCGAAAATTCGTGGCAACGAGAGCAATACCTGCAACAACAGCGTGCCCAGCTACAACAGCTTCAGGCAGCTCAAATGGCTCGTGCAGTGACGATTGACGATGCAATCAGCCTCAGCCAGAGTGGCGTCAGTGCGAACGTCATTCTCAATCAGATTCAAATGAATGGCGTGAGCGACCGTTTGACGGTCAATGACATTATCTACATGTCCAGAAGTGGCGTTGATGAGTCCATAATAAACGCGATGCAAGGCGCAAGGTTGGCTGGCTCTCCGGCCACCTATTCACAGCCGACGGTTGTCGTTACCCGGCCGGTACCCGTTGCCCCGACTGTTGTTGTAACCGAGCCCCCCTGCCCTTACACGTACCCTCGTGTCAGGCCGGTCGTTGTCGAGCGCGTTGACATTATTCAGCATGGCCACAACCTTCACCGGCGCGCTGAGCACGATCTGTGGCGGCCGAGTTCGTACGGGCCTTATCGCCGGTAGTTCTCCGGTTGGAATGCCGAAGGGGAGAATCCACCGCATGGCAATACACCTGAAATTCGACAAGAAAAGCCCTGCCAGGTCCGGCAGGGCTTTTTCTTTTGACCGATGAATTGTCTTGGGCGATGAAACTAGAGGACCAGTTCCGGGAAAGCTGTTATCGGAACAGCTTCCGGTTCCGGTAGTCGTGTGTACATCTTAAGAATCTGTGCCACGACTTGCTGCCTTGCGCGATGAGCGATTTGCGGATCGACGATTCCGATGTTAGCGATCTCCTCGCTGAGCACCTGAGCTGCTTTGTCAGCCATGTTGTTGAGGATCTTCTTTCGGGTTTCCAGAGGAGCATCCTTCAGGGCAGGTGCCCAGAGCGAAGTATCCGTCTTGCGCAGAACCGCTTTGATCTGGCTGTCTTCAAGCAGGATCAGATCATCGAACTCGAAAATTGTTCCAGAGATTCTGCGAGCTAGTTCGGGGTCTTCGGACCGCATTTCTTCAAGCAATCGCTGCTTGGTCACTGGATCACTGCAGCTCAGAAGGTTCGCGGCAACCTCGACGCCCGACATGTTGAACTGTTGACTGGCAAGTTTGTTGTACCGCAGCTTCAGAGTATAAACGAGCTGGGTCGTTTCTTCGTCCGGTGGAACTTCAGTTTCACATAGACGGCGCAGGACCGAGATACGTAGTTCTGTATCCAGCTGGCCCACAATGGCAGATGAGATGCCCGGCGGCAGGTGGGCAAGCACGGTTGCGATGTTGCGGGGATGTTCGTCCCTGAGCAGCTGCAACCGTTGAGACGGTGTTGCTTCTACGACGAATCCGAACCGGTTATGAAGGCCGATTTCGCTCAGTTGGTCGCTGTCACCGGCCGGGAACTCCTCAAGGGTGTCCAGCTCACTGGAATTCTCCGGTTCTGAACCTGCCAGAATCCTCGACGCATCCTGAAACTTTCCAAACGCTTCAAGGATTTCCGCAGCCGACACCTCGTCGACCCTGTCCAGGGCTTTGAAGACCGTGCGAATGTCCCGCGATTCAAGTCGTGAAAGAATCCGCGCTGCCTGCGTCCTCGGCAGACTGTGAAGAATAACGGCGGCTTGATGTAGCTGAGACATCGTCTGGAAGTGGATGGTTAGATTAGGGCTCGCGAACAACGCGACTGGATGGACTGTTTCCTAAAGTCTTAGTCGGCATTCGACTGCGTGACGGGTTAAGTTCAAAAATCCGTCCGGGATAAACGTGACGACGCGGTGTTAAACCCGGGGCAGTCGCTACGACCGGAACGGATTCGCTAGCCGCGAGGTCCCGGTTTTCCAAAAACGTAATCCCCACGAGTCCGTCGAACCGGTTCAGCAGCCTCTTCACGTGACGTTGAACGAGCTTCTGCTGCAGGTTGCTCAGGCATCGAGCTCGAATGTTGAACACGGTTGATTCCCGCTCCTGACTGCATGCCGGGAGCATCAAAGACGTTTGTATCCCCCATTCGATTGGCAAGGTGCCTCGGAAGCGCAATCGTTGTTGTTCGAATACTTGCGTTTGAAGGCGCTATAGCGGCAGGAGCTGCCTCTACTCGGTCCATCGGCGCTTCGTTGTGACTAGCGGTCCTGACCTGACCTTGTGAATCCGTTGAAGACTCGTAGCCGGCGGTCCGGATCGGGGTGAAACCGGATTCACTCTGGCTTGACTCGGCTGTCTCTGTTTGCGGGTTGCGACCCGGTAGAACGTTGATGGACTGCTCGCCGCGAACGATCCCACCGTTGGACGATTTGAATACGGGGATCAAAGCAACGCTTTTTCGGACCCCACCGACAGGCTCCCATGGAATCCAGATGCTGTAGGAGTGACCGATATCGTTTTCGCCATAATGTGATTGCAGTTCTTCACGTCGGAAAACGAACTTGTAGTCCGCAGCATCCGACTCGTTGGATTCTTCAAATCCGTAGACAGTCAGCTCTCCATCGACCTTAACCGGGTTATCTGCGGCATCGGTGAAGAAGATGCGTGCGCCGAATCCACGGACTGGAACTTCGCCCGGTTGTTCGAGTGTACTGTCAGTCCAGATTGCCGCGATTCCTTCCGGCTCTGAAAAATCATTCTCACTGACCGTGTTGCGATCGAGATGACTGGACCGGATGACCGGATTGTCGTTCCGCTCAAGCGAGTTGCAACCGGAGAAAGCTGGCAAAGCAAGTACGGCAAGTAGCCCGGTGGTTAGAAGTCGTTTCATCTGTTCGTCCTTGAACATTTCAGTGATCTGTATTTGCGAATCCGGCAGTGTGACCGGTTTGGCAGGTCAGAACTACAGGTTGCGGGCTGTAGTTCTGACTGCCTCCGGGTCTGTTCTTTCCGGTCTATTCGTTGAGTTGAAGTACACCTGTTGCTGGCGACTCGAACTGAGGTTGAGCTGGAGCCGGAGCATCCAATTGCATCATTCCCGGATCAATCTGCATCGGCTGGGAAGGCATGACGTCAGCGGGGACGACCTGATTCATCCCGGTGGGATCAAGGTCAGGGTAGACAACCTGAGTTGCACCTGTGCTGTTGAAATGACCCGGTGAGTAGTTCGTGTTCCCGAAGACCTCAGCCACGTCACACATACACCAGTGCATCCGGTCCATTTCCTCGCGGTTGACCATGTCGAGCTGTTCGTCTCCGTTGACGATGAACGGTTGGAGAATAAAGAGGATTTCGCGTCGCGATGCTTCTTCTCCTTCAAACTTGAAGAGAGGGCCGATCACAGGCAGATCCGAAAGGATCGGTGCTCCGCGTTCGAACTTCTCTTTGCGTTCTTCGATCAGCCCGGAGAAGACAACTGTCTGACCATGGCGGGCCATGATCGTGGTCTGAGCACTTGTCTCGAGAATCTGCGGCTGAATAACGCCCGGTGCGATAGTGACGCCCGTTGCATCAGGGCCAAGTGACGAATTGATCGCGTCAACAAACATGACAATCATTCCATCAGGACTGACACGGGGAGTGATTTCCAATTGGATACCAACAGGAACATCCGAGAACGTGTTGAATGCACCCGTTACACCTGTTGGAGCCTGTGTGCCTGTCACACGTGGGACCTGTGCCCCGATCTGGACCGCACCTCGAAGATTTTCCATTGTCATGATGTGTGGCTTGCTGAGCACACGAGCACAACGCTTATTCTTCAGTGCACGCAGCAGGAGACTAACCGAATCGTTTCCGGCTGATAGAACGAGGCCGCCATAACCGAGTGTCGTATTTGCACGACCTGTTCCAAGGTTGGAAAGTGCCTGAGCTGCAAGGCTACCGCGTGCGACGTCTCCGTTACCGATGACTGATGGAGCCTGGTTGAAATCGAATCCGATTCCCTGAGCAAGTCCACGGTCGTACAGCAACGAATCTTGAACACCGATGTCGATTCCGAATTCTTCGAGAGCATCAAGATTGACTTCGACGATCAGAACTTTGACTTTCACCATCGGCGGCCGTCGGTCGAGAGCACGGATGATCCGCTCAATCTGAGGAATGTACTCCGGTGATGCGGTTACGATCAGATTGTTACTTACGATCTCAGCGACGACATCGATATCACGCCGTGCCTGATTCAAGTTCCCGATGTAGGTCGGGTCGTCGGCGGAATTGTCTTCACGTTCAGTCAGCCAGTCATCCAGAGCCAGTTCTACGTCCGCGGCCGAGGCGTTACTCAAGCGGTAGACGAATGTGCGGCGGCTGTCGATGTTTGCCTCGTCGAGGCGTGTCAGCAGATCAAACACAACCTGCAGGTCGCCGGGCGATCCGGACGCGATGATCGAATTAGTCCGTTGATCGACAGAGAACCGCATGTTGATCAACGATGCACCTTCGGATGCTGCTGAGGTTTGCAGAGGGGGCAGGTTACCACCCTGGGCGTTACCGAATCCGCCACCGCCTGTGTTCGGGTCTTGTCCGGTAAACAGCTGCTGCAACAGACCGAGAATCGTCAGAGCATCACCGTTGATGATCTGGAAAACTTTGATTTGAGTCTCAGCGTCCGGGATCCGGTCAAGTTGCTCGATGAGTGCACCGACCAGGTCCATGCTTTCCTCAGGCCCGCGAACCACAAGGGAATTGCTGCTAGCGTCAGCGGAAATCCGTACGTCGAACATGATTCCACCATTGGCAATCAATTCGCCTCCGATGGTTTCAAGAACGAGCTGAGCCGAACGAATCTGGGAACTGAATTCATCAGGCTGGATGAGTTCAGCTGGCTCAAGTGGCTGAGTCTGACCGGCTCCCTGGCCACCAGCCTGCTGTTGTGTTGACTCAATCAATTCGCCGCGGGCAGCGTTAGGCAACTGACCATTGATCGCATCCTGGATGACCTTGGCAAGATCCGTTGCGAGAACGTTTCTGACCGGGAAGACGCGGACTACGTTTACCGCTCCGTTTTCAATCTGGCTTACATCAATTTCATCAAGAAGTTGTCTGACCTGCTGTTGAACGGAGTTGTTACCCGAGACCAGGAGAATGTTGCCGCGGTATTCCGCGATGGTAAGTGCCGACGCAGCGCTGGGGTCGTTTTCGCCGACGCCCGCAATCTGTGATCGGCCCAGCAGAATGTCTACGCGTGTTTTGGCGTCCAATGCAGAGATGTACTTTAGTGGGTAAGCCACCAGTTGCCTTCCGCCGGGAACCGTTTCGCCGGCCGGCTGGTCAAATGCCTTGACAATCAGCCCTGCACCTTCAATCGCATCGGGTGAGCCGACAACGATGATACTGTTTGAGATGGAGTTTGCCGAAATCTGAGCTTCACCTCGTGAACCACCGAAATTCTGGTCGTAGCCCTGCTGGATCGCGTCAACGACGTCCTCTGCACGGGCATTTGACAGAGTGAAAGAAGCTGCTGATGGCTGATTCTCTGCCTGTTGTTCCAGAATGCGGCTCAGAAGCTGCTGAACCTTGTCTACGTCTTCCTGAAACTGACCGGTGATAATCAAGCGACGGGTAAGGGGATCCATCGAGATGTCGACTTCACCGCGTAGGCCGAGCTGTTCAATCTGGTCGTCAAGATCCTGAGAAGCTGCAGGTACCGCTACTTCAGCACGGGCCCCGTTCTCATCTTCCTCCTGCAGCATTGTGGCTACATATTCGAAGGCTTCGGGTGCAAGATGTTCAGCGGAAATCGAGCTGGCGGGTGTGCCCGCGTCGAAGTTCCGGACCAACTCTGTAAAACGATCGGCTTTTTCCGGGCCACTTTCGAGAATCACGACGTCAGCCGTATGATCAATCAGAAGTGACATCTGTCCGCCAACGTCCGGCACGTTGATGCGTGCCATTCTACCATCGTCGGATTCAGCAACTTGAAGTGATGCCCCCCAGGTTTCAACGAGGCGATCCTGGAACATGCGGCTGTCAATGCTGGCCAGCACGTGCGAGGTTCGTCTCCAGTCGTTGTTTGCCGGGAATGTCGCTGAAGCAGAGCGATATGAATTGTCCGACTCTCCAACAGGAGTCCAGACGGCGTTGCTGACTTCAGGAGTATCCTGCTCGTCGAACTGCGCGGTTGCCTGAATGGTCATCGTTTCAGCGTTGCTGCTCCACGGTGATGCCGACACGTTCTCGTCGTAAATCGGTTCGACCATTTCACGGCGAATCGGATTGGCGAGTTCAGCCGTTCCGAAATCAAGCGCGGGTTGACCGGCTTCACCGGAACCAGTATCCGCAACCTGAGTTGCCTGGTCATTCGAAAGCAGCCTTCTCAGAGAATCCTGCTCGGATATCTGCCCTTGAGAGATCGACGTGCCTGAAAGAACGATCGCGCTTGCGAGTAAGCC
>JBCCFB010000300.1:0-7390 GCA_039029995.1 Planctomycetota bacterium
TTGACAGCCTCTCTAGCGACGCCAACCTATCAAGCAACCGCCCTCGTCTCTATCAACGAACCCAATCAGCGCGTACTTGTGTATGCGTATATCACGTACACCCTGGTCTTCATGGCATATACCGCGATCAATATCCCCTACGGGGCTTTGCTCGGTGTGTTATCGCCCAAATCGATTGAGCGAACAGCCGCGTCTACGTTCAGGTTCATCCTTGCTTTTGCCGGCGGAATCTTTGTCAGCCTGTGCACCGAACCGTTAGTCAAATTTTTCGGCGGTACGAAAAAAGAAATCATCGAGGGCGTTGAAAAGCTTGTTCCGGCAGACCCGCAAACCGGTTGGTTCTGGACCGTGGTTTGTTACGCGATTCTCGCTGTGATCCTATTCACGATCACTTTCCTTACAACAAAAGAAAGAGTGATTCCTGAGCAGAGAAAGAACACATCACTGTTCCAGGATCTGGGAGACCTCGTCAAGAACCGCCCGTGGATCGTGCTGTTGTTTGTCGGCCTGTTCCAGATTCTCGCCGGATGGACACGAGGAAGCGCGACTGGCTACTACTTCAATTACTACGTGAATTCAGAATTCGGCCAGTTCGTGGCGATGGGGATGGGTGCTGGAATCGCGGGCATGTTCCTGACGAAGCCCCTGACATCCATCTTCGGCAAGAAGCTGCTGATGATTCTGATGAACCTTTCGCTGGCGGCGACCACTGCAGCTTTGTTCTTTGTCGGCAAAGAGGATACGACTCTGATCTACGGCCTGCACTTGCTTGGTTCATTTGTCAGCGGCCCGGTCCCTGTTCTTCTGTGGGCGATGTACGCCGACGTTGCGGACTATGGTGAATGGAGAAACCATCGTCGAGCGACAGGACTCGTATTTGCGGCGGCAACCTTCGCCCAGAAACTCGGTGGCGCACTCGGGTCGGCAATTCCAGGCTGGGCACTTGCTTATTACAAGTTCCAGCAACCGCTTGAAGACGGAACCCGCGCGACCCAATCCGATGAAACTATAAGCGGCATCATCATCATGATGAGCCTTCTTCCAGCGTTGTTCCTGGTATTCGCAGCTTTGACCATGCTCTTTTACAACATCAACAAATCGCTGATGGAAACAATCGAATCAGACTTAACGGCTCGTAAAGCCCGTGATGGAGGCGACGCGTCGTGAACATTAAACAAATGAATCAGGTTCTTATGTCATCGGTTGCAATGGAAAATTCTGTTTCGGGCCGGTATGTGGAACTCGATGGCGAAGTCTTCTACCGGATTGCCAACAGTCACCTGATGGCGCCGTTTTTCATGAGTCTCTCGAGTTCTTCGGATCACTGGATGTTCATTTCCAGTACCGGGGCTTTGACGGCCGGTCGCGCAGACGCTGATGGAGCTTTGTTTCCGTATTATTCGGCGGACAAGATAGAAAACCTGCGTCACTGCACCGGTCCAAGAACAATCATCCGGATCACCGACGGCGAAGTGACGAAAGTCTGGGAACCGTTCGCCGGAGATGCGAAGTCACGACCTGTTACGCAGAACATCTACAAAAACGGAACGGGCAACCAGCTTATCTTTGAAGAGCACCACAAAGAACTGGATCTCGTTTTCCGTTATCGCTGGACGTTCGGGCACCGGTTCGGATTCATTCGAACCTGCGTGCTGAGCAATCGTTCCGGACGCGCTGTAACTCTGAATCTTCTCGATGGACTGCAAAACCTGCTGCCCGCCGATGTCGATCACGGTTTCCAGATGCGGTTCAGCAACCTCGGGGATGCGTATAAAAAGAGCGAATTGCTGCCCGAATCTAGAACCGGTATTTACTACCTCAGTTCGGTTCCCACGGACCGCGCCGAGCCAAGTGAGGGTTTGCGAGCCAATACAGCGTGGAGTTTCGGTCCTGCACCGCAACATGTGCTGATCACAGACAAGCAGATCGATAGCTTTCGCGAGACGGGATCCGTCGAAACTGAAAGCGACGTTCGCGCTCATCGCGGCGCGTATCTCGTTCAACATGCATTCTCGATTGAAGCCGGTGAGAATGAAACGTGGAGCATCGTTGCCAATACGGGGCTCGATACAACCGACGTTGTAAATCTCGATCGCGACATCCGGTCAAAACCGGAGATGCCGGAGCTAGTCGAAGATGATGTGCGACGTTGCTCTCTGAGGCTCCTGCGTATTATTTCGGCTTCCGACGGTTGTCAGTCCGGCGCCGACCCACTGTGTACCAGCCGGCATAAGTCAAACACGCTTTTCAATGTTATGAGGGGCGGAATCCCGGCGAACGGATACGAGATCGACCCGCTCGACTTCCGCGGCCAGGTTGCTGATTTCAACCGTGAAATTGCGGCAGCACACGCCGATCTACTGGATGACCTTTGTCGCGAGCATGCTGCAGGAATTCACTTTGATAAATTGATGCAGGCACTTGAGGCAACGAACGATTCAGACTTGATCCGCATCGGCCGTGAGTTTCTTCCTCTGACGTTCAGCCGGCGTCATGGAGACCCGACACGCCCATGGAATGCCTTTTCTATCAAAGGTTTTTCAGACGACGGAAACCGGACGATCGACTATCAGGGAAACTGGCGCGACATTTTCCAGAACTGGGAAGCGCTGGCGATGTCGTATCCTCGACTGACTGCCGGAATGATTCTCCGTTTTCTTAATGCATCCACTGCTGACGGATACAACCCCTACCGGCTGACTCGTGACGGATTCGAGTGGGAATCGCCCGATCCACATGACCCATGGTCCAACATCGGCTATTGGGGTGATCACCAGATCATCTACCTGTTGAAGCTCCTTGAGTTGTCGCGACGAATTGATCCGAGCGGTCTGGATCAGTTGCTGGACAAGCCGCGCTGCACCTATGCCAACGTTCCCTACCGGATCAAGGCGTACGCTGACATTCTGAAGGATCCGCGCGATACGATCGAATTCGATTTTGATCTGGAACGATCCATTGAGGCCGTCGTCGCCGCAAACGGCTCCGACGGGAAGCTTCTCCGGAACCCCGAAGGTTCGACCCTTCATGTGACTGCCGGCGAAAAACTTCTCCTACCGGCGCTGGTGAAGATGACCAACTTTGTTCCCGACGGGGGAATCTGGTTGAATACGCAGCGCCCGGAATGGAATGACGCCAACAATGCTCTGGTAGGCAATGGCATGTCAGTTGTTACGGCATGTTATCTCCGTCGGTATTTTGCATTCCTGAAGAACTGGTTCGCTGATGTTGACAGGAGCTTTGACTGTTCGGTTGAAATCGCCGCACTTGCAGCTCAGATAGTCCAGATCCTCAAGTCGAACACAGACCTTCTTGTCAGCTGCACCTCGGCAGGTCGAAAAGCATTAGTCGATGCTCTTTCAGGAGCAGGATCGGATTACCGCCGTGCGCTATATTCGGATGGCCTGTCCGGCGAATCCCGACAGTTTACGGCGTCAGAAGTTGTAGACCTCTGCGATCAATGTCTGACCTGGATTGAGCAGACAATTCGATCCAACAAAAGAGAAGACGGCCTCTACCATTCCTACAATCTGCTCCGACTTGATTACTCTTCAAGCTGTAAGCTGACCGGCATGTCGATCGAACGACTCAATGAAATGCTGGAAGGGCAGGTCGCCGTGTTGAGCAGCGGTCTGCCGGATGCCGAGGAAGCTGCATCGATTCTTGATGCATTGCGGGACAGCCGCATGTATCGACTCGACCAGAACAGCTACACGCTGTACCCGGACAAAGACCTTCCTCGCTTCACAGATAAAAACCGCATACCGGCTGATTCGCTCCAGGGCTCCGAACTTGCAAAGCGGCTGCTTGAAACCGGCGACGGGGTTATCCGCATGGACGATGCGGGCGAATTGCATTTCGTCGGGGAATTCCGCAATGCCAACGACCTTCATCGAGCCCTTGATGAATTAAAAGAAAAAGCTGGATATGCTGAACTCGTAGAAGACGATCGCCGTCTTTTCGCATTGACGTTTGAGAGTGTATTCCGCCATCACGAATTCGTTGGACGCTCAGGCACTTTCTTCGGCTACGAAGGACTTGGCAGCATCTACTGGCACATGGTTTCCAAGCTCGTTCTTGCGGTTCAAGAGTGTTATGTAGAAGCGAGAGCGGCAGGCGTAGCAATAGAGTTGCAGGACAGACTACAGGACCATTACCGGTCTATCCGCGACGGCCTCGGCGTGAAAAAACAACCGGATCACTACGGTGCCTTTCCAACGGATCCGTATTCGCACACGCCGGCTCATGCAGGAGCTCAGCAGCCGGGTATGACCGGCCAGGTAAAAGAAGACATTCTTTCGCGCTGGTGCGAAATCGGTGTCAGGATCAACGACGGCAAGGTGCAATTTGATCCCTGCCTGTTTGAGACATCAGAGATGTTGATCGACCCGGCGATGTTTGAGTATGTCGATCTCGAAGGCAACCTTGTCTCGTTCGAGATTGCGGCGCAGTCCTTCGGCTTCACGATCTGCCAGATCCCGGTGGTTTACCAACTCAGCGGATCAACCGCCATTGAGGTTCAAACGCGCGATGGCAATATTGTCCGTGAAGGGGACTTCAGCCTGACAGCGGAAGAGTCCGCTCATCTGTTCGCTCGCGATGGATTCATCAAACGAATCAACTTCCAGTTCTAGACCCATTCCACGTTATAACCTGACGGTAGTCATGTCTTGGAAACTGTTTTCGCAGATCGCCTTAGCGATCATGTTTGTTACTGCCGGTGCGCCGGCTTTTGCTCAACTTGACGCTCAATTTGTTGTATCGATCGTCGAAAACAACGGTTCAGTGCAGCTGCATCGAGGCGGCCAGCCGTACACCATTAAAGGTGCCGGCGGCGAGGGATCCGTGGAGCTCCTTGCAGCCTGCGGCGGCAATTCAACCCGACACTGGGGCGTGGACGACAACACGCAGGCTCGACTGGACGCTGCTCATGCACAGGGCCTGACGGTGGCTCTCGGAATCTGGTTGGAGCACGAGTCCGACTGGTTTAACTACAACAATGCGGATGTGGTCAACCGGCAGGTCGAACTTGTGATGGCCGCGGTGAGGCGCTACAAGGACCATCCTGCCGTTCTCGTCTGGGGCATCGGCAATGAGATGGAGAATATCAACAGTGGCGGAGCTGATAATCCGGCGATCTGGAATCATGTCGAAAAACTGGCGGGCATGATCAAAGAGGAGGATCCGAATCACCCGGTAATGACGGTGGTTGCGGAAGTCGGCGCCAACAAGATTCGCGCCATACACAGTATGTGCCCGAGTATTGATATTGTCGGCATCAACTCCTACGGCGGCGCCGCGAGTCTACCGGGTCGCTATCGTCAGGAAGGTGGAACCAAGCCGTATATCGTCACTGAATTCGGGCCCGTCGGCACCTGGGAAGTTCCCAAGAACAACATCGACGCGATTATCGAACCCACCAGTACTGCCAAGACACAATTTTATCGAGACGCTTTGGCGGCTTTTGATGAAGATACCGAACTGTGTCTCGGATCGTACGCTTTTCTCTGGGGCGACAAGCAGGAAGCGACGGCAACGTGGTTCGGATTGCTCTCGCCGCGCGATGGACGCAAGACTGCGCCTGTCGACCATTTGATTGAACGCTGGACCGGAAAGGCTTCAGACGATCTTTGTCCCGTCATTCACAGTTTCACCGTAAACGGCCCCAATTCAGTCGAGGCCGGCAGTACAGTCGAAACACTACTTTCTGCGTCCGATCCCGAAGGCCGGCCACTTAGCGTCCGCTGGGAATTGATGAGAGAGGCTTCGGAATATGTAACCGGCGGTTTCAAACAGGATAGGCCGCCTACATTTCCTGATGCTTTTATCGAAGGCAATATCAATGGTGCCAAATTCATCGTGCCCGAAGAAGCGGGACTCTACCGTGTTTATGCCTACGTAACCGATGGCAACGGTGCCGCAATTGCCAACTATCCGTTACGTGTAGAAAGCCGAGTCGTGGCTTCATCCAGTGCCGTGCCACTTCCGTACAGTCTGTACTCGGAAGCCAGCGGCGAAATGGCCTACTATCCATCCGGCTTTATGGGTTCAACAGACTCAATTGAAGTAACGCTTGACTGCACCGAAGAACCTGCAGCAGGTCAGACGTGCGTTAAATGCGTCTACGACCGGACTGATGATTGGGGCGGAGTCGTCTGGCAGAACCCGGAAAATGACTGGGGAGACGTTGACGGTGGCCTGAATCTGACGGGAGCCAACAAGCTGACCTTTCGAGCCAGGGGTAGTTCAGGTGGAGAAGAAATTGCGTTTGGAGTTGGATTGATCGGCAGGGACAAACCCTATTTCGATACGACCAGGAAAGAAATCAAGCTCACATTGACCAGCCAGTGGCAGCAGTACGAAATCGACCTGAGCAGTGCCGATATGACTCGAATCAAGAGCGGCTTCTACTGGAGCCTCGCTGGACAAGGCAGGCCGCTGACCTTCTACCTCGACGACATCACCTTTGAGGGAACCAGCCAGCCAGGTGCGACGATGCCGTCAGGAAACGCTCAATCGTCGGCGGGCGGACAAGGGGCAGCGTCCAATCTGCCCTATATCCTTTTCGATGAGCCCGGCGGCAACTTCGATTACTCGCCATCCGGATTCATGGGATCGACCGATGCCATCACCGTTGATCTTGAACACACTGGCAATCCAGCCGTTGGTACGACCTGCATTCGATGCGAGTATGACAAAACCGATGAATGGGGCGGCGTCGTGTGGCAAAGCCCGGAAAATGACTGGGGTGATCTGCCTGGCGGGCTGAATCTGACCGGCGCCAGTACCTTGAAGTTTCGTGCTCGAGGAAACGCTGGAGGGGAGAAGATCACTTTTGGTGTCGGTGTAATTGGATCTGACAAGCCACATTTCGACACGGTTCGAAAGGACATTGAGATAACTCTTACTAATGAGTGGCAACAATTCGAAATTGACCTCTCAGGTTGTGATCTAACCCGCGTAAAGAGCGGTTTCTTCTGGAGTTTGGCCGGACAGGGAAGTGGCCTGACTTTCTACCTTGATGACATCAGATTTGAGTAGACTCCCAATTTCAGGATGCATTTAGTCGGAAATCTTCCCACGGTTTGTTGACTTAGGGTAGATTTCAATCACAATACGCGTATGAAACCGGTCCCAACCGGCAAAATACTAATAGTTTTTATCACCTGGAGACTCACATGAAGACTCGCCTTTTTGCGGTCGCAGCCATGATCACATGCCTGTTCGCAACAACTGCCTCGGCAGATCTGCTGACCGATGGAGATTTTGAAGACAATCCCACTACTGCGTGGACAACTTTTGGTAACGCATTTCTGGATGGTGAGGTAATTGGCGACCTCGACCAGGCGGCTGGATTCTCAGGCGCTGAATCTGCCAAAACATTTGGAAA
>JBCCFB010000301.1:0-7383 GCA_039029995.1 Planctomycetota bacterium
ATCTCAAGCAGCCATTTGCCCGTAGTCTTTTCGCCTTCATGCTGGTAGTAGTTCGCGAGCCAGACGCCTGGCGCATCCTCCTTCGGCCACGCGATCATCACTCCGTTGAGCGACTCAGGATCATTGAACTCGAACCGGACTTTGCCGTTATCAAGTCTTCTGTATTCCCCGATTCGCTTTTCCTCGGGTCCGGTGGGAGCTGAAATTTCGACGCCTTCACCGCGAGCGAAACGTTGGATTAGCTCTGCCCGCTCCTGGCGTGGTGCAATATTGATGTTAGGCGATGCATCAAAGACTGCATTGCCTTCAATACGAATGCGCCCATCGATCTGCGGTGCTACTTCACCGGGCTCAAGCCGCATCTTGTACTCAATGCTTCTATATTCCCAGACGGTGCCTTCGACCTGATCGTTCGGGCGCCGCGCCATCGACTCTTCCTGTTGCCCTTGAGTCGCCGCTTGAACGGCTCTCAGTATTCCAGTTCGTTGAGCCAGAACGTCCGTCGGGCAGGTGATGCCTGCGAGGACAAAGAGTGCCGAGGCGAATGTGATATTGAGGGCTCGGTTGTTTTTCCGGTTGTTGTTCATGATTCACTTCGGGTTCGGGTGATGCTGAGGCCGGCGACATGCTTCCGCGGGCGTTCGGATGTAGTTGTCCGTGAGCCCGAGAAAGAGGACATTGAATTCCAGGAAACTTGTTTTTCAGAAATTCTGAAGAACGAGCAATTTCGGTGTCCTCTTTTTAGATTTGAGACGCAACTTAGATTTGAGACGCAACCAGGTACGCACGCCGCCTGAATCGAGTGATTGACCGGCGAAATAGAATTTCAGGAAAAACCGATGTCCGAGGCCAAAGACGTTTTTGAAATCCTGATGCGTGAAAACGCAGAGATGCTGCTGGCCTACTTGAGGGCTTCAGTTCGCGATCGGCATGCAGTCGATGACATCTTTCAGGAGACAATGGTCGTCGCTTGGCGGAGACTGTCGGATTTCGATCGGACTGCATCGTTTGGAAAATGGATTCGAGGAATTGCCGCGAAGCTTGTGCTCGTCCACTACCGCAAGTCCGGCCGCGATCCATTGAATCTTGACGAGCACTCTCTTGAGTGGATGGACGGCCGCCTCACCCGGCTGCAGAGCGCTAACGGTGACAAGTTGAGCGAAAAACTCGTGTTGCTTCGTGAGTGTGTGGATGCCTTGTCGGATGACAATCGCGCCGCCATTGAAGCACGCTACTTCCAGCAGCTTTCTCTTGACGAAGTCGTTTCAAAGATGGGAGTGGCATTGCAGACTGTCAAAAAGCGTCTTTATCGCGCCCGTGTGCAATTGAGCGGGTGTCTGGACCGCAAGCTTCCTGCTTTGGAGGAGTCAGTATGAGTGACAACATTGACGCACAAGGACCGGGTCAGGATGGAGACGACCAAGGAAAAAAACTCGAGAACACCGACCTTGAAAACACTGACTTTGAAAATGACGATCAGCAACAACGCCTGATCGACGCGTTGCTGCGATCAATGAACGACGAAAGCGAACAACTAGCTCAGTCGCTGGTCTCGGGCGGTATGTCCCGGCTTGACGAAGAAGCCGCGGGTCTCAAACCCGATGTCTCTGTGACACCGCAACGACGTTCCGTTTCACGATGGCTGGCCGTCGGGACAGCAATCGCAGCGTTGATCGTCATTGGCGTTACAGTTCAGTTCAACAATCCATCGCGAAGCGCCATGGCCACTATTGCTAGAAGCATTGACCAGGCGGTTCTTGATGTTGGACGGCATTACGAGATCAACGTTTCGCTCCGAACAGCTGGCGGACGAACCGGCCAGCGATCAGCCGACCTCTATGTAAAAGGTGGACAGCGATTCGCAATCAATACGGGCCTCGGACCTGCAGGACGGCCGTTGTGGCTGATTGGCAACCAACAGAGTGCCTGGGTTGTTCCGCCGATAGGTCCTGTAATGGAAGGCGAAACTTCAAGTCTTGTTTTGTGGGCAGCGGAGAAGGAGAACATCTCGGCGCCCTATCTCCACGTTACCTCTTTGCTTGAGCGGATGCGTGAGCGATATGAGCTGGATGTACTACCGGGCGAAACGCTTGATACAGAACACGGGCCGGTTGAATGCTATGTCGTTGCAGGCAGATTGACTGGAGAAAGTTCTCAGCGTATTCCCGACCGGATCGAATTGTGGTCCGCACAGGATACGGGAGTTGCATTGCGGGTCGTCGCGACATGGGATCTGGTTGACGGAGAAGCAGGTCGAGAATCTCTCACCATTACTCTCAAGGACGAAGTTCAACTCAGCAACGACTTTTTTACACCCGAAGAGCATGGCGGAGCCAACCGTCGTCGAATCAGTCTCAATTCAGAAGGAAGCCAGTGAAGCCTTTTACTACTTTTGACGAAATGCGGCGCTGCTCACTCAGCGCTACTGTGATTGCGTTGTTGTTCGTCGGCTGTGCAACCAATGCACACATTGCTGCGGAGTCCTCTGCCGGAGCCGCAACTCATCCGGTGTCTCTAAGGCAGCCGGTTGACTCCACCCATGCAAAGACCACGGTTGATTCGCAACCAGGTCGTGAAGGCGGTGCGGGAAATGACCCTGTGACTTTTAATCAGCACATCGCTCCGATGATTCACGAGAAGTGCTCGATGTGTCATCGTCCGGGGCAGGCGGGACCGTTTTCGTTGCTGACCTACGACGATGTAAGAAAGAGAGCTCAGACGATCGATGCAGTGATCGACATGGGCTACATGCCACCATGGAAGCCGGTCAATCATGAAGTCGAATACGTAAACGACCGGCGGCTTTCCGATCAACAGAAAACAATGATCAAAGAGTGGATCGAGACGGGTATGCCCGAAGGAGATTCGCCTTTTCCCGAACCTCCGGAGTTCATCGACGGTTGGCGGCTTGGAGAACCAGACATGATTGTCACCATGCAAGGGGCGTTTGATGTTCCGGCTTCCGGCTCTGATGTCTACCGGTCGTTTGTGTTTCCAATGCAATTGCCCGAAGACAAATGGGTCAAGGCGATAGAGTACAGGCCGACGGCAACCTCTGCGGTTCATCACGCATTGTTTTTCGTCGATGAACATGGCAACGGCCGCAGTATGGATGGTGCGGACGGTCAGCCGGGAATTGCAGGCATGAGTTTTCTAAGTGGATCACCGCTTGCTGATGCCGGTGGTAGAGACGGTGTTGGTGGCGACGGTGTTGGCAGCAACGGCGGTCGTGCCGGTGGAATTCTGTCGCGGGTCAGGCAGGCGGCGTCCGGTGAGCAGCGTGGAGCACCCGCAATTGCAGGAGCGCTGTCAAAGGGGCTGGGTGCCTATGTGCCGGGAACGACACCAATGCTTCTGCCCGGCGATCTGGCATTGTTTCTGCCAGCAGGAAGCGACGTCATTATGCAGACGCATTTTCACCCATCTGGAAAAGCCGAGGTTGAACAGGGCCAGATTGCACTTTATTTCGCTGATCAGCCGCCATCCAGACAGCTTGTCCAGGTGCAGATTCCTGCCATGTTCGGAGTTGGAGTCGGTCTCAAGGTTCCTGCAGGGCAATCTGACTATCGGATTTCAGAGTCGTTCGAAGTTCCGGTTGATATTGAGTTGATCAGTGTCGGCGCGCACGCTCACTACATTTGCCGCGAAGCGGGAATGACAGCCACGCTGCCCGATGGTTCAACGAAAGTGTTGTTGCAGATTGATGACTGGGATCTCGACTGGCAGGACCGGTATTATTTTGAGAACCCTGTCGTGCTACCTGCAGGAACGGTCCTGACGAGCGAACTTGTGTACGACAACTCGGCAGACAACCCGGAGAATCCAAACAGTCCCCCGCGGGATATCCGTTGGGGGCGGGAATCGGGCGACGAAATGGGAAGTGTCACCGTGCACGCGGTAGCCGTAAATGAACCAGAGCGTCCGCAACTTCAGCAGGCCCTGCGGAGGTATCTTATGCGATCGGTAACGCAGGGGGATGTGATCGAACTGTTGATGCAGCTGGATACCAATCGCGATGGCGGACTTCAGCCTGATGAAACTCCAGCGAGAATGTCACGGAGATTCAACATGCTCGATACCAATCGTGACGGGAAACTCGAACCGGCGGAACTGGAGTTTATCCGTGGATTTCTTCCTCAGAATCTCCGCGAGCGTCCACAGAACAGGCGGGAAGATCGCGCAAGGGGGCGCTGGAACTTCGGAATGCTCGACGGAACTTCCGTTGATCCGTTCGCGGATACGTCTACCGAAGCATGTGTTCTGATCTTTGTTTCGACAGACTGCCCGATCGCCAACGCGTACCATCCCGAGTTGAAGTCGATTCAGAACCAATTCATGGAAAGAGGTGTCCGTTTTTTTCTGATCCATTCGGATACCGGGATCACAGAGCCGGACGCTGCGGCCCATGCCCGTGAGTTTGAGCTCACGATTCCGGTTGTTCTGGACGCCGATCAAGAAATTGCCCGTGCGGCCGGGGCGACGGTGACCCCTTCAGCAATTGTTCTTTCCCGTGAATCAGAGCAACCTGTTTATTCAGGCGCGATCGACAATCTTTACGCGGGCTATGGAAGAAAGCGCCCCGCAGCCACCGAGCACTATCTAGCAGATGCACTCGCGGCGGTACTGCAGGACAGGGAGATAACCCTTCGGGAAACTACACCCGTCGGTTGTTTCATTTCTTTTGATCGTTGAACGCAAAGCATGAATCTGCCGGCTGGAAACAGATGGATCGATGGGTGATTCGGTCTATTTGACAATCTGGCCGGTAAGCGAACGCGCCCCGGGCCACAGGTGTGACCCGGGGCGTGCCCTTCCGCCACCCGACGAGCGAGTTCTCTAGCTGAAACTCTCGAAGGACTCGTCGAGCAGATCCAAATTCTCTCCGGCGATTGCCCCACTGACTTCGCCTCCGGCTGGCAGACGATTCAACAAGGTTGAGTCATCGCCCACTGAGTCGATCGAAGTAAGTGAACCGGAGAGTCCTGCCACTGCATCGGCGTTTACCAAAGCATCAAGTCGGGATTTGAGGTCATCCCCGGCAGCAGTTGTGCCTGCCTTGGATTTCTGGCTCAAAGGAAACTGCGACAATGCGATCTGCGAGCCGTTTTCCGATGGGCCTGAGTCTGCGGGGCGCGACGAATTGTCGCCATCGCCAGCTGTCGTTGCGAACAACATTCCCGGCTGCAGCGCGAGTGTGCCGACTGCTTCACGAATATGCTGAACCTCGTTGTTCGCAGATTTTTCCTCTTCGAGGAATACGGTAACCGAGGATGAGTTCTGAGAACGGTGGCGAACCGTTGCCGGATCACTACCGGCTCTGGTCTGCATGTCCGTCAGCACAACGAGCCCACCGCCGGGCAGGTTGAGTGGTATCGTAGAGTTCCGGTGGTTTACTCCATCGGTCCGGATCGCATTGAGCATCGTGTCACCACTGGAAGCGATGCCCTGATCAATGGCAATCCATCCTAGAGTTTCCTCGTTGTGTAAATGGTCTGCTGCCTCTTCCTCCTGCATCTGGATTTCGAATCCTGACGCCGTAACGTTGCGCAGCCGGTCCGTGGCTGCCGCTCCGCCGTTGTTGGTCATGATCTGGCTGATCACAAGTGGAGTTGTATTGAAGCTGCCGTCGAAGCTGACGCTACTGAAGTTCTCGTGTTGTGCACTGACTGTGCCGGCGACGATCCTGGTGCCGTCGGTGAGTTCGTGAGCACCAGCTTCAAGTACCAGATAGCTGATGTCCTCAAACGCGTGCTGGCCATCGAGATAGTCCCATTCCTGGAATCGGATTTCAAAGCTGTTGGATGAGACGTTTCTTATCCGGACAACTCCCTGATGGCCGCCGTTGCGAGTTGCTCCGCCCGCAATGACAACTGGATTCGAGAATGAGCGTGGAAGCGTGATCTTCTTCCACTGGTGGCTGACAGCGTTCGCAACTCCGGAGTATCCGATTTCCTGAAGTTGATTGCTTCCGCCATCGCCGTTGAATCTGACAACAGGTGACGACGCCGAGGTTGTTGTCGTTCCGTCGGAAACTGTCACACGGTAATCCGGCGCGTTGTTACTACCATCGTGGACGAAACGAACAACTCCACCGTTGACCTGTGCCTGGGTGAACGAAGCTATCGGAGTCGTCGGACTATTCCGATGTGCGAAATATCCATTCTGTATTTGCGAAACCGTATAAGTCAGGCCTGCAAATCCGGTGTTGGTATCTGTCGTGTTCAGATTCGAGTTCATGAACGTAACCGTCTGACCGCTGCTTATTTCCAGCCGGTTGCCGGTGAGTTCAGGAACGGGTCCGCCTTTGGGAGGTTCACGATTTTCACCCCCGTTAGTCATGTCCCAGAGTTGAGGGAAGTTTGTAGCTGCATCCATAGCCGATCCGAGGCGTCCACCACGAATCCAATTGGCATTCTGAGCGTTCGAAGGCGTGACGTTGCCACCGAATGACAGACCGAACTGGTTTTGCAACTGCTGGTTGGTTTTTCCGACGTAGCTCTGCGGAACCTGCATGATCGGATTGCCGTCGGGTGCCTCTTGAAGCGGGACGAAGTTTCCGTTCTGGGAGTTTGAGTAGAGCCCCTGGCCATCCATGGTGATGTGGTCGGGCAACAGGAAGAAGAACGGCTGGCCATCGCCACTGGTAAAGTCAGTCTGCCGGAAGTCGATATTCCGGCGTTGACCGGCTGTGCCGGAGACGGCGGTACCGTCAAGGCTGCCGAATGTGAAATTCGCCATCGTCAGAGCTCGAGGACTCAGTCTCGGTTCCTCGATCATCATGTCGGTGGTGTTTCTCAACGTTATGTTGTCCATCACCCACTGTTCATTTCGAGGTGCCATGATGCCCATGCCGAATCCCTCGATGGTTACGTTTTCGAGCCGTCCGGAACCTCGCGAAATCTGGTTGGCGAGATCCAGGCCGACGCCGACATTGGTTGTGCCTTCCTGATAAACAAAGGCTTCTCCGATTCCGATGATCTCCGCATTCTTCAGAGACATCCGTTCCGAGTAATTCAGGTAGACGCCTTCACGGCTTCCCCAGACTTTCAGTCCGTCAATCTCAGGATTCAAGGTGTCGATGTAGGCCTGGTCCGGCGAAGCATGAAAAGCGCTTCCGCCTTCACCGACGTAGCCGTTGGAATGGATGTATCGGGTTCTGAATCCGATCACAGCATTCGAGACTTCGTTGTTGCTGACTTCTGCGAGGGGTGCCCACCAGACGGGAATCTCATCGCGCCCTGTGATCAGATTTCCATTCGGGATATTGGCTGTTTTAACAGTGGTCCTTCCGCTTTCTGCGCCAAGATCATGTTCAACAAGCCCGTCACTCCAGATGATGATCCCGTGGCCGGAACTGCCGGACGAGATGTTGTTGGTTACCGA
>JBCCFB010000302.1:0-7320 GCA_039029995.1 Planctomycetota bacterium
ATCGCAAGATTCGCTTCCGGATCAGCAAACTTGATATCCGTTTGAACACCGGCAACTTTGAACGTGTTCATAACCAGTTTCTCGTTAATGACAACAAGGTTCAGTGTCCGGTATCCAGCAGAGCAAGTGCACTCCCGGTGAAAATCCCTGTACCGGACTGAAAAATGAGAATATAGCGAATTGAGTCGGAGCATTGAGCCAGCCTTTTTCCCAGTGCACTACTTTCGAACGGCAGACTCCGGTCGTTTAATTCCGAACGCGGAAAATCGCAGTGACCTGCCCGTCGTGCAACCACTGACATCAAAGCCGACATTTTTTTCCGTCGCTCCAGAATCTCCGGGATCGAATTCAACGTCAGCGGTGAATGGGGGTAAGACTCTGTGATTACCCTGTTCGAATGAGGTGCCGCGGCACACCGAAGGCTGGCATCACTGCTGGCTGCGGATAATCTTTGCTTTCAAAGACAAATATCCGGGGTTATCCGGGTCCATCCCGAGCAACTGGTCTACTCGTGCGCTCGCCTGTTCGAAATCTTCCTGCTCTACGTAGAACGTGGCAAGGGCAAGCAGATAGTCGGGAGAATCCGGCACCTCCTCAAGTGCAATCAGAAGATGCTTCTCAACCGAGTCGATTTCCCGCTGCAGAAAACTCGACATGGCAAACTGATAGTGCAGCCGATGAATTCCCGGCAGCCCTTCCGCTCGTTGAAGATCGAGCCGCAAGAGTTCGTGATCCTGAGCACGCAGTTCGTCAGCCTCCGTCTGCAAAGTCGCGATCTGTGTCATCGTGCTTTGAGTCAAAGCGCTGCCACCACGCGCGCTGGATAGATTCCGCTGAAGTTGTGTGATCCGGTTCTCCAGAAAGCCGGCGAGACTCGCTCTCGGGCCGGTGATGTCGGGGTCAACTCGTATCGCTGTCCGGAACGCCTGCTGGGCACGGTCATTCTGATCGAGGGCTTCGTAGATCGTTCCCAGCATCATGTGCGACGTCGCGCGGTCATTGTTCGTAAGCAACGACTCAATTAACTCGCCAAGGGCTTTTTCGAAACTCCGGCGCTGTGAAGTCGTCGCGCAGTGCTGTCGAACAGGCTCGGGCATTCCGGCAAAGACACGGGCGGCTTCGATTCTCACCAGACGAGACTCGTGCGAAAACATCCGCGCTACGCTGCCGAGAGTCGTGTTAAGTGACCCCAGCCCCGGGTTTTCCGAATATTGAATCCTCTCCAGCTCGATCAGTGTGAGGTATTCAAGCAGTCGAATCGCGGCCGCAGCAACTTTTGCGTCTCTGTCGTCAATCGCATCAACCGCGACCCCGATTGCGCCGCGATCGTCGTGAGCTATCAGCTCTTCAAGTGCTGATGCCCGCACAATCGCCGGTGCTGATCCATCAACGGCCAGCTCTCTCAAAATTCCGATCGCTCCAGCGCCGTCGGCGCGCCCGAGTGCCAATTGCTCGTAGTACTTTACGCGCGGGATCGCAGAACTACCTTCCGGGTACCAACTCTCGAATGCGGCGGCCATCTGCTGATCCAGCTTTGCCAGTTCGGCCTCGATATGTTCGTCGCCCTGTTCACGCAGCACGATCCAGTCCAGATATTGCTGCGGAGCAGCTTCCCCCGGATCGGCTGAATCGAGGTGGCAAGCCGTACACGCATTCGGAGTATTGAGTGTCACACTCAAATCCGGTCTCGGGATACGAAAACTGTGATCGCGACGCGGGTCACAGGCCATGTAGGTTGTTGATGGCATATGACATTCGACGCATGAAGCACCCGTTGATCCCGCAGCATGGTGATGGTGCGAAGGAGAATCGTACTTGCCCGCCGGATGTTGATGACAGGAAGTACAGAGCCGGTTGTCAGGGTATTTCACCTGTCCGGAATGCGGATCGTGGCAGTCAGTACAGCGAATTCCATTGTGATACATCTTGCTCTGCAAGAACGATCCATAGACGTAATCTTCATCACGAATCTGCCCGTCGTCGTGATAGATACCACGGGTGAGCAACGTGCAATTGAAGTGGTCATCGAATCTGCGCCCCGAAACATAAGACGTGGTGGTTTCCGAACGTCTTGAATGACATGGCGCACAGGATTCGATCTGTGCCATGTTTGTTTCCATCTTGAGTCTGGCCAGGCCGTAGCCGTGTTCCTCATGGGGAAATGCGATCTTCTGCTCAGCCATATGAACGTGCAGACTGGCCGGCCCATGACATGCTTCGCAGCTGACATCTATTTCAGTAAAGGTCGTTGCAAACGTTGCTGTTTCCTGATCGAAGTTCTTTTGCAAGTTCGTGCTATGGCAGACGGCACAGCTTGTATTCCAGCATTGGGTGAAACCCGTCCAATGCAATGGATCACCAGGTTCGATCTTTTCGTTTACATCGGGAGGCAGAAGGTAGAACCATTCATTGCGTTTCACATCCCATGAAATGCGCAGAACTTGAACTCTTCCCAGTGGCGATGACTCGTACGAAACATCCGTCGTGTTTCCACTGCGATCTGTCTCAGGACTACGAGCAGGCTCCAACTCCACCATGTACTGCTGTAACGGATGAACGCCGAAAACGAATTTCACCTCGTAGTCATGCATTTCTCCATCGGGGCCTTCGGTGTTGACCATATACCGGTCGCCATCGCGAAACAGACGTGAAGTTACTCCAAAATGCTCGATCGAAGCATCGTTGAAATCGCCGAGCACAGTTGCATCGGTTGCCAGATCCATCGCCATATCGTGATGTGACCCGTGAAAGAGCTCGACCTCCTGCTGATGGCAATCCACACAAGAAGAGCGGCCGATGTAGCGGGGAGTAAGTTCCTCTTCTGCGATTTCGGTAGGGGCCGAAGTCAGCCAGAACGCTATTCCGATTACGGCAAGTAGCACTGCCGTGATCGCAATCCAGCGGATCATTTCTCCCGGCCTTGCCGCTTCGTTTTTTGTTTCGTTTTTCTTAGCCATTGATTCACAAGCTATCGTAACCGGGCTGGCAGCGATTAATCACCCTTAATCGAATTGACTGATTTCCGAACGAATGCTTGCACAACCGGCAAACTTATTCTCGTTCGATACAATAGTGCATCGATTCGATTCGCAAATCGGGTGAGGCATGGAGCCGAAAAACTCAAACACATCCAGCAAAGCTCTACCAACGGGACTGTTTCCGGTTAGGGGCTGGCGAATGGAGTTCATTGGCAAACCGCCGGCCGGTGACGCAATCTTTGTGGCTGCGTCTCGACTGGGGCGCAACCTGGAAAGCAAGACCGGCTTCTTTGATGCCTTACGCACGCTTGTCTGCGGGCTCGACCCTACGCACCACTACTTTGTCACGGCGGCAGGTGTGACAGCGGATCGTTTTGTGCGTCGAGCTGCAAGCCTGTATGGAATTAGTGTTTGCAATTTCAAAATCGACGACGGGAATGTTCCCGGAACATTTCCAACCAGCGAACAGGAATCTGTCTGTTTGATCAGCCAATCGAGCGGCCTGAACCGGAAGCCGGACCTCGACGATTTTCTCATTCGCGCGGCGAAGCGGGTTTACGCAACCAATGTTCGCCGAAATGGACGGACATGCAGAGCGTTGGCAGGTCGTCTTGCGCACCGGCGCGACACAAGAATTCTGATCGACAAGTCGCTGACGGCGCAGAATCTTCAGGCTGAGTTTCTCGCGGCCGGCGCAACCGCGTGGTGGCTTTACAGGGCAGATTGTGATCGCCTCGGTACTGATCACCTGGGTACTGATCACCTGGGTACTGATCGCCTGGGTACTGGTCACCCGGGTCTTGATCAATTGGATCTCGACGATGACCGAAATTTGCAAACGGTCTCCTCGTCGTCACCACTACTTTCCCTGGACGAAATTGCTCCCTTGAGACTTCTTGCCCATTGGACCAGGCGATGCGCCGGACGATGGCCTGACCAGACACAAAATGCTTATCTCGATGACCTGCTATTCGGCGCTCATCGGGCCAATCACTCGGCGCTTTCGTCTCTGTGTCGAATCCTGGCTTCGGACAGACTGCTTGGTTCAAACGACCTGACTCGATCGCGACAACCTGTTGTCAGCTTTACAAGTGTTCCGCTGAGTGAATTTGCCGAACACCGTCGCTTTCGGAACCATCTCGCAAGATGGGACTTTGAGCCATTTGGAATCGCGTTCGATCGCAACTGGCTGCAATCGCTCGGCGCTCGAGAAGTGATCTACGGACGTGATGATCAATTCGAATCTTTGCCTGATAGCGACAGGCCGTTTTTCCAGCTGGCAACCGGTAGAAACAAAGAAGACTGGACGGCAGAAAAAGAATGGCGATTGATCGGCAATCTCGATCTGAAATTGCCCGGCCCGACGGATGCCGTAGTCTTCGTGCCCGACCTCGAATCGGCGCGAACCGTTTCGACGTTGAGCCGATGGCCCGTTGTTGTGCTTTCAACAAACGGAAAACAAAGCGCCTGAATCCACCAGTTTGCTACGCAAATTCTCATTCCGACAGCAACTCTTCAAGCCGCACCTTTAATTGATTCTTTTGAGTGCCAGGTGCGAACGATCCAGCGGCATCTCACGTAACTGCGGCACCAGTCTCACACAGATCGCAACGCGCTTGTTTGATGGACCACGAAGGATCGCCTGGTTCAGTCGCTAGCGAGAGGGATAGCTCTTGTCTCTATTCTTGCGTTTCTGTAATTACGCATCGGAATTCACTAAAGCCAGGGTCAAAGGATGGACCAGTCTTTGCAGACGTTTTTGAATAAACGGCCGGCATCAGCGCGGTCGTACGCAACCGTTTCCAATGCAGCAGATGTAGTGCGCCTGTGCGCTATTGCGATCTGTCTCAGCGGAATTCTGTCCTTGTTCACCGGCTGTCAAAGCTGGCAGGGGCGTCCGATTCTTCCGATGGCCCGGGGCGGAGGGGCAGCGATTCCGCCGCCTCCGATGCACTTTAATCCGGCGTCATCAGGACAACTGATTGCCACGAGTTCGACACAGTCCCGTGGACCGAACGCGACGAGCTTGCAGCCGATTTCGAATACGGCTGCCGCACCCGGTCGACGCACAGTTGTTCCGGGCAATCACAACGTCCGTTTCCAGAGCCCGGATGACCAGCAGGGCTATCTGCCTCCAAATGAGAACATTGTTCCGGTCGAGATGATGTACCAGAACATCGACGAAGCTCATCGTGGATCGCGGGATGTTGACCGTGCCAACCTCGTAGCTGATGTCGTTATCACCGGCAATCAACTGCTGGAAACCCACCATATCATGCGCAACATTCGTACACGCCCGGGACGCTACTTTGACCCCGATCGGCTGCAGGAAGATGTAGACCGACTGTACCGGTTGCCCGAAATCCGTCGTATCAATGGTCCGTACATCGAACGATCGCCCAACGGCATCATCGTCAAAATGGAAGTGCTGGAAAGGAACCGGGTGCGACAAGTCGATTTCGTCGGCAATCGCGGGATCACCGATCGCGCGTTGCAGAAAGAAACGGGGCTTGAGGACGGCGCGCCTCTGGACATACATCAAATCCGTATGGCACGTGCACGCATTGAAGAGTTCTATAAAGAAAAAGGCTATCCACGCACGCAGGTTGAAATCCTTGAAGGAGACCAGCCTGAAGATGCGAACGTCGTCTTTCTTATTCACGAGGATCAGCGCCAGAGATTCTGGCAGGCTGAGTTTGAAGGCAACTCATTCGCCACAGACTCCCGTTTGAGAACTTTCATCCAGTCAAAGCCAGGAGTGCTGAAGGTCTTCGGCGGACTGGTAAACCGCGACGAAATCGAACAGGACGTTATCCGGCTGACCAACTACTACCGGAAGTTCGGATTTTTTAATGCAAGGATCGGTCGTGAGATCAGGGAAAGCAACGATGGTCGCTGGTTGACCGTACGGTTCATCATCGACGAAGGGCCGCGCTATCGCGTGAGAAACGTTTCTTTCATCGGTAATCAGGCATACACCTCCCAGCAACTCACGGGGCTGCTTCAGCTGAAACCAGGCGACGGGACGATGCCCGATTTCAACGCCTCACAAATGAACGAAGACGTCGTCGCTCTCCGTGATCTCTACGGTGGCGAGGGATTCGTCTATTCAACGGTTAACGCGGAACCACGCTTCCTTTAAGAACCGGGACTTCTGGACCTCGTCTACAAAGTGGAGGAAGGCGAGCGCTACCGTGTCGGGCGCATCAACGTCTTCATCGAAGGTGACTTTGGAATTACCAAACGGCAAGTCGCCCTTAACCGGATCTCACAACGTCCGGGAGACTGGATTGACGCGAGAAAACTTCGCCTGGACGAACAACGCCTGGCCAACTCGAACGTCTTTGCCGGAAACGATCCCGGGGCCGGAGGTGCTCCGCCCAGAATCGTTGTGAATCCTCTGGAAGACGGTTTCAGCCGGATGGCGGAAAACCCCGGAACCAACTTGAACCATCGGTAATCGCCGAACGCTGAGCGAGCATCACCTGTCAGGACTTAACTCGATTTCAACGGTCATTCATTCATGAATCAGTCTGCAACAATTTCGCCGCACCGGATACCGACGGTATCCATTGCAGCATTTGTTCTTATGATCGCCATCAGCGCCGGCTGCCAGGTTCCGTCGGGAACCGGATCTTTTGCCGCTCTGGAAAGCGCCGGTATCGAACAGCTTGCCAGCGCAGACCTTCAGCGTGAAAACGAGGAATTGACGCTGCAAATGGCCGACGATGTCCGGAACGACGAAATCAATCGCGCCTCAGCGGCAGTTTATGGTCTCGATAACCTGAATGCCGTGGCTGCTCAGACTTCCGCTCCCGTTCGATCCTCTGAGATTCAGTCTCCTGAGAATCGTCGACTGGCACAAAACAGTTCACCTCGTTCCTCCGGCGCCCCGGTGCGAACACCGTATTCGAACGGCCCTCCGTTTTCAGAAACTCAATTAGCCTCCGGTGCCCGGATGCCTTCGGGCACTCAGTCACCGTCATCGCCGTCAAACAACGGCTATTTCAGCCCTGAGAATCAAGCTGGATCTTCCGACCTGACCTACCGCGCACAGAGCCCTGTGCAGGAAGGCTACAGCCAAAGTGGAAACGGAGTCGTACAGGATTCCAATGTCCAGCCGGCCGCCTATCAGTATCCCGAACTCCAGCAACAAGCTGGCGAACCAGCTCCGATTTTCTCCCCCGGATCGATCAACGTAGGTGCTCAGGATGAAGTTCAGCCGCTGGTCTATCCGAATGCTCCGGGAGGTGTTGCGACATTCCCGAATAACTATGCCGACCTAAATGTCTACGTTTCCGAGACTCAGACCGGCCGTTTCAACTTCGGGGGTGCCTACAAC
>JBCCFB010000303.1:0-7304 GCA_039029995.1 Planctomycetota bacterium
GCTTGCTCCACTTGTTGAACTCATGCAGCCCGGGGCGGCGCATATCCCTCTGGTGGGTCAAGCCAGCGACCACGGGGAGATCGCAGACCTGCTCGAATCGTTCGCGCGGCCTTGTCTCCTCGCAGCTCACTGGCTGGCTGGACAGGGAGGCGAATCTCTTGGTTTTACGCGGCAGCAGGTCGCGGACTGGTTTCGACAGGGGCTGCTGGCCGGAACAGACCCTTCGGCGCCGACCTATTGGGGCCCTGTAACGAATTATCATCAGCACAGTGTCGAAATGGGCGCGATCGTGCTTTCTCTGGAGATCGCGCGCGAGCATCTGTGGACTCCGCTGTCTGAAGCGGAACAGAGCCAAATAAAGCGCTGGCTACGTACTTCAAGGGGTTGTGGCTTTCATCGCAACAATCATCTCTTTTTCGGCGTGCTGCCACTGAGTTTTCTGATTCGCGAAGGCGACGCTTCCCATGGCGACCGGAACCTCGTACTTCGCTGGATGGATATTCTTGAGAGTATGTATCTGCGTGACGGCTGGTTCATCGATGGAATGAATGAAAGCGTCGATCATTACAACGCCTTCGCATGGCACTACTACGGGTTGTGGTGGGGAAAGCTCTACGGCGAGATGGATCCGGCGCGAGCGAGCCGATGGAAAGACTACGCGGTTCCATTTCTTCGCGACTACGTTCACTTCTTTGCGGCTTCAGGAGAACACGTACCCTTTGGTCGTTCGATGGTTTACAGGTTCAATGCGGCGGCGCCGTTCGGGCTGGCACACTACTGTGGTGTGGAAGCTCTTGATCCCGGGCTCAGCCGAAACGTCTTCATGAAAAATGTCTCGTTCTTCATGGACCGGTTGCCGGAAGACAAACCGCTGAGCCTTGGCTGGACCGACGATTTTCCGTTGATGTCGGAAGTTTATTCCTGTGCCGGATCGCCATACTGGGCTGCCAAGGCATTTTCACCACTGCTGATCAGTCCTGACGATCCGTTCTGGCAGGCTCCGGCCAAACCGCTTCCGGCCGAGGGTGAAGACTTTTCCAGAGCCATTCCGGCTGCAGGATTGGTTGTGCGATCGATTGACGGCGACATTGAGCTGTTCAATTCCGAAACGGGAATCAATCCAGGCAATACGCGATTCGGAGAATACAAATGGGGCAAGACTTCCTTTCGAACCGGAACTGGATTCGAAGTCGCTTCGGCAAGCGGAGAGTTTCCACGTGATGCCGCTTTGACAGCGGAAGCAGGTGACGGAACGGTATACGGCCGGCACAGCACACACATGCTCAAATGCACAGACAGCGAAAGTGCCATGGTCTATGTCCTGGGCCACAAGAAGACTCACTTTGCCGTTCATGTTGAAACCCAAGTCTGGTGGAACGACGGTTGGCAGTTGCAGTTACACCGCGTAAACGCTCAGCAACCGGCTCGCATGACTGTCGGAGGGCAGAGTCTGCCTGTTGACGATGAAACCTATCTGTCGTCGTTGGTGCCGATCAAAGGATTCGAATCGTCCGGCACCATCAGGCACGACGCAGCTGACCGGACGCACATTCTTTCGGAAACCAGCGAGTACCCGATTCTGTCAGCCGATGTTGACGGCGAAGCAACATTGATTTGCCTTTCGTACTGTGGAAAGCAGGCTCCCGAACAATGGGAAGTACAGTCCATTGACGATTCCGGCGTCGTTTTAAAGTCCGGTGGTGGAACGGAATGGAAGGTGTCGTTTGAATAGCGCGCCGATTCAGTTGAAGCCCAACTATGCGTGGCGCAGTTATCAGGGAGGTGCGCAGTTGCGCGCTTTCAGGAATGAGCCTGCCGGATCTGATGATCATTTTCCCGAGGACTGGCTGGCTTCGACTTCACGTGCTCGCAACGGAGAAAACCAGCAGCGCGCTGACGAGGGCGTCTCACGGCTGAAGATCGATGGACATGAAGTTTCGCTGTCCGACCTTATCTCCGCGGAACCTGATTGGTTCTGGGGTCAACAGACACCACCGGTTAACGAAGCCGGACAGATTGGAGTATTGATCAAACTACTGGATTCAGGAGTCAGGCTGCATTTGCAGGCGCATCCCGATCGACAGTATGTCGAAAAACGATTCAGCGGAAATGCGGGAAAGACCGAGTGTTGGTACATCCTTTCGACGAGAGAGGAGGACGCCTACGTCTACCTTGGTTTCCAGCGCCCTCCGACTGTCGAGCAATGGGCTCGAATGGTTGAAGATCAGGACCTCGAGGGGATGCGCGCCTGCTTTGACAAGATACCGGTCAAGCCCGGCGACTGTCTGATGGTGCCATCCGGTACGCCTCATGCTATCGGCGAGGGCATTTTCATGATTGAACTTCAGGAACCGACCGACTGGGTCGTTCGTTGCGAGTTCAGCGCCGGTGGACATGTCCTTGAACACAATGCGCGATTCATGGGGCTGGAACTGGAAGATGTTTTGTCGATCTTCGATTACCGTCAACATCCGGTAGAAAGTCTGCATGAGTCCTTTTTGCAGACGCCCGAAATCCTCAGCGCGTCAGAAGCATTCAAAGAAGAGAGAATCATCGATGTGAAGCATCAGGAGTTTTTCCGGCTTCGACGACTCTCAGGAAATGGTGACGCCAAATGGCCCGGGGGTGAGCCAATGGTTCTAATTGTGCTTGCGGGCGCTGGAGAGGTTGACGGCACCCGGGTCTGCGCCGGCCAGACGTGGCTGCTGCCGGGAATCGCAAACGAATGGAGCTGGAAGGCTTCGGAAAAAGTGGCACACGATACTGAGTGGTCGTTCCTACTGGCACAACCACCACTGAAATGATCACAACGGGAACCACCCATGCTTACAGTCTACGACTACGTTGTGATCGGATTCTTCTTTCTGTTCATGCTGTCGCTTGGTCCGATCTTCCGGCGCTACAGCACCGATGACAGTGATTTTTTCCGCAGCGGCGGACAGATGCTCTGGTGGATGGTCGGTGCCTCTGCGTTCATGACCCAGTTCAGCGCCTGGACTTTCACGGGAGCAGCAAGCAAAGCGTATCAGGACGGAACACTTGTAGCTTTGATCTTTTTTGCAAACGCGCTGGGGTTCTTTTTTAACTACCTGTGGTTCGCTCCGCGCTTCAGGCGGATGCGAATCGTGTCGCCGATTGAAGCGGTGCGCGAGAGATTCGGGCCGGCGAACGAGCAGGTATTCACATGGCTTCAGATTCCAATGAGCCTGGTGTATGCGGCAATATGGTTGAACGGCCTGGCCGTGTTTGCCACTGCGGTTTTCGGGTTCGATATGACGCAAACGATCTGGGTGGTCGGAATCGTCGTGATTGTCCTATCAGTAGCCGGCGGTTCATGGGCGATCTGCGCGGCGGACTTTGTCCAGTTGCTGATCCTCATGGCGGTTTCCATTGTCACGGCTGTGATGGTGCTCGGGCACGCAGACATCGGCGGGTTTTCAGGACTTGCCGAAAAAGTCCCCAGTCACCATTTCAACTGGAGTGAGGTGGCACGCCCGCAGATCATCTGGTTCTGGATCATTGCGACATTCGTCAAGCAGCTGGTCATTATTAACAACATGCAGGATTCCTACCGGTATCTCGGTGTGAAGAATGAAAAGCAATCGCGAAAGGCCGCACTGCTGGCATCCGGGTTGATGGTTCTCGGCCCGATTATCTGGTTCATCCCGCCGATGGCCGCGCGGGTACTGAGTCCCGACCTTGGCGTTGATTTTCCTACGCTGAAAAATCCTGAAGAAGCGTCCTATATCTATGCCGCAATGAACGTTCTGCCAGTGGGGATGATGGGGCTGCTGGTCTGCGGACTTTTCTCGGCAACGATTTCCTCAATGGACAGCGGATTGAATCGCAACGCCGGCATCTTTGTCAGGTGTTTTTATCAGCGGATCGTTAAGGATCAGTCGCCGCGCAAACTTTTAATCGTCGGTCGGGCAGCGTCACTGGTTTTCGGAGTGATCATCATCGTGATTGCCTCCTACATCAGCAAGCTTGAGGATCTGGACCTTTTCAACGTGATGCTGTTGTTCAGCGGCTTGATTGCCATTCCGTATGTGATGCCGCTTGTATGGGGAATCATCGTCAAGAGAACTCCTTCGTGGTCAGGTTGGTCAACCGTGCTGATCGGGCTGACTGTCTCATTAACCATCAAGTACTTTATCGATCCGGCATGGTTCGGAGAGGCTTTCGGCTTCGAAAGCGAAATGAGTACACGCGAAGTCAACGACTACTTCTACTTCTTCGGCATACTAACCAACGTCGTTGTCTGTTCAGTCTGGTTTCTGTTTACGTCGCTGTTTTATGAAAAATCGAAACAGGAACATCGTGATCGCGTGGACAGGTTTTTCACAGCGATGAACACTCCTATCGACTTCGATAAAGAAGTCGGCGAGTCAAAAGACGAAGTTCAATCGAATACTCTGGGCATCTTGTGTCTGATTTACGGTGGTTTTGTCGGCTTGATGGCGTTAGCACCTAACGCGCTGAGCGGTCGAATAGCGTTTTTGTTTTGCGGCGGGCTGATCGGTGGTGTCGGTCTCCTGCTTTATCGGGCAGCTGGAAAGAGCAGGAAATCATGAATGGAAAACTGAACGGCAAACGCGCGCTAGTTACTGCCGGCGCACAGGGAATCGGACTGGCGATCAGCCGGGCCTTGCTGGAGGAGGGCTGCAGCGTCGCGGTCCACTATTTTTCTTCAGCGGAAACCGCGAATGAATTGAAAAGGGAATTCGACGACAGGGTTCATGTAGTTCAAGCTGACTTGACGGATTCTTCTCAGACTGAGCAGATGGTAAATCAGTCGGTGCAAGCTCTGGGTGGCCTTGACGTATTGATCAACAATGCGGGTTCGTTGATCGGACGGAAACTGCTTGACGAAGTGGACATGGAATTCTGGCAGACGGTTGTCGATGTCAATATGACCTCCATGTTGAACGTTACGAAGTTCGCTGCGCCTGCACTGCGACAAGCCGGCGGCGCGAGTATCGTCAATCTGGCTTCTCTGGCCGGCAGAAAAGGCGGCCATCCCGGCTCACTGGTTTACTCGACCGCCAAAGGTGCCGTCCTCACAATGACGCGCGCACTCGCGACTGAGCTTGGCCCGGACGGAATACGTGTCAACGCTCTGGCGCCCGGACTGATTCTCGAGACCAGCTTTCACAATACTCACACCACCAAAGAATCGGCGGCGGCAACAATCGCGGGTATTCCGATCGGTCGCGCCGGCAATCCGGACGACGTTGCTCACGCAACGATCTTCCTTGCAGAACAGTTTGATGGTTTTGTTACCGGAGCAACGGTGGACATTAACGGGGGAGTTTACAGCGCATGAAGACACTCATTGCAACTGCCTGCTTGCTGGTTTCAACACTGGCTTACGCGGATGACGGAGTTAACTACCATTCGTACAACGGATTCACTTGCGATCCGGTGCCGAAACTTCCCGACTCCGAAACGCATCCCTCACTCTGGTTCAGGGCTGGAGATGTGGCCGCAATGCGCGCGAAAAAGGATCAGGGTCCTCAGGCGGCGAGGTTGTGGAACGATGTTGTCGATAGTGAGTACCTGTCGATGGAGTTTCTTCCGGTTCCAGCCGCAGATGACGACAAGAAGCCGATCCATCAGTACTACGGATTCATGTCTCAGGCTGCCAAGTATTCCGGCTTCATGATCTGGATGTCCGAAAGTGATGTTGCAAAGCAGCATTGGGTTGAGCGAACCACCGCCCTGCTATTGCGAGCTTACGACGGGCCGATCTATGAACTCGACCCAAAACAGAAAGGTGGACCCACCGACGAGATCTACCTTGGAACATGGATTCAGAACTATGTTTCCGCGTATGACTGGGTGCAACCGTTCCTTAGCCCGGAACAGGATGAAGCGATCCGTGCCCGCCTGATCCGTCAGGCTGACTGGATGGGTAGAAACATCTACGAGTGGACGTCACGACCACACAATCATCTATCAAAGCCTGCATGGGGACTCGGATCTGCAGCCCTCGCACTTTGCGAAGAGGAAGAGGCATACAGCTGGCTTGGCGTTGCCCTTGCTGCAGGGAATGACAATACACGGTACTTCTTCAGTGCAGATGGCATCTATCGCGAAGGGTCGCACTACCTGTGCTTCAGCTGGACCAATTTTCTTCCTTTCATGATCCACTATCGGAACGTATCGGGCGTCAATCAATTCGAGGACTATCAGCCGGTGATGGAATGGGGAGTCGCTGCGCGCAATTCGCGTGGGTGGCTTCCGAACATTGAGGATTCGTTCATCCGTCCGTTTCCCGGGCATATGGCGGCTGCGATGTACAAGGACACTCCGACTCATCTGCACAGTTCTGCACCGCTGGCCGAAATCATGATGTGGGCCTGGAACACAACGGAGTACGCTCCGTTTGAAGCCTATCTGGAACGAACGACCTTCAACTGGACTGGAGCAACCTGGGACTACACTCTGGCGCTGGACGAATATCTCACCTACGATCCAACGATCGCCTCCACACCGCCGGATGTGTCACCGACAGTTTTTCTGGACGGTGGGCAGAGCATGTTCCGGAACACCTGGGAAACGAGCAATCCGCAAGGCCGCTACCTTTTGTTCCAGGGTGTCGCGGAAGCCGACAACCATCAACACTACGAACATCTCAGTTTTATCATTTCGGCTGAGAACCAGATGATGGCTGCCGATGGTGGTTACACGCAGAAGGGATACTCGGACAGCATGCGTACCGACTGGTTCATGCAGGCCGAAGCTCACAATGTCGTCACGTTGAACGGCTCAGCGCCGGTCGATGCCGCCGAGAACGTAACTCCTGACTCAAGGTATCGAATCGACACCGACTTTTTTGACTTCGAGGAAAAAGAAGCGCCCTATCCGAATGGTGGAAAACTTCGTCGCGCGATCGCTTTTCCCGGTGAGTCCTATTTTGTTGTGGCTGACATTGTCAGTTCACCGGAGGCGGCGGAAGCAGTTGCCATTTTGCATGGTGGCCGTGGAAGCATGGAGGGCGACGGGAATTACAGAGTGTGGACTTTCGAAAATGATGATTACGGTCCTGCAGCGCATCTGCACGCGTGGACATTCGGCTCGGCAGATGATTTCCGGATCGAGAATGCTGAAGGTGAGATCACTTATTTGAAAGGTGATTTCGCGTTGTATCCATACACTCAGTCGAAAGGAACCGGAACCGAACAGGTCTTTCTGCAGGTCCTGTTTCCCTCGGCTGCAGGCATCGAAGCGCCGCAGGTATCTTCGGAGCGAAATGGTGAGCAGATCGTTGTCACTGTACAAGATGATGAAACGATCGATAC
>JBCCFB010000304.1:0-7166 GCA_039029995.1 Planctomycetota bacterium
CAGACAGATAATCAGAACACCAGTGGCCATCGGGTCGAGGGTGCCGGCATGTCCGGCCTTTTTGATCCCCGTGATTCTGGAGACCCGATTCACTACGTCGCGGGAAGTGACTCCCGACGGTTTGCGGACATTTAGAAATCCGAACATGGAACGATCGGTCTAGCCTGCCGATTTGATTTTGTCGATCTCAGCGCGGATGGCTTCGATTTCCTGTTCTGCTTTTTGAATTTCATCAGGTTCATCTGTCTGCTGTTTTGCAGCAGCGAGAATCGCCTGATATTTGGTCATCTTCTTTCGAAGGACTTCGAGTCGTTTCTTTGCTTTCTTATCCATGACAATATTCTATCGGGTCGTCGTGATCAGTCTATGCGGGGAGTCGGCGCATTAAAAAAGGGCCGCACACCAAACGGCAGTGCGGCCCGATCACTGTCAGATTGTGTTTACTGACCGGTGTCGCTGGTGGACTGAGTAGAGTCCCCGACGGCGATTACCGGCGGCGGAAGTTCCTGTGCATAGGCACCGTTGATCAGTTCAACACGTGATCCGCTATGTGTCATCGGATAACGGTTGGTGAACGCGATGCCCGGTGCAGGCACGTGGCCGTACCAGCGTTCAACAGTGTTTCGAACGCTTGTCATGCGGACGTCGGAAATTGATTCGTTCGAATCCTGCTGGATGTAGATGTTCTTGCGACTCGCAGGCATGTTCTGCATGATCGAGGCAACTGCTGATTCACCCAGACGGTTCAGCTCGTTCGAGTGCTGATCGAAATGAGCGGCGCTCAGGGTGCACATGTCAGCCATACCTGTATCAATCATCGGCTCGAACATTGCGAAGTAGAGCTGGCGATCGGCACAATCGAAAGGTTTCGGCCACGCCTGATTGCGAGCCATTACTTTCTGATTGACGTGTTTCATATGTGCCCATCCCTGATGGAATCCTTCTGACATGATACGGCATCTCTGTCCAGCGCCGCATCCGCCTCCATTCGACCAGCCGAACAGATTGCCTCCGCACCCGCCTGTTGAGCATCCGCCGTCAGCGCAACCGAAGCCACCGTCGGCACACCCTGCACCGAGGTTGTAGCCGTTGTCTACGTAATTTCCATTGACGTAGTTTCCATTGACGTCGGTGTAGCCTCCGCCGTCAACGTAACCACCACCGTTGACCTGGTCGGCTGGCGCCTGATAGCCATCGACAGGGCTTCCGGCAACGGCCCCGGAGTTGTGCACAGGCGTAGGTGCAACGATGTAGCCATCCATGTTCTGCTGAGCGCAGGACACATCTGCATGAAAGAGTGCCGCTGAAACTGCCATGGCAATCATTGCGGCGTAGTTTGTTTTTGACATGGGTCCACTCCGATATTTGCTGATTCTGTGGCGACTTGAGTTCGCCGTTGGAAACAGATTCGTCTGTCTGTTCCGTTAAGCGTCCGGGTGTGTCGAAGCGTCTCACGCCAGAGCCGTTTGTGTCAGCAACAACGCGTTAGCGAGTCATGTGTGCTGATACAGTTAACCGGCTGGACGCAATCAGCGCGCCCGCAACACCTGTTCTGCTTGATCAGGTTATCGGAATTTGTTTTGCCGCCCTGCCGGGCGAATATCAGCGGATTTGAAATTAAAACCGCCTGCTACCGCTATTTCTGGAAAGCGGGAAGCATTTCGTTGACCATAGTGATTGCAGCGGGTCCGACGAGGACAACGAAGATGCCGGGAAAGATGAAAAGCACGAGCGGGAAAATCAGTTTAACCGCTGTTTTCGCTGCTTTTTCCTCCGCTAGCTGGCGCCTTCGAGTTCGCATTGAATCACTTTGCGTCCGCAATGCGGTACCGACACTGGTACCGAATTTGTCGACCTGAATCAGGATCGAAGAAAGCGTGGAAAGGTCTTCCACATCGTTACGATCTGCAAGTTCGCGAAGGACGACCTCACGCGTCGAACCGTACTGAAGCTGCTGGTTGCACTGTTTGAATTCAGTCGCAATGACGGGGTGGGAAGTTGAGAGTTCCTCGGCAACCTTTCTCATCGCCTGGTCCATACCAAGTCCGGCTTCGACACAGACAACCATCAAGTCAAGCGCGTCAGGGAGACCGAGAAAGATCTTTTCTTTCCGCCCCTTGGCGATAAACCCGACAATTACATCGGGTGCGTAGAAGAAGAAGCCGGCGCACAGCAGGGTGTACATTCCGGTCTGCCAGGCAAATCCATTGAACAGGAATACCGCACCTCCACCGATTACAAATCCGAACAACGCGGTGATCGTTTTCAGTGTATAGAGAAGCGTAACAGCCTTCTCGCTGCGAAAACCTGCACTGTCCAGTTTCTTCTTGAGCTTGGAGACGTCTTTTTCGTTTGTCGGCTTGAGCGTTTCACCGAGTTGCGGACTGGCTTTTTCAAGCAGTTCCGCAAACTTACCGGTTGTTGTCGTCTCCGCCTTTTCTGTTTCCTGTTTGCCGAGTGCACGGTCCCGCATATTCTCCAGACGCGATTCAGACCTGGTCTTGCGGTTGAAGACAACGTCAAGCAACACCCACATTCCGATTGCGAAAGCAATGAATACCACAAACAGAAGGATGGGCAGGATTCCGAATTCAGCAACTAATATCGTGTTCACAGGGACACCTGTAATTCATCGTTAATTTTGATTTGAAGGGCTGTGCCAGGCTCATCCTGACGGTGGAACTATCCAGACGATCCTAGACTTTGATCGTGATAACTTTCTTGATCCAGATAGCACCGAAGATCTGCATTACGATCCCGAAGATCAGCATTTTCTGTCCGAGTGGATCGTTGAACAGCATCATCACGTAGTCGTAGTTCAATCTGAGCATCACAAGGAACAGGACCGGGGGAAGCCCCAGAAGAACGGCTCCGGACAATCGTCCTTCACCGGTCAATGCCTGGATCTGACCGTGAATCTGGAATCTTTCACGACACAGCTTGGAGATCTTGTCGAGAATTTCTGCAAGGTCACCACCGGTCTGCCGCTGCAGAATGACCGCAGTTGAAAAGAACTGAAGATCGAGGTTCGGGATTCGCCCGGTCATCTCTTTCAATGCATCTGTCAGTGAGACCCCGAGGTTCTGCTGTTCGTAGGCTCTGGCAAACTCAGAAGCGATCGGCTCAGCCATTTGCGTCGAAACCAGCTGAATCCCCGCCGGAAGTGACTGTCCGGCTCGCAGTGCCTGTGAAATCAGGTCCATAGCTTCTGGAAGCTGTGCACCGAATTTGCCAAGTCGTTTCCGGCGCATCCACCAGACGTAGGCGAACGGTATCATCATCCCCGTACCGAACAGGAACGGCGTCAGTGCCTTGATCGGTGATGCGATGAAGTAGACGATCGAAAACACAATTCCGAGTCCGAAACTCATCGCAACGAACTTGCTTACCGTCAGCCCTTCGATACCGGATTGCTCAATGAACGCCGGTAGATTCAGGAATCTTCCGACAAACTGCTCGATCGCATTCGGTGTCTGCTCCGCCAACGGCTCTTTCAGAACAGACGTTGTTGCCGCCTGATCCTTGCTAATGCCGCGCCCGCCATTTTTTGTCATCGAGCTGAGTCTGTCTTCGACTGCTTCATTGCCGCTTGTCAGCAGCATTGCCGCACCGAAGATCAATCCCGTCACGCAAAGAACAACGAGGCCGAGTGTGATGTAAAGCAACATGTTCGTTTCTTCCGGATAACCCCGCCTCGATAACGGCAGGGCATGATTTCAGGAGTGAATAGTTTGTTTTCTTAATCTCAGTGTGCGGTTTACGTGCAGGCCATCATTACGCGTTCGCGGAAGATGCTTGACGGCAGCTTGATCCCACCGGATTCCAGTCGATCCATACACTTCGGACGAACGCCGGTGCAGACAAAACGTCCGATCGCTTTGCCGTCTTCGTTAACGCCGTCCTGGATGAAGCGGAAGATGTCCTGCATAACGATGGTTTCGTTTTCCATCCCGCAGATTTCCGTCACGTGAGTAACTTTTCGCGGCCCGCCTTGAAGACGGTTAGCTTGAATGACAAGGTCAACCGCACTGGAGATCTGCTGACGCATCGCTTTGACCGGCAGTTCAAAACCGGACATCATGATCAGAGTTTCCAGACGCGAGATACAGTCACGAGGCGAGTTCGCGTGAGTGGTGGTAAGCGAACCGTCATGGCCGGTATTCATCGCCTGGAGCATGTCGAGGGCTTCGGGGCCACGACACTCACCGATGATGATTCGTTCCGGACGCATACGTAGACAGTTTCGAACAAGGTCTGTTGCCGAAACGGCACCTTTGCCTTCAATGTTCGGCGGACGTGTTTCGAGGCGGACAACATGATCCTGCTGGAGCTGAAGTTCGGCCGCGTCTTCGATCGTAACGATACGATCCTTGTTCGAGATAAAGCTGGAAAGCGTGTTGAGCAGAGTTGTCTTACCGGAACCGGTACCGCCTGAAATGATAATATTCAATCGGGCTTTCATCGCTCCTTCCATCAACATCACCATCTCCGGCGTAAACGCCTGGTAGTTGAGAAGGTCTTCCAGCTTCAGCGGGTTTGAACCGAAACGACGAATCGACATCGCCGCTCCGTCCAATGCCAGTGGCGGAATGATCGCATTAACACGTGAGCCGTCCTCAAGACGGGCATCCACCATCGGGCATGTCTCGTCAACACGACGTCCGACCTTCGAAACGATCCTGTCAATGATCTGCAGGAGGTGAGCGTTGTCGCGGAAGACACAATTGGTCTTCTCCATCTTGCCGCCGCGTTCGGCGTACACGTTTTTCGGTCCGTTGATCAGGATATCGCTGATCGCCGCATCTTTCAGTAGCATTTCCAGAGGTCCGAGGCCGAATGTCTCGTCAAGGACTTCCTCGATCAACCGGTCCCGCTCACTGCGGTTGAGCAAGTTGTTTTCGCCGTCACAAAGATGTTCGATGACAACTCGGATCTCGCGGCGGAGAACATCGCCTTCCATATCTCCGACGCGTGTAAGATCGAGTTTGCCGATCAGCTTCTGATGAATACGCTGCTTCAGTTGATCAAATTCTGAAACAGTCGAAGTTGAATTCTGTGTGCTCATGGCCTGTACCTACCCGCGCTGATTTCCTGCGCGTTAATTCCTGCGCGTTGCCCTGTTTGTTTGCTATCCATATGCATCAGGTCGCCTCGCGCTTGCGCGGACGCACTCAATGCTGCGAAAACATACACCACCGTTTACGCAACTCTCAAAATTCGCGCCGATTCGCCAGTCAGTTTTGTGCGTGGCGATAACGCAACCCTGACAGGACGGACAACCCGCATATCCACGATGCGAGTCCGCGCACGAACGGGATATCCCGGAACTGTTCAGTTACAATCTTGAATCTGTTGTCAGGTCCGCGTCCGCTACAACCGGAACAATCGTGAAATCAGCTGATGTCGAAAAAGCCCTGCGTGCAAACGTCAACGCAGAGAAGGCGGCGTTCTATCCACGCTTCTTCAGAACCGGCCCCGGAGAATACGGAGAGGGGGACCGCTTTCTCGGAGTCATCATTCCCCACCAGAGAAAGATTGCGCGGCAATTCAAGGAGCTTCCGGGCAAAGAGACCCTGAAGCTGTTGCGCAGCAAATGGCACGAATGCCGGATGACTGCCCTCCTGATTCTCGTAATCCAGTACGAGAAAGCGAAGACAGACGAAAGACGGAAAGAGATTTACCAGCTCTTCATGAGTAATCTCGACTTTGTAAATAACTGGGATCTTGTTGACTCTTCATGCCACAAGATCGCGGGCCCGTGGCTATTTGAGCGCAGCCGCAAACCGCTCTACAAACTCGCTTCAACCGACCATCTTTGGCGTAACCGGATCGCCGTCGTGACGACCTACTACTTCATTAAGCGCGGCGATTTTGCAGACACTTTGTCGTTCGCTGAACAGTTGCTTGAACATCCTCATGATCTGATTCACAAGGCAGTCGGCTGGATGCTGAGAGAGGTCGGCAAGCAGGATGAGAAAATCCTGTGCGCGTTTCTGGAACACCATGCAGCTTCAATGCCTCGCACGATGTTGCGATATTCCCTGGAAAAGCTGGACGCCACTAAGAGGGAAAGATATATGAGTGCGGGTCCAAAACGGGTTGCCAGGAAACACAAATAGCCTCCCCTGCCCGCTCAGCCCCGACGCCCATCAGGCTTCAGAGCCGGTAGATGCAGACGAGGCAGTCTCGATAGCACGCAAAAGTTCCTGCAACTTCATCTGAAACTGCTCCTGCGTAAACGGTTTTCGCATGAAGTCGATATTCGGCTTCATCAGCATTTGCGGTGGAATCTCCTCGGCACCGTAACCACTGAAGAACAGGATCGGTAATCGCGGCGATTCCGCTAGAATCCTCGCTGCACAGTCGACTCCTGTGATATCCGGCATTGAAATATCGAGCAGAACCAAATTGAAGTGCGGGCCGTTCCTGATTGCATCAAGAGCAGTGCCACACGAATCAAAACCGGTTACCGTATGCCCCGACAGTTTCAGCAGGCTGCTAACTGATTCGAGCACAAGATGGTTGTCATCAACAACGAGAATATTCAGGTTTTCAGCCGACTGAAAAGAGGCCACGGCATCTTCATTCGCTGGCACACCCTCCACCACCGGCAAACAGATACTGAAGGACGCGCCTTCATCCTTTGAGTCCACGAACAGGATTCCTCCCTGTCGCGACAGCGTGCGAAGAACAATGGATAGTCCGAGTCCCCGACCAAGTTCTTTGGTCGAAAAGTAGGGATCAAAGAGCCATGGCATCGCATCTTCATCCACCCCGGGTCCGTCGTCATTTATTTGAATACAAACAAATTCGCCGGGCGCAGGTTCACTATCAACAAACCTTGCCTCAACCAGTTCTGACTCTGCAATCTTCTTCCTGTATGCCTGAATCGAAACGAATCGACTTGCCGCTTCGCCCGCATTCACAACAAGATTCAAAACCGCGCGCTTCAGATTGGCCGGCTCCACTTTCACCAGCAATTCAGCTGAGTCGGAATCGGTTTTCCCGACATCAAGCTCAATTTCCGACGGCACCGAGCTTTTCAGTACGGTCCCGAATTTTTCGATCAGCCGGTTAACATCCACAACCTTCGGCGCCGACACAGTCGGCTCAACAATATCTGCGAGCTCGCCGCAAAGATCAGCCGCCGTTGCAACGGCGTTGAC
>JBCCFB010000305.1:0-7124 GCA_039029995.1 Planctomycetota bacterium
GCCCAGGGCTTCAACCCGACCTTCGATCTCGACCTCGATGACGACGACACCCAGGACCGCCTGCGGTCGATGGTCGGCATCCCCATCCAGGTTCAACGCTGCACGTACACAACGCTAGGCCGCCGGTATGCGAGTCTCGGCGATCCCCCTTCTGAAATTCGATAATCGGTTGTCCGTTTTCCGGCTGTGCTGGAGGGGCCGGTGCGGATGTTTCTGTTTTCGGTTCGTCACGGGTTGGCGTGTCCGGCATGATCGGGGATTCCCATCCGGCCAGATCCATCGGAGAAACATTTCGACGGTAGGAATTGAAACCGAACGTTACCGGGTTGTATGGTCCGACAAAGTCGATGTTCAACTCACCGGTGATGGCGTTTTCAAGTCCGGCAGCCCATAAACAGCCGTTGATCATCGTGCGCCGGAAGTCGTCATCGAGAATGTCCTCCGATGCGCCGTAGGTCGTCGTGAAAACGCGCCCTGAATTACCGCTTTCCGAAGTGTACTCACGCGTCCAGATCCCGGGACAAGGCGTTTTGTCACTGGCAGGGTCCGCGTCCGGTTGCATGGCTACCAGGGGCTGAGCCATCGCGAGAATTTCACAGCCTTCAACCGGTTCCGTCCAGTAACCTCCACTTTGCACCCACGGACGGGTGACGCCGCGAAGCACCGGATGGTCACTGGCTGATTCAACAACGTCAAGTCTCGTGCTCATTACATGATTGCGTCCATAATGGCCCGCCCATGTTTCACCCAGAACCTGACGGCCGAAGCCGAGGTTGTACTCTTCACCGCCATAGCGGAAATCGAATTTGTGATAATTCCTGTCAGCTGGAATCTTAAATGCGTGAGTCGACGTTCTCATTCCGACAACCGGTCCGCCTCTTTCAAGGTAGGCGGCTATATGATCCATCTGCTCATCCGGCAGGTTTTGAAACCGCAGGAACATCACGCAGAGGTCAGCCGACTCAAGTGCTTCCAGTCCGGGCATGTTGCTATGTCCGGGTTTGAGGTAACCCGTCTCTTCGTCAACATCAAACAGGACGGTGCATTTGAATCCGTGGTGGCGGGCGAGAATCCTCGCGAGGGCCGGCAGCGATTCTTCGGAGCGGTATTCGTGATCGCCTGCGAGAAAGACGATGTGTTTTCCCGTTCCAGCGCCTTGAACGTCTGAATCGTGATAGACAAGCGATTCTTCAGCAGATGCTGCGGCGCAGAAAAACGAAGCCAGAATAAGAAATGCGGCTGCACGGATGCTGTGGCTGAACATATACAAACTCGAATGAGAAAGTTGTTTTGAATAATCGGTAATGCGGACAGACAGAACGCCGCGAAGCGTCAAAAGCTATTAGCAAAAAATGCCAACAACGTGATCCGGCGGTTGCTGATCGTCAGAATCAGACTTGCTCCCATTGACCGTTGGCCGCGCTTTTGAGAACGGCATCACAGACCTTTTGTGTTTCAAGAGCGTCGCGGAATGTCGGGCCACACGGCTCGCCCGTTTCCAGAGACTTAAGGAAGTCTACAACGTGGTGAACGAATGAATGCTCGTAGCCGACATTCAACCCCGGTACCCACCAGTTGCCCATGTACGGGTGGTCCCCGTCGGTCACGTGGATGCTCCGCCAGCCGCGCATTGGACCGTCCAGCCGGTGATCGAAATATTCCAGCCTGTGTAGATCGTGCAGATCCCACCGAAGCGATGCATTCTCGCCGTTAATTTCAAAAGTGTAGAGAGCTTTGTGCCCCCGCGCGTATCGCGTTGACTCGAACAGTCCCATTGAGCCGTTACCAAATCGGCAAAGAAACGCACATGCGTCATCGATACCGACTGGCTCAACTTTTCCAGTCTCCTGATGAACACGTTCCTTAACAAACGTTTCGGTCATTGCTGAAACTGTGTTGATCCCGCCGTTGATCCAGATTGCCGTGTCGATGCAATGAGCCAGCAGGTCGCCAGTGACTCCACTGCCGGCAGCGTTTACATCCAGACGCCAAAGTGCTGCGCCGCCTTGAGGAACATCCTCGGCAATTGTCCAATCCTGAAGGAAGTTCGCACGGTAGTGGAAAATGCGGCCAAGATCACCGCTGTCGACAATCTGTTTGGCCATCGTGACCGCTGGAACACGGCGATAGTTGTACCAGACTGTATTCGCGACACCGGCCTTCTCGACCGCTGCGATCATCTCTTCACCTTCGGCAACGTCCATTGCGATCGGCTTTTCGCAAAGAATCATTTTGCCTGCCTCAGCCGCCGCAATGGAAATCTCTTTGTGAAGGTTGTTGGGAACGCAGATGTCAACCGCGTCGATGTCGTCACGCGCAATCAACGCTTTCCAGTCCGTTTCAATCGACTCGTAGCCCCATTGGTCTGCGAACTCCTGAACCTTCTCTGCGTTGCGCGCACATGCGGCCTTCAGAACCGGTCGATATTGCAGATCAAAAAAGTCGTTAGCCCGTTTGTATGCGTTGGTGTGTGCGCGGCCCATGAAGCCGTAGCCGATCATTCCGATATTCAAAGGTTTCTGTTGCATGGAATTCCGTTTTGTAAACAGTGTTGATTTCTGTTGGTTGATCAGCGGCGATTAAAGCATCGATTTTAGCCGGGGCAGGGCGTCAAATCACCCGCCGAAGTTTTGTTTGAAGTAGCAAAAGAGTGTTTGGGTTGCGGGATGTGCCGGTGTGACAAAATTGCGGTCGTGCGAAAAAGGGACAGCCTTGGTTTTAGGGCAAACTGACTTCATTGATTCAACGACAGGTTTGCCGCGTACGCGAGCCTGCGCTTTTTCGAGAGCCGGTTTGAAGTCGAATTGTCAATCGCTTCGATTTCTACATTCGTTGGATGGGCAACTCTAGCGTTGCCGGTTTGCACGGTCCTCACGCCATTGCAGGTATTCGCCTGAAATCTCGCGTGCCCTTGCACGATCGGATTCGTCGTAGTCCCAGAACTCTCGAATAACATATTCAGTATCAGGATGGTCCGCTCCATTATCTCCAATGACCGTGCGGAGATTTTCGAGTCGGTCTTTCAAGTCGGAGACGACTTCAGCATATTCGGGATTGTCGTACTGATTGACGACTTCAGTCGGGTCATTGCGCAGATCATAAAGTTCCCATCCGGGAGGAGTCTGTTGTTTGCCCTGGTAATTGCACCCGTAATAGAAGATCAATTTGAAATCTTTCGTGCGCACTCCAACACAACCCGGATTGTCGTGGTGGGCCATGTGCATCCAGTAGCGATAGTACGCTTCCTGTTTCCAGTCGTTCGGCTCTTCACCGGTTTCGCATATCGACATGAAGCTGCGACCTTGCATGTACTCAGGGGTTTCGACGCCCGCAAACTCAAGCATCGTGGGAGCGAAGTCCACATTTTCGATGATGGCATCGCTCCTTGAACCGGCATCGACACGAGATGGGAAACGCACCAGAAACGGCATTCGCATCGACTCTTCATACATCCAGCGCTTGTCCATGTAGTCATGCTCGCCAAGCATGAAACCCTGGTCGCCGGTGTAAATGATCAGTGTGTTGTCGAGTTCGCCCGTCTCTTCGAGATAGGAAAACAGGCGCTGCAGGTTGTCATCAATTCCCTTGACACACCGGAGATAGTGTTTGAGGTAGATGTTGTATGCCTCGCGCGCAGCTGCCTCATCGCTTAATTCCGGATCGACTTTGTAATGTCTTGCATAGTTTCTTCGGGGATTCCGGCGACCAATAGAAGTCCCGATGTGCGGGATCAGTTCGTCGCCAGCCCCGCGAGTTGCAATTGAACCAAACTGATCCTGGGTCCACAGGTTGTCAGGTTCAGGGATATCAATGTCTGCAAGAAAGTCTTCGTAGCGCGGCGCATACTCAAAAAAATCATGCGGCGCTTTGTAATGATGCATCAGGAAAAACGGCTGATCGCGGTCCCAGCCGCCCTGCAGCCACTCTAGCGCGATATCCGTAATCGCATCTGTTGAATGCGCCCCGTCAATCGTGATCGTGTTTTCGGGCCAGTTGGCCTCGCCTTGTATCCGGAAGACCGGATCGAAGTATTTGCCCTGACCGGGTAGAACGCAGTAGTAGTCGAAGGCTGCAGGTTCTTCTTTCAAATGCCACTTGCCGATCATTGCTGTGTTGTAACCGGCTGCGGACATTTCCCGTGCAAGATACTGCCGCGCCGGTTCGATTCGTCCACCAAGGTCATAGACCTTATTGACATGGTTGTACTGGCCGGTCATCACACAAGCGCGACTGGGTGTACAGATCGCATTCGTACAAAAAACGTTTTCGAAAACCATCCCTTCACGGGCGAGGCGGTCCAGCGTTGGAGTTACATTCAAACCGGCCAGGCGGCTGCCGTAAGCACCGACTGCCTGCGATGTGTGATCATCCGACATGATGAAAAGTATGTTCGGCTTCTCATCACCTGTATTGGGCTGGTCCGCAGAACACGGTCTGACAGCAACAATAATGAAGACGACTAAACAAGAAACAGCGATCTCGCATATTTGACGCATCGACTGGCCCTCCTGAAGGCTTACTCGAAAAACGTGTTAATGGCTTGTATCGACTTTTGCGCAGCTGTATCCGAATCGGGTCGGGCAAATGCCTCGATGGCCAGGTAGCCGTCAAAGCCGGTTTCTTTTAAGGCTGTGACGATGGGGCGAAAGTCCGTGTGCCCGTATCCTGCGGCCCAGCGGTTGGAATCGACGAAATGAACGTGGCCGATGTGGTCCGAGTGATCACGAATTGCCGCCGCGACATCCGTTTCCTCGATGTTCATATGGAACAGGTCGGCAAGGAGTTTTACGTGGTTCGAGCCGGACTGTTGAATCAGCTCGACACCATCTGCAATGGTATTGACGAGGTTGGTCTCATACCTGTTGAGTGGTTCGTAGAGCAGGATCTGATTTGCATCGGCAGCCGCGCTGCCTAGTTCTGCCAGCGCGTCGGAAAGGAGTCCGAGGGCCGCAGGCTTATCGAGTTCACCCCCGAAACGGCCCTGCATGGATCCGATGATCGCCGGTGCATTGAACTCAGCTCCGAAAGCGATCATCTGTCGGACGAATTCGATCGCTTGCTGTCGCCTTTCCTGATCGGGGTCCGTCAAGCTGAGGCCGTTGATGACCATTCCGGCACCTGTGCCAACGGCTGCGACAGGAACGCCACTTGAAGCAACAAGTGATTTAAGGTTTTCTCGATCCACAGCATCGGGGCCCGGGGCAAATATTTCAACAGCGTCAAAACCAAGCTGTTGCGCTTTTGTGAACGCGTCTTCAAGGCCATCCCAGTAAACGAACGGACCTCCACGAGCCTGCTCGACGAGACTGACGGTAACGGCTGATTTCATTGCGATTTATCCGGGATTCAGGGTGTGGTGGAACATTATCGATGGCTATAAAATCAGGCCGTCGTGATGAAGTTCGAGAATGAGAACTGGCTAATTATCCAGTGTGCTGGAAAACTCGAAATTCCCGCAGATGCCGATTATTGGCAATTGTGGTTGCTCAAGCAATGACTCGAACTGGTTAAAAATAAACATGTTCAGCCTTTTCCGGAATTCGAAATCGGGAGGCTGTTTCAATATTGGTAATCGAGAAAACAATGAAAATCAGACCTGCTGAAGAATGCCGATTTGACATCCTTTCACTTGGCGAAGTGATGCTTCGCCTTGACCCGGGCGATGGGCGTGTGAGAACCGCTCGAAGTCTTGATGTCTGGGAAGGTGGAGGAGAGTACAACGTTGCTCGTGGACTACGCCGATGTTTCGGCATGCGAGCCGGTCTTGTTTCCGCCTTTGCTGACAACGAAGTCGGCAGGCTGCTGGAAAACCTGATGCTCGCCGGCGGTGTTGATCTGAACAACGTAATCTGGACGCCCTATGACGGAGTCGGCCGCAAGGCGCGTAACGGACTCAATTTCACCGAGCGCGGATTTGGTGTGCGCGGCGCCCTCGGAACGGTGGACAGAGGCCATACAGCTGCCTCATTGATGAATGCAGGCGACGTCGATTGGGATGATATCTTCGGGAACCAGGGGGTTCGATGGTTTCACACCGGCGGGATCTTTGCCGCTCTATCCGCAACGACTCCTGAAGTGATCAAGGAAGCACTGACTTCTGCGCGAAAATACGGCACCGTTACGTCGTACGATCTGAACTTCCGTGGTTCACTATGGAACGAATTCGGGGGAAAGGAAGCTTGCCAGAAAGTAAACCGTGAAATTGCACCACTGGTGGATGTGATGATTGGTAATGAAGAAGACTTTACTGCTTGCCTCGGCATGGAGGTTGAGGGCGTCGATGAAAACATGAAGTCACTTCCGGTGGAGGGGTTTTCAAAAATGATCGAAAGGGCGACCAGTGAGTTCCCCAATTTCAAAGTTATCGCAACCACCATGCGAGCTGTTAAGACAGCGACGGTAAACGACTGGGGCGCATTGTGCTGGAAGGATGGGACGCTGTGCCAGGCGACTCACAGGCCCGACCTTGAAATTTTCGACCGAGTTGGTGGCGGTGACAGTTTTGCCTCTGGTTTGATATTCGGCTTGATGACCTCGGGCGATCCTCAGGTAGCCGTCGACTACGGTGCCGCCCACGGAGCTCTGGCGATGACGACGCCCGGAGATACAACGATGGCTACACGGGAAGAAGTAGAGGCCCTCATGGGTGGCCAATCTGCTCGCGTAAAACGCTAGTTGATTTTCAAAAACGAATGAAAATCTGCAGAATTGAATCCAATTCAGTTTCCGGAGTTAAAAGATAATTGTTGACTCGAACATGCATGAGATGGTTGGTGTGTTCGAAATGCTAAAACAATCCAGAAACCGGCAGATGTCCTGATGTTCAAAGAGTCTGTTTTCACGACGCGGTTTTCTCGTTTCCTGCTCGCTGGCTGGCTTGCGCTGAGTTTCTGTCGCTCGTGTGCTGCGCAATGGAGCCAGTTCGGGCATCTGGATAATTGGAAAGTCGACGCCAGTTGGGATACCGACCCGGAGTCTGCTTTGAACCCGGAATGGAGCATTGCTCTTGGTCAACCGGGGTATTCTCAACCTCTCGTTGAAGGCAATCGAGTATTTGTAGTTTGCGGTGAAGAGTCATCCACCGGCGATGGAATTGCGATCAACACCAGGTTAGTCGCACTGGA
>JBCCFB010000306.1:0-7023 GCA_039029995.1 Planctomycetota bacterium
CAGCGTCTTCGGGAATGTTACAGCCGGCTTCGCTACCGTCGGCTTCGTTACTGCCTGCTTCGTAGCTACCTGCCGCGCAAAGTCGTTGTGCGGGCTGATTGGCTTTAAGGACCTTTCTGGTGCGAACGTCAATCAGAAATTTCGGGATGACAGAATCGTCAAAAACCCGATGGAATCTGCGCTCGCTTTGTCTGAGCTTCTGGACCGTATGAGCCAGCTGCTTTTCGTTTTTCTGCGTCGCGTGGCGGGACCTTCTTTTGCCGGCAAAGATAATCGCAATGGCGATTCCAAGCAGCGAGAGTACAGCGTATATCAACAACCGTTGACCGGATTCACGCCGACGCGTTGAAATCTGCTCCGCGCTGAGGTCACTATTCAATGTCTCGATCGTCTTGGTCTGGTCCCTTAGTTTGGTTTTGGCTTCGATCTCAGCAACTCGTATGGCAATCTCCGGATCGTAGTGTTCTTCGGAAAACTCCAGCAGTCCGATCGCTGATTTTGAAGCGTTCTGATGTTCGCCGCTTGCCTCATAGGCACGAACCAGACTCCGCCTGAGCGTGTATTGCTCGTCAAGCGCGTCACTGGCTTCTGCGTTCTCGAGAGCGCGTTCGATGAACTCGACTGCCTCAGCCGGTCGTTCCTCCTCAAGATGGATTTCGCCAATGCTGCCCAATGTCCGCGCGAGGCCATATTGATCGTTTATTTCCTCGCGGATCGCCAATGCACGGAAGTGATACTCCAGCGCCGTCTTGCTGTCTTGCAGCGATTCATGCGCGAATGCGAGGTTGGACAAAACCCGCGCCTCGGTGCGTGGTAGATCGAGTTCATGCTGCAGTTGCAGCGCTTCATCGAGAAGAACGAGGGCTTTTTCGGGTTGTTTCAGTTCAATGTGAATCAGTCCGAGGTTACTCAACACTGAGCCGGTCGTCATCGTGTTTCCGATCCGGCGATAGTATTCGAGCGCCCGGCTGAGATGGTCTTCGGCGCGGACGTACTGGCCCAGGTCCCAGTAGATCAGGCCGATGTTGTTGAGCGATCGTGCAATTCCCTGTTCGTTTTCGAGCTGCCTTGAGATTTCCAGTGCTTCGATGTGGCAGGAGATGGCCGCATCGTAGGCGCTGCGGGATCTGTGAATCGCCCCGAGCAGTACACAGGTATCAGCAAGGTCCTTTTCCAGTTCCAGTTTGCGCTGGGTCTCCCGCGCCAGTTCCGCCGTTTCCACGGCGGTGTCCACTTCGGCCCGATACCAGAGAGCGAGCGCGATGTGATAGTTGGCCAGAGCTCGAACAGCATCGTCTTTTGCTTCGACCGCGAGGCGTCGAGCTGTGCGCGCGTAGCCGAGGCCTTTGTCGGTGTCACCTCGCGTAGAATAGATGCGCGACAACCGGAGTCGAACCTTGGCCTCGATCAGTTCATCAGGAAAACCGGCAAGCAACTCAAGCGCTTCGGCACCATAGGCAAGAGTCTTATCAAGATCTTCCTTGTGCAGGAGTTCGACGAGTTCAGTCAGTGGCTCCAGACGCTGACTTCCGTCTGATTCTGCCAGTCGAGACTCCAGTTCCTGCTGATCGTGTTCGATCTCAGATGTTGGTAGCGATAGTCCCGTTGCCGGGGAACAAAGAAGAGCCAGCAACATTGCGCTTGCGAATATTCGGATCGAATTCACGTCTTCCGCTTTCCTGGCTTGAGTCACTTTTCTGCGAGTCTCTCCGTGCCTTTTGCTGAAAATATGAGAAGCCTTTTCGGTCCGGGAATCAATCACCCGGTGGCATTGCTTCGCATCATTCTGAGTACTTTGTCGCCAGTACGTTCGAAAACGCTTTCGCTGACATATTCAAAGCCATGTTTTTCGTAAAACTTGCGTCCTATCGGGTTTAACTCGAAAACGTCAACTTCGAGGTCGCCACGTAATTCAATCGCTTTTCGCAGCAGCTGTGTGCCGAGGCCTGAACGATGGAGGGATGGATCTACAAAAAGTCCTCCGATCTCGTTTTCAATCAACGCGATAAATCCGGTTACTGTTGCGTCTAATTCGGTAACCCAGGTTTCGGCTGGAGGCATATAGATTTCTGGAATGTTACGACGTTCTTCGGCAATGAACTCATCACTGAGAAACGGATGCGCGAGCCGACTGGATTTCTCCCAGCAATCGAGGAGCTGGTTCAGGTCCCCTGGCTTAAACCTGCGAACTATTACTTTGTCCATTTCGTAGTTTCCTTACGTCGGTGAAATCTGCTGATTTCCCTCAGGCTTGTTTGTTGACCGTTGATTGTGAAGCGCTGATTAAGACTCAAATCGAATAACGGCTCGATTGTCAGGTAGCGGAACGTTAGCTGCGAATCAGAATTCCGGGTCGGCATGGGGCGTCGGCCCTGATTACACGTCGTTGGACACTTCACATCGAACGACGACTGGGCTGGAATCGAGCCGAGAACCGTGTTGGCGCAGAGAACCGTGTTGGATTAGAGCCGAGGAAAGCTGCAAACGTTCACCGGAAGTTCTCTGTCGTAATCCAGCAGACCTTTGTTGCTCGTTTCGATCTGCGAGTCGTTGATCGGATCTTCCTTATTGATCGGCTTTGAATATCTGCCCGGCATTACCAGGGAAATGCCCGGTGAAACGTCTCTACATGTGGGAGAATAAATGGGCTTTGACGAATTGCCTTGGAGGAATCATCCGGTTGCAGCGGCTTAAATTAGGAGAGCCGACGGGAACTTTGGCCGCAATAAGTCATCAAATCCGGCGAATTGTTCAATTAGTTGGAATTTTTCGTCGTACATCCCGTACTTGAGATCGTCATATATTTGATGGGGAAAGGTCTCGGACAACGGAACTGGATATCTATCTTTGCGCCTGATACCCGCTCAGATCAGGTCAAGTAGAATAGGAATAGCGGCGACTTCGCTTTTCACGCCTTACCACGAAACTCTTTGTGCCGGGCCGTGTTTATGTGAAATTGGCGGGCCGCCCACCTTCAGGTGGACGAGCTGAAATGGGAACAGAGCATCAACCCCGAATTTTTTCGGGATCAATCTGACTGGGAGAGGAGCAGCTAGTGTCAACAGCTTCAGAACAACAACTTGGGTCCGATGATGTAGCAGCAATCGGACAACTGCGAGACTCATACCAGAAGCTGAAATCCGAACTTGGAAAGATCATTGTCGGACAGGAGACGGTCATTGAACGGCTGGCGATCTGTCTTTTTGCCCGAGGCCATGCTCTGCTGATGGGGGTTCCCGGTCTGGCGAAGACACTCTTGATCAGCCGCGTTGCTGAGGCGATGTCTCTGGACTTCTCACGGATCCAATTCACTCCGGACTTGATGCCGATGGACATCACCGGAACTGATATTCTGCAGGACACCGGAGGCGGCAAGCGTGAGTTTGAGTTTGTTAAAGGTCCGGTGTTTGCGAACATCATCCTGGCTGACGAGATCAACCGTGCTCCTTCGAAGACACAGGCTGCAATGCTCGAGGCGATGCAGGAACAAAGCGTAACGGTGGTCGGCCGGTCGTTTGAACTGACTCCGCCGTTTTTTGTCCTTGCGACTCAAAACCCGGTCGAGCAGGAGGGTACCTACCCGCTTCCCGAAGCTCAACTTGACCGCTTTATGTTCCTGATCGAAGTGGACTATCCTTCGCGTGACGAAGAGATTGAGATCGCGCGCACGACGACGGGGGCTGGATTCCCTCGTCTGGACAAGATCATCAGTGGCGAGGACGTGATCCGGTTCCAGGAACTCGTCCGCCGCGTTCCAGTGCCTGAGCACATTTACGAATTCGCAGTAGACCTTGTGCGACGCACACGTCCGGGATCTGACGACGCTCCTGACTGGATCAAATCGCTGGTTGGCTGGGGCGCAGGTCCTCGTGCTGTCCAGTACCTGATTCTCGGTGCGAAGAGTCGTGCGGCTTTATACGGTAGCTACATGGTGCGGCTTGAGGACATTCTGGAGGTTGCTCAGCCTGTACTGACGCATCGTGTGCTGACAACTTTCGCCGCTGAGTCAGAAGGACAGACCAGTAAATCGATCGTCGAACGGCTGGTGGATGAGTTGAGTAAAGAAGACTAGAAGCTGTTTTGTTCTTTTTCTTCTCTACATCTTCTCTACTGACTTACGACGGCAACTTTGATGTCAGCTGAACGCGATTTTCTAGATTCCAAAACCCTTGCGAGGCTTGCAGGTCTTCCGCTTGATGCGCGGATGCCGATGCTGGGCAATGTCTCCGGGCGTCACCGTAGTCCGCACCGTGGCTCAAGCCTCGAATTCGCGGAGTACCGCAAATATGTACCTGGCGACGACACGCGACGGCTTGACTGGCGCGCGTATGCCCGCAGTGATCGCTTCTACATCAAGGAGTATGAAGCGGATACCAATCTACGGATGTGTCTGGTCATCGATTCCAGTGGATCGATGAATTACGGCAAGGACAAAAAGAACAACAAGCTGAACTACGCGAAAAAACTGGCCGGCCATCTTGCCTACATCGCTTCAGGCCAGGGGGACGCAGTCGGGCTGTACTGTGCGGGCGAAAAGTTCTCACTGGAAATTCCACCGAAGCGGAACGCACGTCACCTTCGCGTCGTACTGGATGAGCTTGGAAAGCTGGAGGCGACCGGAGAAACGGGTCTGCCATCAGCTCTTCACGAAGCGGCGGAACGAATCCAGGGCCGTGCTCTGATGGTGATCATCTCGGATTTGTTCATGCAACCGGAAGTGCTGAGTTCATGTTTTCAGCACTTGCGATTCCGGAAGCATGACGTTGCCGTTTTCCAGTTGATTGAACCGGACGAAATCCAGTTCGACTTCGATCGGCCGATGCGCTTTGTTGATCTCGAAGGTAACACGTCGATTCTTGCGGACCCGAGTCTGATCGCAGGGCAGTATCGTACGGCTGTGAAAGAGTACATGGCCGGTTTGAAAGATGCGGTTCGCGATGCGAACGTTGATTTTCATCGGGTAAGCATCAGTGAAGACCCGGGGGATGTACTGGCGAAGTTTCTGCTGGCCCGCGCCCCGAAAAAGAAGAGTTAGCAAAGAAAAAGCGTCAGTCTAGAACACGACCAGGCTGATGTGTGCGACGGGCTGCGAGCCTGTTGCGGAAACTGAACCAAGATAAACGAACAGAAGAACCGGCTCCTATGTCATTCCTGCAACCTGCATTGCTGTGGCTTCTGCCACTGATTCTGCTGCCGATTTTGATCCACCTGATCAATCAGCGCAGGCATCGTACGGTGCAGTGGGGAGCGATGATGTTTCTCCTGTCCGCCAAGAAAATGAACAAGGGGATGGCGCGGTTGCGTCAGGTCCTGATCATGACGGCGCGGATGCTTGTCGTTGCCGGCCTGTTGTTCGCAGTCTGCCGCCCGATTGCGTCCGGCTGGTTCGGCGCACTTGCGGGTGGCCGTCCCGAAACAGTCATCGTGCTTCTGGACCGTTCATCGAGTATGCAGGTTCAGCAGTTTGAAACCGGCCGAACGAAAGTCTCCTCCGGTCTGGGCAAAATCTTGGACATGCTGACAACGATCGGATACGACGGTGAAGTCGTCCTGATCGATTCGAATTCGCTTACGGCACGGAATCTTCCAGCTCCCGAATCACTTCGCGATATCGAAGAGTATCGTGCGACGGCGTCCGGCGGTGACATTCCGCGTTTGCTGGAAGCCGGAATGGAGTACGTAACCAATAACACGACCGGCAGGACGGATATCTGGTTGTGCAGTGATTCGCAGCAGGAAGACTGGGACGCGGACAGCGGGCGCTGGGGGACTCTACGCGATTCCTTCTCGCGGCTTGAAGGCGTCCGGTTCCAGATTTTGAATTACGCTGACCCGCCAGAGGAGAATCTCTCTGTTCGTGTCGACAGCGTGCAACGGTTTGAGTCAGGTGATCAGGCGGAAGTCATCATTGACCTTACGATCCGGCGGGCGAGCCCCGGGGGACAGGACGAGATTCCACTGGAATTCGTTGTAAATGGAGTGCGCTCTGTTGCGACGGTGGAAATCGACCAGGCAGAAGCAAAGCTGGTCGGTCACAAGATTGCCGTTGATAAAGACATTAAGTCCGGTTGGGGTCGCGTGGAGCTTCCAGCTGATTCGAATCCGGGCGACAACATCTTCTTTTTCACCTACTCGCGCCGGGCGGTGCAAAAAACAGTGCTGGTCACTGATGATCCCCAGAAAGTAAAAGCCTTCAAGCTTGCCGCGGAAATTTCACTGGATCGACAGACCCGTGCAGAGGCTGAAGTTTTCAGCTCCGGCCAGATTCAGGAAATCGACTGGAAGAATACAGCATGCATCATCTGGCAAACGACATTGCCCGGTGATTATGAAGCGAGGCAACTGGAGAACTTTGTCGCGATGGGGCGCCCGGTGATCTTCCTGCCTCCTGACCAATCAGACATTGACGACACGGCGTTCGCAGGCGTCCGCTGGACCAGCTGGATGGAAAAGACCGAGGGCGACGGATACGAACTGAACGACACATGGCGCGAAGACAGTGATCTTCTGGCGACGTCCGAGGACGGGATTGCGATGCCCCTTTTTGATACGTCGATTTATCGCTATTGCGGAATTGAAGGAGGTCCCATTCCTCTGGCGGCGATGAAGAACGGTGACGTCATGCTCGGGCGGGCGCTTTCTGATGGTGGAGGGATCTACTTCCTGACGACCCTGCCGGTATCGACTCACAGCTCTCTGGCGCGGGACGGGCTGGTTCTGTTTGCAATGCTGCAGAGGGCGATCAATTCCGGGCTGGAAACGATCGGTAACGCAAAACAGATGATTGCAGGAACCACGCTTGCCTCAACTGTTTCCGAACTGGCTCCTGTATCAACGGTTGATAAGACGGTCATTGACGGCCAGGAGGGTAGCGACCTGCTGCCATCAGAAAGACCGTTCGCCGGCGGAATCTTCGGGGATGAGGAACAGGTGATTGCACTTAACCGGCCCGAGACCGAGGACCATCCGGTCTTCCTCGAAACCGAAGAGGTAAACGGGTTGTTTGAAGGACTTGATTACAGC
>JBCCFB010000307.1:0-7013 GCA_039029995.1 Planctomycetota bacterium
AGGGGGGAATCGTTCATTACCGGAACGGTCGCGTCATCAGAACCGAGCGCGAATACGAAACGGATAACCCTTTCGAAAGTGTCATACTGGCTCTTGATACCTTCAAAGAGTCGCCGTTGGTCTCGGTTCCCGGCGAAAGCTATAACTACACCACCCATGGTTTCATTCTTTTGAGCGCTGTGGTTGAACGCGCAGCAGGAATGCCGTTTGCCGAGTTTGTCGATCAGCGAATTGCCGAACCTCTGGGCATGGAATCATTTCAGCCGGATTACCAATGGAATGAAATTCCAGATCGCGCAATCGGCTATCGCAGGATATCAAGTCGGGTTTCTCAATCTTCGGACACGGATGTCAGTTGGAAACTTGGTGGCGGCGGATACATTTCAAATATCGATGACCTGTCAACTTTCGCGGAAGGTATGGCAGCACGCAAATTGTTGACCGCGGAGTCCTTTGAACTAATCTGGCAATCGCAAGTTCCCGCCGATGGAAACGATCCCGGATACGGGCTTGGCTTTGGCGTGACGGAAGCCAATGGAGAATTGCTGGTTTCTCACAGCGGAGCGCAGGAAAAAACTAGAACCATGATGATTGTACTTCCGGACTCCGGTACAACGATTGTTGCAATGACCAACTCTGAGTTTGCCAATCCGGGCGAAATTACCGCTGAGATTCGCAGGCTGATGCAGGCCACCACTTCCCCCCGGACCGACGGACGCTAGTCGCTACGAAATCATGATCAACCGCAGACAACTTCTTACAACACTGACTTCAACGGGAATTGGTACCGCCGTATTCCATAAAGCTGTTGTAGCTTTGGCTCAGGACGATGAAGACAAGCTGAATGCTGAAATGTTGCAACAGGCGGAATGGGTTTCCGGAATTGAGCTGACCGACGAACAGCGCGATGAAATCGTAGACGCCGTTGCAAGAGATGTTGATCAGATCGAAAAACTGCGGGAGATCGAACTGACCGCGGATGTCGGACCGGCTCTGCATTTCCACACAATTTCGGCTGAAAAGAAGCTCGACTCCGTCGAACGTGTTTCGCAGACAATCTCTACTACTGTTCGCGTGCTACCGGAATCCGACGAGGAGATTGCCTTCCTGCCGGTTCATGAACTATCGTGGCTTATCCGAACTGGAAAAATCTCAAGCGTTGATCTGACGAAGATTTATATCGACCGTTTGAAGAAATACTCGCCAATGCTGCGATGCATGGTGACGTTGACAGAAGAGCTTGCAATGGAGCAGGCTGAGCGAGCGGATCGGGAACTGCAGCAGGGGATCTACCGGAGTCCATTGCACGGGATTCCGTGGGGAGCCAAAGATCTGATCAGTGTGCCGGGTTATCCGACAACATGGGGAATCCCTCATTACAAAGATCGCGTTCTCGACGATACAGCAACCGTAGCGGCCAGACTGGAAGAAGCCGGGGCTGTGCTGATCGCCAAACTTTCGCTGGGCGCGCTGGCGATGGGGGACATGTGGTTTGAGGGCATGACCCGAAACCCGTGGAATCCACGCGTTGGCTCAAGCGGCTCCTCGGCAGGTTCAGCTTCCGCCGTAGTTGCGGGACTCGTTGGTTTTACGCTCGGTAGCGAAACTCTGGGCAGCATTCTTTCCCCGTCGATTCGTTGTGGCAGTACAGGAATGCGACCGACTTTCGGCCGCGTCAGCCGCTATGGATGCATGCCGCTTTCATGGTCGATGGATAAGATCGGTCCGATCTGCCGGTCAGTTGAAGACTGCGCACTCGTGTTTGATGCGATACATGGTGCCGATGGAAGAGACCTGACTGCGAACAATTATGCCTTCAGTTGGCCCACCGACTTAAACGTATCAGGGCTGCGTGTCGGTGTTCTCAAACTACCGGAAGACACTGATGAAGAAAGCGGTGGGGGGGAAACAGATTCTCCGGAGGACGGCGGCAATGAGAAAGAGATTGATCCTCTCGCCATTCTGCAGGAGATGGGCTGCGAACTGGTCGAGATCGAATTGCCATCTGAGTTTTCGTACTATTCACTGACCAACGTCATCAGTGTTGAAGGCGCTTCAGTTTTTGATCAATTGCTGAGAGACGGCCACACCGAAGGCTGGAATGCATGGGATGGCATTTTTCGTTCCGCCCAGTACATCTCTGCGATCGATTACCTGCGATACCAGAGGCTGCGGACGAAATTGATGCACGATTTTGAGGCGTCCATCAAAGACGTCGATTTCCTCTGCAACATGAACGACCTGGTTCACACGAATCTGACAGGTCACCCGTCTGTGGTGATGCCGCTGCGATACCGTGATTCGCGGCAGGGTGGAAAACGAATCGTCCCTGTCGTCTTTACCGGTCACCTGAATGACGACGCGCGATTGCTCTCATTGTCCCATGCGTTCCAACAGCGAATTGACGCGCATCTACAGGCGCCGCCTCTGGACGAGTGGCTTGGAAAATTTGATGCAGGCGAACTTGATGAGAAGGAAGACGAAGACGAATAAATCGTTCGATGGCTCCTTTTCTCTACGCCAGGTTTTCGGCTACCTGTTCTACAGATTTTCGATCACAAACTCGTACATCATCCGGCGAAGATGAGCCTGTTGCTGGTCATCGCGCACTGAGTGACGTGCTTTCGGATACACCATCAAGTCAAACTGCTTGTTGTGTTTCTGAAGCTCATACACCAGTTGCATGGTGTTGTTGATATGCACGTTGTCGTCGATCTCTCCATGAATCAGCAGCATTCGGCCGTGCAGGTCACGGGCTACCGGCAAAAGCGAAGTCCGCTCATATCCTTCAGGATTGTTTTGAGGCAGATCCATATATCGCTCGGTATAAATCGCATCGTAATTTTTCCAGTCAGTCACTGGAGCACCTGAGATCCCCATACTGAACGTTTGAGAATGACACAGTGCGTAGGCCGTCATGTATCCGCCATAGCTCCAGCCCCAGATGCCGATGCGTTCGGAATCAACCCATTCGTTCTGCTTCAGCCATTCGACTCCGGTTTCGATGTCGGCCAGCTCAAGTTCAGCGAAATTCTTGTAGATCGGCCAGACGTTGCGCGTACTGCGATAACTGGATGATCGTCCGTCGCACATCCAGATGACGAAACCTTGCTGAGCAAGCATTTGATGCCACAGGTACCACTCACCGCCAAAACTGTTTCGAACCCGTGGTGCCTGCGGACCACCGTAGATATAAACGAGAACCGGGTACTTCTTGTTTGGGTCGAAATTCGGCGGTTTGATAATCATGGCGTCCATCGGCTGGTCACCATCAGTTGGGATTTCGAGAATCTCGGGTTCTGAAACACCGAGATATTTCAGCCTGTCGTCGCTGCTGACACGCAATTGCCGCACCAGCGAGCCGTCGTCGCGATGGACAGAGTATTGTGTCGGCGTCGTTGCTGTGCTGACCGCATTGATGAAGTAACTCATGTCGTGGCTGAAGTTCATCCGGTGCATTCCGGGTCCGGAAGTCAGTTCGTCCAGCTGACCCGATTCGATATTGATTCGATAGCCGGCGATATTGATCGGGCTGTCTTTGGTGGCGTGGAAAAATGCGTATTGGCTGTCAGCCGATACGCCCTGCAATGACCTGACTTCCCATTCGCCTGAGGTAAGTTGCTGTTTCAACTGGCCATCAGCCGCATAGTGATAGATGTGTTTATAGCCATTTCCTGGAGACACCCAGAGGAAGCTGCCGTCCGCCAGAAAAACAGGATCGCCCGGTGATTCAATCCACGCTGGCGTCTGGTCTCTGAATAGTACCTGAGGTGAAGAACCGTCTGCGCGGGTCCGAACAAGGTCCAGCCACGTCTGCTCACGGTTTTGAATCTGCAGGTAGAGGTGCTGGCCATCGTCAGACCATGAGACGCGCGAGATCAATAGTTCGATGTCGCCATATGACGAGGTATCAATCCACTGCAAATCGCCGGTTGCCGAATTCAGAACGCCCGCCCGTACACCCGGCAGCGGATCACCCGCTTTGGGATAGTTTGTTTGTTCAGCGTTTCCGCGTACTGGAATATGGTCCATCACGATAAATGGAATCAGCTCCGTCTCATCCAGTTCAAGGAAAGCAATGTGATCTTCATCAGGTGACCACCAGTGCCCCTGGAAATTGCCTCGACCGTACAGTTCTTCCTGATAGACCCAGTCCAGTTTACCGATCAAATGGTTGGCGTCTTCCGCTTCAACCGTCAGACGATTGCAGTTCGGCGTTGTCAGGTCTGCAGTGTGCAATCCTTCCAGGTTGTGCCACGAAATTCGTGTGCCAGCTGCGTTGAATGTAATCTGTTCTGCGGGCAATTCGTCTGAGCCGATGCTTATCGCGAATCGATCTTCGTATCTGACAATCCATGTTTCTCCCCCGGATTTATAGACGCCTACCGACTGATCCGCAGACAAAGTCGGTTTCGCTCGCGACAACGATCCCGCCAGCTCTTCCTCGACTCCGGCGTCGGTCAACATCGAAGAAACTTCGCGAGGCGATGCAGGAGGCTCTACCCGCCCGACAAACGAATCGGTCTCTGCGTCTACCAGAAGTTTGCGACCCCACGTGGTGCTTTCGTAGGTGTTTGTCTGGCCGTACCAGCTTGGTGCCTGGACGGACTGAAGGATTGAGTTCGGGCCGTCGATCATGTCCAGGGTGATCTGGACTGCTGGTGGGAACTCTGTCGCAGCGGCGATCGGCAACTCTACAGGATCACCGATTCGCAATACGGGGAAAGTCTCTCCTTCTGAGATGTACTCGTCAAAGAAATTCCAGACGACAAACCCATCGTTGGACTGTGGCTCGAGCATGTATGAGATCAGGCGTCCGAGTGGCTGCGCTGTCCGGACGACGTAGGTTCCAGCCGCTACATCCAGTGTTATGTCGTTACGGTCGCAACGCGCGCTCGCCATCCGGTGCTTTTGGAATGCCCTTTCGTCTCGGGTAAAAGTTGTGATCGTGTCCTGTTCCACTTCGAGAGTAGTATCACTTTCCAGACGTTCAATCCGGGCTCCATGCATCTGCAAACGTTCGGCAATCCGGCCAAGTTCGGCTGGAATCAAATAAGCGTAGGGCAGCTGAACAGTGATCGTCGGTTCATAACAGCCGAGAAACTTGCATTCATAGTCATGCGGCTCGCCGTCTTTGAATCCTTTGACCATGTAGGTTCCATCGAATTCTGTGATTTCACAGTCGATTGCCATCGCAATGCGTTCGGGTTGCAATTCGGCGGATCGAATTAGCTCATCTTCGACTTCGGCGAGAAGGGTCTCGACTGCTTCCTCATTCGCAGCAACGTAATCAAGCAGAGTTGTAACGAAATCCCGGGTAACTTTGATCCGATCTTCAAAACTGATGTAGGCATAGGCTTCCGAGAGGACTGACAACTTACCTCTAAGGCCGACATAGTCGGTGCTGTAACGCGGCTCCATCCCGTAAGTCATCCAACGGTCGCGTTCCTGATTGAAGTTTCCGTAGTAGAAAGTAACCAGTCTTTCTGCTCCATCGTTTCTGTCACTTCAGGCATCATCTTGTTGCGCATGAAGTCCCGCAGAGGTTGCGAGCAAGCCGGATTGACTGGAACAGCATAAGTAAGTGCATACTGTTGTTGCGAACCATTGGTGGTATGGCAGTCAATCGTGATGTCCGGATCGCATAATGTCATCAACGAAATCAGCGAGCGGGCTTCGGGTGACTCAAGCTTCCCGAAGTCGCGATTGAGGTCGAGTTCCTGAGCATTTTCACGCCGTCCCATTCCATTGACCGGGCCAACCTGTCCCGGCCGGTTGTTCGGCCCCATGCGATCGTTTGCATCAGCGTTGTAGTTGGGTACCAGGACCACGACCATCTTTTCAAGCCATGGGTGGTCGGGATTCGCCGTCAGCTCTCTCAGCAACATCAGCAACGCTTCTTTGCCGCAGCACTCACCGCTGTGAATGTTGGCGAACACAAGTGAGACGAGCTGGTCCGTTTCATCGCCCGGTACATAAGGTTCAGTAGAGACAACGGCGGCGACCATATCACGCCCCTCCACCGTCTGGCCGAACACATGTTTTCTGACATGGGGAGCGGCTGAGGCACACGCTTCGACGAATTCAACAACTTCCGCAGAGGTTGCTGTCGATTCAAAATTGCTGTCTTCAGCGACGGTCAACAAATCTTCAATCGAGGTGTCATGTGCAGCGGCGTTTGATGCGATCATGAAAAATGCCAGAAGAACAGGCGCAAAAAAGCGAATCATGGAAATACCGTCACAGGTCATTGGGCTTCGTGGATGACTGGCATACGATTGTAGTTTCTTTTTTTCATCGTGCGGAGTTGGCACGACCGGTTGTGCGAGTCGGGAAACGCTTTTGACGCCTATTGGTGTATGAAAAAGCCAGGAAGTAGACGGACATTGTGAACGGGAAATTCTGGATTGCGCTGGGAGCGTTCTCAGCCGCGCTGGCGGTGGCACTCGGAGCTTTCGGGGCTCATGGACTGGAAAAATGGGTCGAAGAAAACGTTTCCGACCCGGCAGAGCAGGTTAAGAAGCTCGAGAACTGGCAGACGGCGTCGAGATATCAGATATGGCATGCTCTCGGAATGATCCTGCTCGGATTCGCAATGCTCCGGTTCGATTCCGCGATGCTGAAGATGTCCGGATCCGGCTTCCTCGTTGGAACGATGCTATTCTCCGGAGTGATGTATGCATATGTCCTGACCGGAGTGAAAACGCTGGGTATGATCCTTCCACTTGGTGGTCTCGCTTTCATGGCCGCTTGGTGCCTGTTCGGGATCGCCGTTTTTCGTGACCATTCGGATCGGGAGAAAGGGCAGGACGGAAATGGCTGAAAAACGAAGCGGCTATTGTCTGAATATCCATCCCGGAACGACGCTGGAAGCGGTCAAGCGTAACTTGTCACAACATAGCCTCGACGTAAAACAGCGTGTTTGTCCAGCAAGCCCGCTTGGTGTCGGTTTATGGCTCAGCGATACCGTCTCCAAAGAACTGGTAGAGGGTGATGCAGCCGCGGAATTCGGC
>JBCCFB010000308.1:0-7008 GCA_039029995.1 Planctomycetota bacterium
AAGCCGGTCGTCGAGAGGCCCCGAAGGCTGCGATTGGCAGCAAGCCGACTTATGATTTCGACAAACTTTCCAGATAACGACATAGCCAGTGTCCTTTGCACTTGTTTCGTTAAAAGCAACTTTTGATTGAACGCACTAAAGCGGTTCAAGTGCCGGAAAATCCGCGCAAACACCCTCTCCCCAAAGGGAAACGGAGGCGGAACCAGGCACGTACAGCCGGGTCAGGCTGCGCTTTAGAAGCGGGTCAAAATTGTTGCGGGTTTGCAAACCGGAGGCGGGTCCAGCCGGTTCGCAGCTTTTGTGTCATCGGCAGAAATTCGGCGGTCGTCATAAGAAAAACAACTGCGAAAACCCGAATATCCGTAAATCTTTAACACGCCAGTTAAGCTGGGAAAGCACGTTTGTCTTTGCGGGCCCGCCGCAAATCTGCCTGTATGACAGCGTGCAAATCAATCGCTTGTTCAGGACATCGCCGTCGCCTTACAAGAGATAAAACACTCGACCGGCAGCAGGTCAAACAAGCGCTTTTATGACAGCTGTGCCGACACGTTCTGCCGGCTTCGCTTGCATGTGCGGTCAGCTTTGAGCGGCTCAATTTGTGCGAATTAAAAACGAATTGAAACCGCGAGTCCCGATGCGCTTTGACCAGTCGGGGCGGCTCAAATCAAAGGCAGCCTCGAGATCAGGCCAGCGCTCAAAAAGAGTGCGCATAGCTTCCCGTGCTTCGGTGCGCGCAAGTTTCATACCAAGGCAGGTATGCGGGCCACTCCCGAAAGTCATGTGATAGTTCTGCTGCCGTTCGATGTCGAAACGGAGCGGATCGTCGAATCTGGCCGGGTCACAGTTCGCCGCGGCGATGATGGGGATGATCATCTCTTTCTGTTTCAGTTCGACTCCATGAAATGTCATGTCTGCGGAAATGAATCTTGGCTTGGTGAACTGGACCGGTGAGGCATAACGAAGCGTTTCATCGATGGCTCCATCGATCCTGGTCCAGTCGCTCAATAGTGCAGATCTGGATTCGGGATGACAGAGCAGGCAGTGCAACAAGTTGGTGATGAGATGAACCGTGGTTTCGTGGCCTGCAGCCAGGAGTAGAAATATCATGGAAAGCAGCTCATCTTCTGTGAGTCGTTCCGAATCTTCTTCCGCGTGCACAAGCTCTGTGATCAGCCCTTCGCGAGGATTGTCACGAACCAGTTTGAACTGTTCTTTCAGATAACTTGATAGCTTTTTCAAGCCTGAGGTCATCCTGAAAATGCCGAAGATATTTTTGACTTTTGAAATGGGAGCGAACCACTGCTGGAATTTCGGACGATCCTCCATTGGCAGGCCAAGTAGTTCGCAAATGACAGTCAAGGGAAATGGTCGCGCAAACCCGTCCAGAATATCGATCGTTCCATCACTTGTCATTGATTGCTGAGCAATATCAAGCTGGTCTGATGCGATCTCATTTATTCGTTCCGCCATGCCATCAATGTTTCGACGAGCGAATGCTTTGTCTACCAGCGATCTCAGGCGACGGTGATCCGTTCCATCGGCTCCCAGCATGTTTGATGCAAATGCCATCAGCGAACGTGGAATCATCCACTGCCAGCTGACCCAGTTGTTGCGCCCCGCATTTGCCGGATCGCGCGGGAATTTCTCCCAGTTTTTGAGAACGTCGTTTACCGCTTCGTAAGTTGTCGCGGCCCACACTTTTCCCATAAACGGAAACTTGATTCTGACGACAGGTCCAAGTTCGCGGAGCTGGCCGAAATGATGCCACGGATCATCACGGTATTTGGGATCTGAAAGATTCAGGCGTTGAGGTTTCTTGAGTAACACAACTTGCTCCGGGACATCCAGTTGGAGGTATCATCATCGTCCTTCACGGGCATGACTGCTGTCAGATCCGTGGAGTGGACAACGTTATCGTACGGCTCGTACTCATAGATATTCGAACCCGACTGCGTTTTCTTGACGTGACGTTTCGACGCAGATTCCGGATTTCACGCATTGTATCTCTCATCGAATCCCGATGGTGTCCACACTGCCAGTTCGGGTTTGCGATCCAAAACTGACAAACAATTCTGCTAATCCCTGACGATTCCTTGACACTTCGGAGGGGGATTCATAACCTGAATTCGAAACAGAATTTAAGCAATGGATCCAAAATGAGCTACGGAAATTCAGAAGGAACAGGCGGCCCGGGGAAAGCAGCGGGAGGCAGCGGGTGTGTTTTCCTGATCGTCCTTCTGGTCGGTGGCTACCTGCTGCTGTCAGGTATGGGGGGCCAGATTCAGCCTCAACCAGATGAAAACGGAAATGCGCAGATTCCTGCTGACATCTTTGACGGAGATCTGCCGGAACAGGGGCAAGTCAACGAACCACCCGTTGAAAGACATGCCGATGCGGACGACTGGTCAATGTCTGATGCCGGTTCCACAGGCGATGCCCAGCCACAAACGCAAGCCAGCGATTCCGGCACTACCCGAACGGAAAATGGTGACTGGGCGATCGAAGAGGTGGGGCAGACCCCTGATGATCAGGTTGAGATCCGACTCAATAACGATTCAGAAGAAGGTGCATCAAGAGCAGAGGGCGATTGGGAAATGGAAGAGGTTGAGGGAGTAGGAGGTTCGAATTCCACTCGCAACGGGGACTGGGAACTCGAAGAGGTTGAAGGTTCCGGCGGCGGTTAGTCCGGTTGTTTCTGTACTGCCCGGTGATTCAGAAGGCCAGTGATTCAGAAGGCCAGTGATTCAGAAGGCCAGTGATTCAGAAGGCCAGTGATTCAGAAGGCCAGTGATTCGGACGGTAATATTTCAGTGGGCAATATTGCGTTGCGTGTTATTTCGTTGCGCATGACTTGGGCTGGCAATTTGTTCTTCATTGGAAATGCGAACAACTTCCAGGCCGCATTGGCGCACAATTCTCAAGTACTTTTTCTCGAGTGCATTCAGGGTTTTCTCAATCCTGGTCGGATGAATAAGCAAGGGAGTCACTGCCAGTTGAACGCAGTCTTGCGGAGTCGCAACTGCAATTTGTAGCCCTTGCTCTCTTGTCAATTGAGCGATCGAACGGATAACCGCGATCTCGCTTTGTTCTTCACAGAGTCCCAAACGAGCACTGATACGCCGGAAACCGATGCGGTCCAGATTGGATTTGAGGATGTTGCGCACAGCGTAGATTACGATTTGATCTTCGAATTCGATAAATGCGACTTCGATGTGCCCGCACCCGAAGTGGCTTGTCAATCGAAGCAAACGATAAACGTAGGTTTGAATCGGGGGTGACAACAGCCACGTTGAAAACATGCCGCCACTCAACATGCGGCCTCCTCTGTCACGCACCAGCCTTGAATGCACTTTCAGGCCCAGTCCACGACCATCGTGCAATCGGAACTTCCCATTGTTCAATGTTGAAACCGGCGTCGAGCCAAGCGACAGATGACGGAGCCAGTTTGCCATCGCTCTGAAGCCGGAATACATCGTCAGGTAATAGCCGATTCGTTTGAGCATTGGATTCAACAAACAGGTCTTTGTAGAAGACGCATTTGATTTCAACCATCACTTTCTGATTTGTTTGAGTAGAAATAGTTGGACGCAAGATCGGTGATCAGCCCCAGCATGCATCCTCCGGCCGCAATCGGAACCAGCAAGTAGAAGAACGCGAATAAAGGCAGCAGGATCAAGCTGGAGACCAGTCCGTCACCGTCAAAGTACGGCGCAGACCCGTCGTAATTAAGGTAGCCGACGAATTCTGCAACAATCGAAATCAGCAAGCATAGTGCCCAGCCGGTGGTTGCTCCAATAGCCCCTCGCGCCGTGGCGGTCAGCCGTTGTGAGGAAGTTGCAAACGCTGCAGCAAAAATTGCAGCCGCAACAAAGTAAGCGTAGATGGAATGCCCGTAAATCAAAACGAGGCCCATCGCTATGGCAAGAAGGATGCTCGCGATGAAAAGTTGACTTAAGTTGAACCGCAAAACGACTCCCTGATCGGATTCGAGCAACCCGCGTGGCCAATGAAACTGTAGATAGAAGGCTCATTCTACTCGGTCGCCTCAAACGCGTTCGTCGACCTGTCTGATTCCAATGATTTATTGTGCAGCTCAGTTGCGCGCTTGTGGGGGCGATCAGCCACTTTTAGAATCCGTGCAGAAACTTGAACCTATTTCAACGGGGAGTACGCAAGATGACCAATCAGAATCAGCCAGCCAGTCGCACCGGATTCGCTTTTCTTCTAGTTCTAATCGGAAGCATGCTATTCCCGCTATCGCCGGTTTGCGCACAGGGGCTCTTTTTCAATACAGAGATTTCCGCCTTCGATTTCAACGGAACTGCGAACCTGCCTCTGGGAGAAAACGGGGCCAGTATCACAACAGACATCACGATAACACGAGCCACAGATCACAACTCGTCCCGCTCAAACAAAACGTCAAGCACGCCCGTTCAACCGCAGGATCCCGACGATGCTGACGACGTGAATCCGTTTCAGTTAAACGGGCAGTCATTTGAACTTAGCAGCACCTTTGATTTGAAGTGGGAAATTCACTTCACGGACGTGGATCCGAACGTGGATTTCGCACAAGCCCTCGGGAATTCGCCGGTGGCATTTATGGAAGCTCCAGCCATTATGGAGTTGAGCCCGTTTTCAATGTCTACGTTTGATGCTTCCGCACCTGACTTCGGATTGTTGTCGCTTGGTGCCGGTGAGTATCGTCACCGTGGTCACGTCACAGTTCTCAAAGCCAACTTCGGCGGTGGCGGCGGCTTCATAGATCTGTCGGCCAATGGAATGGACCTGGTTCTTGATGGCGGAACCAGTAACGTGCAATTCTTTGGCAACCCCGGAAACCGGATTGTGGATCACACGGTATTCGGATCGCTTTCGATGAATGGGGTCTACAACGGCCAGCCGTTCAATGTTTCCGGCTTGACCGGCACACTGCAGGAACGCGGCCAATTGTTCAATAATGTGGTACCTGAGCCGGGTAGTGGCTTTGTTCTGGCGTCCGTCCTTTGCGGAATGTTCGCCAGGCGGCGACGAGGCTGATCGGGTAAGCCACAATACTTGTCAGACGTTATGCGCTGGCGGGGCTCGGCGCACGAATAAGGCCCGACCGATAGGTCGGGCCTCGTCAGAGATCTATTTCAACTTACGGATTCGTCTACCTCGCTGGATCGAGTTGGATTTCGCCGATATCCGCTTTTTCCGGTGCACCCGGGCCGAGTCGCAACGCATGTTCAACCGTCAGAGGCTCGTATCCTCTGGCTGCTGCGACGAGAGAGTAGGCCTGTCCCTTAGGCAACTGTTCTGGAAGTGTGAAACTGCCGTTGCGATCAGTTTCAGTCGATGACTGTACATCTGATTCGCGACGGTTGTTCAGGAAGTCTCGCAAAGAGACCGTTGGTTTGAGAACAATAACCAGTCCGCCCGACACACCTCTGCCCGTTCGAGAATCAACGAGCTGGCCGGAGATTTCGCTATCTTTGTCGTCTTCAGCTTTTCCGACGACCATCTTTCCTTCGAGTGAAATTTCGTCACCGATGCTCAACGCCAGATGATATTCTCCATCGGGAACTCCTTTCCGATTGGAGATCTTGACGGCCTTGCGGCCTTCGGGGCCATCATCCCATGTGTCATTCTGTTCGATGATCACCTTTCCATCGGTCATCCACACGGCGCTCCAGGGGGTGCCGTTGCGCAGGTTGTCATATTCGAAACTCGCATAAACGGCATCGACACCGCCGGGAATATAGTGTCCGGGGTTGATGGGACGTCCGTCGTCGGTGACTTCGCGTGAGAAAACCAGTTCGCTGAATTCGGGCTTTTCTCTTAGGCGGTCGAAATCGAAACCACGAATCGGTTCAGGAGTGTGATCGGGCAGTGAACTCTCACCTCGTTTGCCGCGATGATCGGAAATGGCCATGCCTGCTTTTTCCAGTAGAGGAACCGCAAGGTTGATCGGGCGAAGCCCGTTGATGAAACCGCCAATCGCCATCGGCGTGTCGCGCTGATCAATGCGGCCGTCTTTGTTGGTGTCGAGTACAGGTCTCGCATCGACCGGAGTGATGCCGGATCCTGCCGCTGCCTGTGTAGGAACACCGACGAGAAATCCGGCTTTGTCTACTGCGGTGCCACCACTGTTCCCGCCTGAGATCGTCGCGTCTGTTTTGATCCAGGCTCTGGAAGAGCGAACTCCTTTTTCTGATGAAAATCCGGAGACATCACCGGATGTGTAGGTAACCGTTTCACCACCGATTCCGGGATAACCGAAAATGCTCAACCGGTGGCCGAGGTCCAGGTTCTCCGAATCACCCAGCGGCACACTTGGAAGATTCAACTTACTGATTCTTCTGCCTTTCACATCGGCAACAATCCGGATGACCGCGAGGTCGAGATCGGCATCGTATGAAACGACCTGAGCAAAGTACGACAACGCAGGCGGGCGGTCTGAACGTTCGGTAATCGCGACACCCAGACGGTCCGCCGGAGGCGACGACATTCCCATTGCGCGAGGATTGGCAACGTGGCAGTTGGTCAGGATGATGCCCTGCGGATGGACGATGGTTCCGGAACCGGTCCATGCAGACGTCATTCCACCCATGAATCCTTCTCGCATGGCAACGATCTGCACAACCGAATGCATGACGTCGCCGATTCCGCCCTTTCCCGTCGGCTCGGGAAGCGGGTCAAGACCCGGCAGTCGCCTGCCGCCACTGCTGCTTCTGTCTTCACGGCTACTGCCTGAACTGCTGCGTCGGCCACGTTGTTGTTGTTCTGCGCCGCCAAGGATTGCTTCAAAAAGTTCTTCCAGTCCCATCTATTTTGCTCGCGTGAAAAGAGTTGTCTTGTTCCGGTAGAAGCCGGGAATGTGATTTGAAATGAGTGAACAGCAACAAAAATACCGTTCAATCGGTCAAAAGACAAACGATGGTCAAAAGAAGCGGTCAAACGATTCGTTTCGCCCCCTTTGAGCAGGTTGACACCGCCACAAAAAAAAACGCCGGTCGGATGACCGGC
>JBCCFB010000309.1:0-6980 GCA_039029995.1 Planctomycetota bacterium
GAGGTCTCCTTTCGACCTCAAATACGCACAATAAAACAGAAGGTTTGCTAGCCAGTCAAAGTTTTGAAACTGCCTCTAGAAAAATATATCGTTACCGCTTTGTCTGATGAAGCCGTACTGCAGCAGCAGGTACGCCTGCCAAATCTGTTATCATGCAGCGTCAATTTCAAGCGCTGAAGAGGATGCGATGCAAAGCAAATCATTTAGACAGTTTTTTGCAGCAATTGCCGTAATGCTGATTCCGGTTTCCTGCTCTTACGCGATCCAGGACCAGAGCATCATCCGGCTGGAAAGCAGTCAGGAGACGGACCTCGATATCCAGTCCCTGATCGAAGAAATTGATGAATACGCGATCAAAGTCAATTCCGACTGGAACGTACCCGGAATGGCGATCGGTGTCGTCAAAGATGGCGAGATCATCTTTGCCAGAGGATATGGCGTTCGCGAACTCGGGCGGGACGCGGCGGTCAACGGTGACACCCTTTTTGCCTGTGCATCAAATTCGAAAGCCTTTACCACTACTGCAATGGCAATGCTGGTAGGTGAAGGAAAACTGGACTGGGAAGATCCGGTGACGAAATATCTCCCCGACTTTCAGATGCCCGACGCATTCGTAACGCGGGAAATGACAGTCAGAGACCTCGTTTCTCATCGGGTGGGCATGGATACGTTCAGCGGAGATCTTCTCTGGTACGACACCACCTACACAGCTGACGAGATCATAGAACGCATCCGCCACCTACCTCCGGTCAGCAGTTTTCGCAGTACCTGGGGCTATCAAAACCTCATGTACATCACTGCTGGAAAGGTGATCGAGAAAGTCACCGGCCGGACATGGGCGGAGGTCATGCAGGAAAGGATTCTGACTCCACTCAACATGAGCCGGACGACGACCAGTGTTGACGACATGCAGGACAATTATGCCATGCCTCACAACGAGTCATGGCGTGACCAACTGCGCGTCCTGCCGCCGGGCAATGTTGACAACTGCTGGGGAGCCTGTGGCATCAACTCGTCGGTCAATGACATGTGCCTGTGGATGAACATGCATCTGGCCAACGGGACAGCCGGCGACATGCGACTGGTCAGTGAAGAACAGATCTGGGACATGCAACAACCGAATGTAGTTATCAAACTCTCGCCCGGAGCTGTTGAAAACAATCCGACTCGACACTTCCTGACGTACGGACTCGGATTTTTTCTTTATGACTACCACGGCCACAAAGTCGTCAGCCATGGAGGTGGACTGGATGGAATGATATCCCAGTTGGCCATGGTTCCTGAGAAGAACCTCGGTGTTATCGTCCTGACAAACAGTGAGTCTTCCGCCAGCCGATTCGTGCGCGATCGTGTTCTGGAGTGTTTTCTCGGCGCCACCGACCGACAGGACCAAAGCGCCATAGCCGTCGCGAGACAAGCCGAAGCCGATCAATCAGCCGCGGAACAGCGCGAGCAAACTGATGCTTCGCGAGTCGACGGAACGAGAACCTCCCTCGAGCTTGAGGGATACGCCGGAACCTACAGCGGCGATTTGTACGGCGACGTTACCGTTTCCGTCGAAGATGGACAGCTCGTGATGCGACTGGTGCCGGCTCCGAATTTCGTAGCTGACCTTGAACATTGGCACTACGACACGTTCCAGATCAAATGGCGTGAAACTGTTAAGTACGACTTCCCGCGCGGCTGGGTGACATTCACACTGGACGGAAGTGGGCAAACCGATGAACTGAAGATTGACCAGCCCAACAACGATTTCTGGTTCTACGAATTGAAATTGAATCGCTCTGATCGGTGAGGGACCGGTAGCAACTGAACGTGACGCAACCACTTTCGAGTTTCAAACGGATTGTCATCAAGATCGGTTCTGCACTGATTGTGGATCAGCAGAACGGATTGAAACGGTCGTGGCTGGAAATCCTGGCTGATGACGTAGCCTGGCTGCGCAGCAAAGGCTGCGAAGTCTGCCTCGTGTCCTCCGGCGCTATAGCGATGGGCCGCATGGTTTTGAGCGACCGGCTGTCACGTGATACGGTGCTCCGTCTTGAGGAAAGCCAGGCGGCTGCAGCAATCGGCCAGATCGAACTGGGGCACACCTACGCGACAATGTTCAAACAGCACGGTCAACTCGCCAGCCAGATTCTGCTGACCCTTGACGACACACGCGAACGCACGCGGTATCTCAACGCACGCAGTACCATTGAGACCTTGCTGCAATGGAACTCGATCCCCGTCATTAATGAGAACGATACTGTGGCGACGGCCGAAATCCGCTACGGCGATAACGACCGGCTGGCGGCGCGCGTCACGTCGATGATCGGAGCAGACCTGCTCATCCTCCTTTCAGATGTAGACGGCATGTACGAACAATGGCCGCCGGAGAATCCGGATGCTGGTCCAATTGAGCGAATTCCGTCGGTGACGCCTGAAGTCGAATCGATGGCCGGAGATGCGGCGACGGTATACTCCAGCGGTGGAATGAAGACAAAAGTCGCCGCCGCCAAAATCGCAACGGCTTCCGGTGCCGCAATGGTGATTACGTCCGGCAATCATTTGAATCCGGTTCGCAGACTCGCTGATGGCGCAGCGGCAACATGGTTCGATCCGGTTGCCAGCCCCGTAAGCGATCGAAAGAAGTGGATTGCCGGGCAGATCAACACGGTCGGAACAATCACGATTGACGAAGGCGCCTGCCTTGCTCTTGGTGAGGGAAATAGTCTTCTTCCCGCAGGCGTAACCGCCGTCAACGGCATCTTTGTACGTGGAGATACTGTTGCTGTTCACGACAGCGGCGGTCGCGAAGTGGCCAGAGGGCTGATTGCGTTTGATTCCTGTGACGCCGTTTCAATCCTGGGAAAACGAAGCGAAGAGATCATTCAAATTCTCGGGGCAGGGTACCGGACTGAGATGATTCATCGCGACGACATGGTGGTACACGAGGCTGGGAAATGAGTGAAGTAAAACAGATCATGGCAGGCCTGGGTCAACAGGCTCGAAGAGCATCGGCTCAGCTTTCTCTCGCAGCTACTGAGCAAAAACGTACTGCGCTGACCGCTGCGGCCATTCAAATTCGTGATGCCTTTAGTACGATCCTTGGTGCGAATGAAAAGGATGTTCAAGCCGCACATTCAGCCGGTAAACCCGACTCCATGATCGACCGTCTCGTATTGGACTTAAACCGCGTTGAGTCGATTGCCGGCGCGCTTGAAGAAATTTCGAGACTCGACGATCCCGTCGGATCCGTTATCTGCAAATGGGATCGACCCAACGGTTTGGGAATCCAGCGTGTCCGGACTCCGTTAGGTGTTATCGGCGTCATCTACGAAAGCCGGCCCAATGTTACCGCTGACGCCGGCGCGCTGGCAATGATGAGCGGTAACTCCGTTATTCTTCGCGGAGGAAGCGATTCGTTTCATTCCTCAACAGAAATCCACAAGTGTCTGCTGCGCGGACTTGAGTCCGCCGGACTTGATCCCCATTGCATACAACTTGTTCCCACAACGGACCGGGAAGCAGTGGGAGAAATGCTGCGAGGACTGGACGGGAATATGGATGTAATCGTACCTCGCGGTGGGCGAAGCCTGGTTGACAGAGTCCAGACAGAATCTCGCGTGCCGGTCTTCGCGCATCTGGAAGGTATTTGTCACGTCTATGTGGACAGGGATTCCGATCTTCAAATGGCCCGTGACATCGTGCTCAACTCAAAAATGAGGCGAACGGGCATCTGCGGAGCGGCGGAGACTTTGCTGGTTGATCAGGCTTGCCGGGATTCGCATCTTGGCCACCTACTTGGCGACCTGAGTTCGGCCGGTTGTGAAATCCGGGGAGATCAAGCTGTCTGCGAATCCTTTGATCATGCCGTGCCGGCAAGCGATGCTGACTGGGCGACTGAATACCTTGACGCAATTATCTCCGTTCGAATCGTCGACGGAGTTGAAGCTGCGATCAATCATATCGGTGACTATTCCTCAGGGCACACTGAGTCGATCGTCACACGAAATGCCGACACTGCTGCGAAATTCCTACGCGAGGTCGATTCAGCAATCGTCCTGCACAACGCATCAACACAGTTTGCCGATGGAGGAGAGTTCGGCATGGGAGCCGAAATCGGCATCGCGACAGGCAGGATGCATGCCCGCGGTCCGATAGGCGTCGAGCAACTGACGACCTTCAAATATGTCGTTAGCGGAAGTGGACAAATTCGCCCTGCCTAGCTGAAACCGCATACGTAGTCAGCTTCTGACCACTGAATTGATGCATTCAGCATTCGTCGCGACACATCTGACGTTGCATTCTTGAAACGTTGAATAAGAGGTCATCAGTCAATCTGCTGCCTTTCTCGGGCTTTATCGCATTCGATGCTGGCGTTCGTTTCCTGGTATGCGGCTTGCATCTGGAATCGAAGTCAGGATCCAACCCGAATGCGAAGTGAAATGAATAGACCACTGAACTCCGGTTATCGTGAAAGCCTCAAAGCAAATCTTAAGTCCGTGCTTGGTTCGTCCCTTGCTAGATTCAACCGGGTGCGAACGATCGGCAACTATCGGCGTCCATCATCAGAATCCGGACGACTTGATCGCTTGATCCTGCACTACCTTCGTAAGCGTTGTTCCCTGGAAGAACGCAATGGATTTCTTGAACGCCTGCATGCGGCATTCTGGCAGGGCGATTCCAGCCGCGCGTTCTATGAGAACTGCGATAAACGATTTGACACATTGTTTATCGCCCGCCAGCGCGATGACTTCCTCAGGCTGAAAGAGATTTGCGAGGCACAGCCACGATTCAAACGACTAGTTGAAATCGGCACCGGATCGGGTCGGCTGCTCGAGTACCTTTATTCAAACATCAAAGGATTCAAAAGCGCCATCGGACTCGATCTGAATGAAGACGTCATTCAGACCAACCGCAGGCGCAATGATTCTCCAGCGATCGAATACGTCGCCGGTGACGCCGTCAAATGGGTTACGAACAATGTTCGTCCGGGCACTGCGTACATCAGCAACGGAGGTGTGCTTGAGTATTTCTCGCGTGCAACCTTGAATCAAATGCTGACAACGCTCAAACGAGCACCGCTGCTTTTCTACGCATCCGAACCTGTCGCATCGGATCATCATGAAGACGATAACAGGTCACATCCGTTCGGGGACGAGTTGTCCTTTTCTCACAACTATCGCGACATCTTCCTGTCCAACGGGTACCGGATTCATCACCAGAGTTCGACCAAATTTGTCGCAGCCTGCTCGACTGAATACCGGATGGTAACCACCATTGCATCGTGGCCATAAACGTTTGCCTTACGACCGGCAGGAAATCAGATGGATTGATGAAATCAGTTCGTGATCTGATTTCGAAGCGTCGAGCATTGCTCGCGCACCGATTCGATTTCCTCCACCCCCGGATAGGTTTCGCTCAACAGCGAGATCAACTGTTCACAATGGTCAAGCTGTTCCGTCGCCCCCTCTTCATCTCCCGTCTCAATCAACGCGCGACAGACCCTTAAATAGGACTCGCCGAGAACACGGCCAATGATTCTGCGTGACGGGTTTTCATCGGGAACATCTTCAAACATCCCGGCGTAGGCTTCTGTGACAGATACGCCGCAATCTTCCGAGCATTGCTCAGTCTCAAGCTTGACTCGCATTTCATAGACGACCGCCAGCCGTCCGTAGGCTCCCTGGATTGTGTCATTCAGTTCCATAGCCTGTTTGAGAAACGCGGCCGCGGAATCAAAGTGTTCGCGACAGTCTGCGAGCAGAGGCAAGTCGTTTGCTACAGGCAGTCCTTCCAGTCTCAACTCGCCGTGGAGTACGCGTCCGGACTGCAGATGGGCCGTTGCAAGTCTGTCCACAACCGCGGAACTGCCGGGTGAATGCTCAAGCAATGAATTGAACAGAATTATTGCCGATTCCAGCCGACGTCTCGCCTCTGAAAGATTGTCCAGATACATCTCGGCAGTACCGCAGTACAGTTCCGAAACGCCGATCTCGTATTCAAATCCATGAGCAGATTCGACAGAAAGATCGAGATAGAGTTCAATCGATGCTTCGAAATCACTGATCGCTCCTTCCAGATCAGCTTCATTCCTCAGCTTGAGCATTCCGGACTGGAACAAATTGGCGGCTCTTTGCGAGTCATTTTGAAACGCATTCTGGTCCTGCTCCTCGATTGCGACGTGAGCCTCCTCGATTCGGTCGAGCGAGCGAAGAACTCCGATCCTATGATCCGTCAGTCGAATTGAAAGTTCGGCTGTGTCAGCGCTACCCTCAAAAGGTTCAACCACAAAAAGTGCGTCGTCAACTGACTTCAGCGCATTCTCGAAATCGAGCAAATCCGCTTGAACTTGAGACTGCCTGTACAAAGCCATCGCTGTCTGGCTAATTACGCTCAAATCATCAGGCTGTTCCGCCAGAAGAGTTCGTTGCAATTCTACAGCACGCCCCGCCATAGACAGTCGGAGCTCGCGCGGAAGAGTCGAATCCGCGGCAACTCTGCCGACCATGTCATCGATCACCTGCTGTGACAGATCCAGGTGCCGGTCAGCACGTTGATTTTCGTGTACTGCGCGGCGCCATTGAAAGATTGTTACAGCAAGACCTGCGAAAAGTGCAACGATTGCCAGAGCCAGCGCTGGATTTCTCCGGCACCATTTTGATGCCCGTTCCAGTACAGAAGCACGCCTCGCTCGCACTAGACGACCATCCAGCCACCGGCGTATATCCTCCGCAAGTTCGAAAGCCGACGCGTATCGTTCACGCGGCATTTTCGCGAGACACTTCAGACAGATTGCTTCGAGATCACGGGGAACCTCTGCACGAATTCCCTTGAGTGATGCCGGCTCATCAACGGGAATCGCGATCAGTGTTTGAATGTGCGTATCACGAAGAATCGGCAGGCTGCCGGTCAGCATTTCGTAGAGAATGACGCCTAATGAGTAGATATCTGCGCCGGATGATACGTCACTCGCTCCGGAAGCCTGCTCAGGC
>JBCCFB010000310.1:0-6885 GCA_039029995.1 Planctomycetota bacterium
ATCATCAGGAAGTGTCGACAGATCCAGATCGTCGTCTAAGTTTTCATCAACCATGGTACGTCCTCTCGGGGCGGTGTTTATTTAAGTTAACAGCTTGATTCTAAACCCGGAAACAGAACCGCTGAACGGGCCAAATATACAAATCAGTTCGTTTACAGGTCTAATCATTTTACGACATCACCTATTCTTGTGACGACAGCAACTTTCAAGGAGATTCAGACAAAAATAACGCTCTGTGATTCCCGAGTTTGTCTCAGAGACGCTTGCATTGTCCACTTTTTAAATTTCAGAAACCGCAAACTAAATTTCAACTCGAACAAAGCTCGTGCAGGCGCCCTTATACGTTGTGAAGCTCGGACTGCCCACGCACTTCAAGGTACACTCGCGCGCTCCCAGAACCTGCCATCGTAATGACCCGACTAAACGCAGCACAACAATCCGCTGTAGAGCACACCGACGCACCTCTGCTGGTGCTCGCCGGAGCCGGCAGTGGAAAAACAAGGGTTATTACTGAACGCATCGCGTGGCTTATCCAGAACCGCGCAATCCCGGGCGAGCAGATAACCGCGCTGACCTTCACCAACAAAGCGGCCCGGGAAATGCAGCAGCGAGTCGGACAACTGTTGGCTGACGAGGAGCAGCTCAGGCAGCTTACCGTATGCACATTTCACGCGCTCGGAATGAAAATGATCCGGCGCAATCCCTCTGCTTACGGCTTGAGATACGGTTTCACAATTCTTGATCGCCGTGATGGCATCGCAGTGATTAACGAACTTCTGAGGGCGCAGCCCAGCCGCGACACCAGTCTCGCCGAGAGCATTCTCAACCAGATTTCGCACATCAAGAACGCTACAAATCCAGCACAGTCCGCGGAGACTTCAGTGCGGTCAACTGCGGATGCGCTGCTGAAGGACTATCAGCGTTACCTGACAATGTGTAATTCGGTTGATCTGGACGATCTGGTGTATCTGCCCGTCCAGTTGATGCGCCGCGATGAAACTGCTGTCAACTACTGGCGAACTCGAATCCGTCATCTGCTTGTCGACGAATATCAGGATACAAATAGCGTGCAGTACGAAATGGTCCGACAACTGTCCGCTACGGGCAAAAACCTGTGCGCCGTGGGTGACGACGATCAGTCAATTTACGCCTGGCGCGGTGCCCAGCCTGAAAATCTGGTCTCGCTTAGCAAGGACTTCCCCGACCTGAAAGTAGTCAAACTCGAACAGAATTATCGATCGGCCAATCGTATTTTGAACGCCGCCAATGTTCTGATCAAGAACAACAAGAGACCCTTCGAGAAACACCTGTGGAGTGAACTTGGTTACGGCGATCCCATCGATGTATTTGAAGCAGACAACGAGGAACATGAAGCCGAGCGAGTGGTATCGGGAATACTAAAAGATCAGTTTCAGGCCAATGCCCCCTATTCCGATTTTGCCATTCTCTACCGAAGCAACCATCAGGCGAGACTGCTTGAGATCAAGTGCCGTGAAATGAGGATTCCGTACAAAATCAGTGGCGGATCCTCGTTTTTTGATCGTGGCGAAATTCGGGATGTAATGGCCTACCTTCGCCTGCTGACCAATCCGGATGACGACGCCGCGCTGGTCAGAATCATCAACACTCCGAGACGTGGCATAGGGCCTACCAGTCTTGAAAGAATTTCCCAACTGGCGTCCAGCCGATCGCGCCCAATGCTGAGCGTGATTGACGACGTGGAGCTGGCATCACAGATACGTCCCCCGGTATACAAGGCGCTTCGCGAGTTCAGTGTGCTGCTCTCCCGAATGCGCAGCAGACTGACAAATCAAAACGGTGCTGACATTATGCTTGCTGTTCTGCAGGACATTCACTACCGAAACTGGCTGCTGGAAACCGCCGACGCCGACGCCGCGAAAACAAAATGGGAAAATATTAAAGTGCTGCACGCCTGGATCGAAGACGCTGTGAGTCGGAGCAACGGCGACCAGACACTGGGAGATATCGTTTCAGAGCTCGTGCTCGCCGATCTTTTCGAACGGCAGAAGGAAGAAGAGCAGGACAACCGGGTTAACCTGATGACTCTGCACGCGGCCAAGGGCCTGGAGTTCAATCGGGTGTATATCGTCGGCGTAGAGGAGGACATCTTGCCTCATCATGCTTCGCTCGAAGACAACGGCCTCGCTGAAGAGCGCCGACTGTTTTATGTCGGCATTACCCGGGCTCGTCAACACCTCAGCCTGTCTTACACGAAAAAAAGGAAGCGGTTTGGGGAGTGGATCGAATCAATTCCGAGCCGGTTTCTCGACGAACTTCCACAGGACGATCTGAATATGGAAGTTTCAACCCCGGCTAGTGAAGAAGATCGCCAGTCGACAGGTCGCGCACACCTTGCAAGTCTGCGGGCAGGACGATCCGGATCGACTACCCGCTAGGCCGTTTTGCCTTCAGCTGACGTTGAATCGTGCCAAACTGCCGCACAAACGGCGCTTTGTCTCGCAGCGCCGGTGGCAAGGTCAGAATTTCCTGTTCGGCCTGGTAGGCCGAATCAAAGACACCGTAGAGCAAAGGGAACAACGGCTCTGATTGCGCCGTTGATCGATAAACGAAAAACGGCCGATTCAGCTCATAGCGCTCGGCCAGTACCACCATCATTTGATCCGCTTCTCGCCAGCTGAAACTGCTCGCGACCTGAAGAGTGAATTTTCCGGCATCTTCCGACATCAGCCCTGTAAAAACATTTTGCTGGACCGTGCGCGCATCTTCAATGGCTTTATTCTCGGCAGGCTGGCGTTCCTGGTGCGACGGGATCAAAGGCTGTTCGATCATGCGAACGAAGCTCTTCATCAAGCCGGTCGGACGAAGCGGATTGCCCGCAATGGTCGAGTTGTGAACGATCTGCCAATGGGTTGCGTATCCGGCAATATAGAACAGGATTGCCAGACCCCAGACCCGGGGATTCCGAAGAGAGTGAAATCTTCCTTTTCTGCGATTTTGCGCTTTTCGTTTTCTGGCCGGTTTACGTGTTGTCACAAGCTCACGTTATCAAATGATTCGAGGCAGGATCTGAGCCGCCCTTCAGTGTGGTTTGAGGCTACCGACGGACTGCATGATTTCAAATAACTCGGATTTGTTCTCAGCAAGTTCACCGTCCGACAAACCCTGCACCTCATGCGGGAACACGAGCCATTCACCGGTTTCGTAGAGGTAGTAGTCCGGCACACGATTCGTTGCATTATTTGCGGGTTTGTACCAGGGCGTCGCCACCCGGATGTCATGCGGCGTATTTTTGCGAGTGCGCGTGGTTAATTGTTCCACAACAGCTTCAATACTCCGACCTGAATCAAACACATCGTCGACAATCAGGAGGGAATCGGTCGCATTCAGAGTCTTTACCAGATACCCCAGACCGTGCACTCGCACTTGCTTCTCTGTTTTTGCGATATCAGTGTAGAGCGACGTGCGAAGACTGATGTGATCGGTGGAGATGTCAAAATGCTCCAGCATTTCCTGCACCGCGATTCCAACCGGTGCGCCGCCTCTCCAGATTCCGACAATAAAATCAGGGCGAAACCCACTTTCAATGATCAAAGCACCCAGACGGTATGAATCTTCCAGCAGCTCTTCAGCGGTGATGTACTTCTTGGTTATCATGGAGCCGGATTGTACCGAATTCACCGGTCAGCACTGGCGATGAAATCTGACCGGGTTGAAGCGGCAGCTTAATGCCACTGTCCGCGCTGTAATAGACGATTTTAATTGCGTTTATTTTCGTTTTTAAATAAAGTACACATTTTGTATACAAAATAAAATCATGTCTGATTCCCCCGCAACACGACCCGCCCGGGGTGGCCGAGACGCGCGACGAGCGAAGAGAACGGCGCCAAAATTTGAAATGTTGCCCACCCTGGTCCGCAAGATCCCGCTTTGCGAGCCGATGGACGAGGAGCAGATTCGCATGATCGACAATGCCTCCATGGATATTCTGGAGGACGTGGGCGTGATCTTTCGAGACCCCACAGCGCTTAAACAGTGGGAGGAAGCCGGCGCACGTATCGATGGCGAGCGGGTCTACTTTGATCGGGAACACATCCGTGAGCTGATCCGCAGCATTCCGTCCTCGATCTCTTATCACGCGCGCGACCCAAAAAAGTCGGTGATGATCGGTGACAACAAATCCATGTTCGTTCCCATGACCGGAGCGCCGTACCTTCGGGATCTGGACGACAAGCGGCGCTGGCCCACTCTCGACGACCTGGCCACGTTCCACAAACTCTCCCATATGCTGCCCGCGATCCACAGTTCAGCGCATCACATCGTTGAGCCGATGGATCATAAGGTCTCCCACCGGCATCTGCGGATTACTTACTCATCCATGAAGTACTCGGACAAGACCTTCATGGGCATGACCACAAGTCCCAAGAATGCAGAGGATGTGATGGACATGTGCGCGATACTGTTCGGTGAAGACTTTATGGAAGATCATGCCGTTGTGACCGGCAACTGCAACGGTAATTCTCCTCTGGTTTGGGATGAGACCATGCTTGGCGCCATGCGGGCATTTAACAAACGCAATCAGCCGGTATTGTGTTCTCCGTTCGTTCTCGGTGGTGCCAACACGCCGGCTTCGGTGGCACCGACCGTGGCTCAGCTTAATGCAGAGGCCCTGTCCGCGCTGGCATACACCCAGATTGTCCGCAAAGGATGTCCGGCAATTTACGGCCACTACCTGTCCACCGTGAACATGCAATCCGGTGCACCGATGGCAGGCACGCCGGAGATCAGTCTGATGAACTTTATGATCGGACAGATGGCTCGCTTTTATGATGTGCCGTGGCGAACGTCGAACACCCTTGGCGGCGCAAAAACATTTGATGCCCAGGCCGGATATGAGAGTGCGACAACGCTGTCGTCGGTGTTGCATGCGGGCGCGAACTACATCTGGCATTCAGCGGGCTGGAACGAAGCCGGCATGCACTGTTCAATTGCCAAGTTTGTTGTCGATGCAGAGCAATGCGCCATGGGCTATCGAATGGCCGAAGGCGTGCGCTGGGATGACTTCGATGAAGCCCTGTCAGCGGTGAGGGACATTGGTCCCGGTGGTCACTATCTGGGACACGAACACACCCAGGAAAACTTTCAGCGCGCATTCTTTATGCCGAAGCTCTTCGACAACAATTCAATCGAGCAATGGCAGGCCGAGGGTGGCATCGAGATTACCGAACGAGCGCTGGGTTACGCCAGGAAACTGCTCCAGGACTATCAGGAACCAAAGCTGGACGAAGCCAAAGACGAGGAACTGCTCGACTATATTGCCCGCAGAGAGAACGAGATTCCCGCGGAAGACGCACTGAATCAGTCTCATTAGAGAGAACAGGCCTCGCTCTTGCAACACAATAACGTTCACAAAAACTCAAACCCAGCGCTGCAATGAGTCCGTCCATACCGGTGTCCAATCGTTTTTCTGGAAAAACCGTTTTAATCACGGGTGGACGCAGTGGAATCGGTGAGTCGATAGCCCACCGATTTGCCGCAGAAGGAGCGAATGTATTCACGGCCCAACGGAATCCTTCCGAAGTATTTCAAACAATTGTCGCAGACTTAAGTCAACCCGATGCACCAAATGCAGTGATCGATGCGATGATGGAAAAATCCGATCGACTGGACGTTCTGGTGAACAACGCCGGAATCATGACCGAAGCCACTCTGGACAACCTGAGTATCGAAGAATGGAATCGTCACCTCGCGGTCAATTTAACGGCGCCTTTTTTGCTAATCAAAGCCGCATTGCCGGCACTTATAGCGTCGAAAGGCAACATCGTTAATATCGGCTCAATTGAAGGTCTGGGCGCCAACCCCGGTCACGCCGCCTACTGTGCCAGCAAAGCCGGACTGCATGGACTTACACGCGCTGTTGCAATCGACCACGGCAAGGACGGCGTTCGGTGCAACGCCATTGCTCCGGGATGGATCGATACTGAACTGAATCAGACGTTCATCGACTCCATGCCTTCCCCCGGGGAATTTCGGGCAAAAATTGGCGGCATTCATCCCCTCAAACGCACCGGAAAAACCGAAGAAGTTGCATCCGTCGCGGCGTTTCTGGCGTCATCAGACGCCAGCTTTATAACCGGCCAGGTCTACACCGTCGATGGCGGTCGCATGTCAAAGCTCAGTCTGCCCGAATAACGGTTATCCGTCGACAGGTCATCTTTGCTGACTGCAAATCCGGTCAGCCAATGCGGTTGGTGACTGCCTTAAGCTCAGCCAGTTTTAATTTTCCGCTTGGTGAACGCGGCAAGTCCGCCACCGGCAAATACCTGGACGGCAGATGTGACGCCGGGAGCTTTGTCTTCAAATCCTGTCGTAGTTGGCGAATACCCTCAGCGCCCGGTTTCGACACGTAGTAAACGAAAGGTACCTGACCCAGATAGTGATCCTCCCCGGCCAATACGGCGATGTCAGAAAACCAGTCACTGAAGTCGGGATGACTCCGGATGGTTTCCTCAATCAGACGGCAACTGACTTTCTCTCCACCCGATTTAAATACTGAGTCGAGCCTCCCGCTCAGGAACAAGTAGCCGTCTTCATCCAGATAACCCACATCCCCCGTCCTGAATCCGTATTCCGTCATGACCCGCTGTGTTGCATCGTCGTCGTTGTAGTAGCCTTTCATCAGGCAGCGACTTTCAACGAAAACTTCGCCAAACTCCCCGGTCTCTACCTGCTGGCCGTTCGTTTCTCGAACGGAAATAGTGGTGGCCGGGAGCGGTTTTCCGACGGAACCCATTTTTGATAACAGCATGTCAGGATCGAGGCAGCAGACCCGGGGCGCGCACTCGGAAATCCCGTAGACACAAAAAATCTCTGATTGAGGGAAAGAATTCTGCAACGACTCAAGCA
>JBCCFB010000311.1:0-6861 GCA_039029995.1 Planctomycetota bacterium
AGCTCGTGATCCGGAGTCCGGCCACGGAGAACAATCGTCCCTGTTTCGGCGTCCTGGTCGAGGTTGACTTCTCTGCCCTGCAAAGCTGTCTGTAGAACCTGCATCGTAAGTTCAGGTGATTCATACACCGGATATTTGCGAACGAACGGACGCTCTTTCTCTTCGACTTCAGCGGCATCTGCGTCCACATCAATTGTCTCTGCAAACTTCAGAAACTCTTCCCATTTGGCGTCAGTTGCATAAACGAAAAGACGATCGCCGAGTGGCTCGACCGTGATCTTGATTTTGCCTTCCATGTCTTCGTTGAATTCATCCAGTTGCATCATGTCGCGGACGACAATCAGCAGAGACTCGGTATCGATGAATCTCATGGAATACGTGTGGACTTCACGATTCTGACGGGCGTCGGAAATCATCCGGTCCATCAGCCGTAGTGTTGCACCTGTTTCAACAACGATCAGTTTTTTCGCAGCATTGATAACACTGAACTTTCCCGTCGTAACGAGATTGGAAAGATCGTCAGTGATTCCGGTTCCTTCGAGACCGGCCAGATCGAACTCGCAACGAAGGTATTCGTACATGCCCCGCTGGTAGAGTCCCTCCGGGGTGACTGTTTCAATCAGGTTGTCCGGAAGCTGTCCTGAGGGACGCAGGATCAAAGCATTGTTGTTTTTGATCAATGTGTATGGCGGGTTCTCCTGTGACAAAAAGTTGTTCAGAAGGTCAAGTGCCTCGGCGGGCGTGTACTCATCATCGCTGAAGTAGCGGAAAGTCCCCGCGGGAAGAGTTGCTGGCGGCTTGTATGAGTAGCCATTGAGATCGGCAAAGAACATGATGACTTCATTCCATTCAGTATCCACGAACGAAATCTTGATCTTCCCTTCACCAGTCCGGGTCAGGCCCTCTTGAACATCGGCTGACTCGACTGCCGGTTCCAGTACCTCTTCCTGCTGGCCATCTGCATTGCGGGCATCCAGCTGGGCAGCAGCCGGACCGAATGCGAGGCAGGCCATGGCGGCCATTACCGCAGCGGCTGAAACCTGAAACATCTTGTTAATTGCCATTTGAATGGTTCCGTATTTCGATTTTGAGGGACGCGAATCCTATGATAATCACGCAAATTTCAATTGCAGCCGACACAACGATGACGTGGTGAATCCAGTCAATTCACTCTGCCCCTCGCCCGCAGAATCGTATCGAGCCTGCTAATCCGCCCCCACCGGGCTTCCAGCTACGGGCTCTGGACTGATTCAACCAGCTCAGGCTCGCACGGAATACAGGCAGGAATTTCGGGTGGGAATTCCAGTCGTGGAAAACTCACTTTTGACAGGGAATCACATTTGCGATTGTCAGGTATTTAACTCGCATATGCCCTTCGAGTTCCGCGTCTGGCCCACTGCGTCGTGAAAAAAAGCAGATGCGGTTTGTCAGGATGACAAAAGCCTGTTTCTGCTTTGGAATGCGGCGAATATCCCCCGGCGTTCCTGGTTGAACTCAGTGCTGGATTCGTAAGAATCTACGTTCCTCCAGCCTGCGCTGAAACTGATCTCCGATTCCGTAACCCCTGCAACTGGCGATGGATGTGGACAGACAACTGATTTTGACCATTGAAACCACCTGTGACGAGACTGCTGCGGCGGTCATCGCTGATGATCTCGAGGTACTTTCCAGCGTCGTGGCGTCCCAGGAGGAACTTCATCTTCGATTCTCGGGAGTTGTTCCGGAAATAGCCGCACGGGCTCACGTTCAGAGAATCCTCCCGGTGATCGACGAGACGTTGCGAAAAGCCGGTGTGGCACCCGATGATCTCAGCGCCATTGCTGTAGCCAATACGCCCGGTTTGTCGGGTTCGTTGCTGGTTGGAGTCTCTGCGGCCAAAGCCTTCGCCCTGGCAGCGGGAAAACCGCTTGTGGCGGTCAATCATCTACACGCGCACGTCTATGCCTGCCAGTTGGAAAACAAGTCACCCGTTTATCCCTGTATCGGGATGATTGTCAGTGGGGGGCATACGCACCTCTATCGGTATGAGAATCCGCTCAATGCTGAGTTTCTTGGCGGGACGATCGACGACGCTGCCGGAGAAGCCTTTGACAAAGTCGCGAGCATGCTTGGTCTGGGATATCCGGGCGGCCCCGCCGTTTCGAAAGTCGCTGCAGACGGAGACCCGAAGGCTTTCCGTTTTCCACGCAGCTTCATCAAAGAAGATCGACTCGACTTCAGTTTCAGCGGACTCAAGACTGCAGTTCGCTACGCAATTGCCGGCCCGGGAAAAACCGACATCAGCTCGATCAAGCTGAGCGAGCAGCAGATTGCTGATCTGGCGGCAAGTTTTCAAATTGCAGTTGTAGATTGCCTGGTCGCAAAGGCTGTTCAGGCTGTTGAACAAACCGGGCTGAGAACACTGTGTGTTGGAGGTGGCGTGGCGGCAAATCGCCTCTTCCGCGGAAGCCTTGAGTCCGAATGTGAATCCCGCGGCATCGACCTGAATTTTGCACCAATGAAATACTGCACAGACAACGCCGTGATGGGTGCGATTGCTTTCGAACGCATCAAGGCGGGGATTTTCGAGGAACTCGACCTCGATATTTCCCCCGGCCTCGTACGTCACGGAACCTAGTCTTTCGAGGATTGCAGAGTGCTGTTTGCCGCCAGTTCGTTCATCGTTTCCCGAACAGGGTTTGGCAACATCTCCTGTTTTGCATACCCCGTGTTGGTGCGCGGCGTCACATTGAACGCGGGCTCTGCAGATGCATTGAGTTGAATTCGTTCTCCGTTTTCAAAGGCCAGGTGTAAGGTGCGTTCACCGTTTCTTTGTCGAGCCAGCCGGAATACGACCGAGCTGTTTTCGCCGCTACCATCTGAAAGGACAAGGTAATCACCTTGCGTTGAGTAGGTGCCTGCACCTAATGCCAAGGGTAGATATCCGCGCCGGCCGGCGCCCGACTGTGAAACAGGGATTCGTTTTTCAGCAATAAATGTGTCTTCGAAGAACCAGTAGTGGACGTTCCCTGAGTCCGTCCAATGTCCAGCCAGCGGAATTCCTTCTTCCGCGTCGGCTACTTCAAGACGGCGTGCCAATTGCTCTGCTTGATGCTGGTGGGAGACGTACTGTTCCTGTTCCATGCTGCCTCTGATTTCGGCTTCTTCGAGTGCAAGCGCTTCTTCGGGGGGCAGCGTTTGTTGCGTCGCTTTCCACCGTAAATAGTTGAGCTGGTGGGTATCGTCAGGTTGGGCGACGACGTGTCCGGCCACCATGACGGTAGCGACGAAAATCGTTGCAATGACAAGTTGACGCATGTCTGATTCCTTAATCGCGTTTTTTGACCTGCAGTCGGAAATTCCGGCCTTATGCAGAATCAAGCGGAATCAAGACCAATCTGTTACACAGGAACCCGGTTTCATGAGTTGGCGGCTTGAATCGCGGTCATGCCGGTGATGCCGGTTGGATGCCGAACAGACGATGCGGCCGCCGGCTATGGACCGAATCGATGTTGTTTTGAGCGGTATGACGGTCGAAAATTAGAACTGGGCAAAGACTCCAGCCTTCTGCTGGAAAAAAACGAGAGACCGCAACCGTGGCCAGAAAAAAGAAATCTGAAACTCAGACATCGAAACAATCAGGCTCGCGCAGCAGTTCTGCAAAACCCGAATCGGGAAACTTGTTCGAACGCGTTTTCGGATGTGACTACCGGTCCCTGGCAGCCTTCCGGATCGCGATGGGAATCGTTCTGATCTGGGATCTTGTTTTCCGGTTTCCGACGCTGGTCGAGATGTATACCGATCAAGGTTTTTTCACTCGCGAACTCGCCTACGATTACCAGCACTTCCGCGCCGGTGAGGGCTGGCACGAAAGCGTCTGGTCGTTTCACTGGATGTCGGGCAGTCCGGAATTTCAAACGGTGCTCTTCGTGCTGGCCGGCATCGCAGGATTGATGCTTACCTTTGGCTACTGGACGCGAATTGCAACGATCGTTTCGTGGGCATTTCTTGTCTCCCTGCACAATCGCAATCCGGTCATCATCAGCAGCGGCGACTTTCTGCTGAAAATGATGCTCTTCTGGTCGATCTTTGTTCCGCTGGGTAGAGTCTGGTCCGTCGATGCATGGTTACGAACAAGGAAAAAAGTTGAGTCGTCTTTGCCCGCAGTCGGCAACTACGTTTCCGTTGCCACTGCCGCATTAGTCGTACAGTTGTTCCTGATGTATTTCTTCAGTGGCGTCGCGAAGTGGAACGAGGACTGGTGGGGTGGAGATGCGATGTACTACGTCCTGCACCTCGATATCTTCGTCAACGATTTCGGGAAGCAAATGCTTGAGTATCCGTTGATGCTCAAGTTCATCACCCTCGGAACACTGTTGGCGGAGGTCTTTCTCATCTGGACCTTGTTCTCGCCGAAATTCAACGGCCGGTTCCGGATGCTGAATCTGATCGTATTCTGGGGGTTCCATATCGGGATCGGATTGAGCATGAGTATCGGTCTGTTTCCGATCATCTGCATGGCTTGCTGGCTGCCACTTCTCCCGTCATGGATCTGGGATTTCTTTTCGAAAAGGGAAACTGCTGAATCCGATCAGCCCTCCCCCGACGTTTCAAATCGAACACCGGTTTACATAGCCACTCAGGTTTTCTGCGCGGTCACTCTGGCCTACGTCGTCCTATGGAACGTCATCAACGTCGAATCGCTCGGCCTGAGAGAGAAGTTCGCCCGCGATTTTTTCCGGCCGGGGCTGATTCTGAACCTCGAACAGCATTTCCAGATGTTCGGCCGACCTCCGAGAACAAACCCCTGGTTTGTCTACGAGGCGACGCTGACCGACGGCCGGATGGTAGATCTGTATTCAGGCAAGCCGCTTACCGAGGAACACATCAAAACCGAAAGCGCTCGTGAAGCGATGCCGAATTTTCACTGGCGAAGGTTGCACAGGAATCTCGTAGGTCAGCGGGAAGAACTTCGGCAGCCGATGGGCGAGTACTTTGTCCGGCACTGGAACGAAACGCATGGCGAAGACGAACAGGTACGCCGCTTTAAACTGCTGTGTTATTTGACCGAAACCGGTCCGGATTTCAACGAACTTAGCAATCACAGCTCAGTCTGGTCCAAGTGGCCGCTGGTGGAAGAAGAAGCCGCGGGCTCCTTGTTCGATGCACAGCTTCAACGACTCGAGGACGGTGAAGAGATCGAAATCGGCGGCCTCGGATTCTGATCAATTCGGATTCTGATCAATTCGGCTGCTGATAGATCGACGGCTGGATCCAAAAGGCTGTTCGAGCATCGAATAGCAATTCGGCGAGGGTCCCGATCTCGATTCCTTGCATCTAAATATTACGTTGTACCCCCGAAAAAAATGCCGGGCAGCATCGCCCGGCATGATTCTTGTCGTAATGGGGCTGTAACCGCGGATCTGAGACTATTGATCTCCCAGTAGTTTTTCGAATGGCGCGACGTCGAGCAGGTTTACGAGTCCGTCGCCGTTGATGTCAGCCTCAAACTGGTATTCGCCTGACGACAACAGTTCAACAAATGGTGCGACATCGAGCAGGTTTACGACACCGTCACGGTTCACGTCGCCCAGTATGGAGTTAATAAAAAACACTATTTCGGTTCGAGCAAGATTGCCTTGCATACCCGTGACGCTGTCGATGTCGAAATTGACCTGGCTGGTGTCGATATTCGAAATGAGGTCAGTCAGGTTCCGGAATGTTAAACCGTCAATGACGACGGGAGCTTCGAGAACACCCGGTTCAAGCGTACCTGAAATGCCGGTGAGAAATTGTTGAACTGAGATGAGCGTCCCGTCAAAAGCGGTCCCGAAGATCTGGAATGAACCCGTCGAATTAAAGCTGAAGGGGACAAATGTTGCCGAAGGGAACTGATCTCCCTCCATCGGCGACAGCAAATCGAGCGTCGGGAAATCGCTTTCCACAAATGAAACGATGTCAAATGTCGCTTCGTTGGCCTTGGCATCCAGCACCGACCACTGTCCAACTACGTCTGCCTGAAAAGCAGCAAAAGAAGAGAATTCGACGGTGCTTCCGGGCAGGCTTACGGTCCCACCGGGAGAAATGGTTACCGCTGCAGGAGACGACGTTGAGTAGGAATAGACACTCTCCGACGGCGTGGCAACAAATGAAATGTCAAACGTCCCCTGGCCAAGCACAAAGCTTTGAAAGACGAGAGTTAATGAAAAGAAGCAAAAAGCGGGCAGCTGTAGTTTCTTCAAGTACACGGTCAATTCCATAGTTTTGAGTTGTTTTGCAAAATGGGCTCAAAACACAATGCGAATTTATTGCTCAGCTCGTGACATTGAATGTGGAAGAATTCTGAATGATTCGGCGAGCTGACTCTACGGCGTCGCAAGTCTGATTCCAGACCAGCGAGGTCGAGACGGACCTGAATAAATCAGATGAGAAAACAAGCCTCGGTGAACGGCTTTTCTGCGGCCGCGAGGAATGGATGGCCTGCATCAGGCGCGGGGCCCATAAGAATCCGGCCAAAGAATGTCGCCAGAAGAATGCCGCCATCAAGAACGCGGCCCTCGCACAAATAAACAATCGCACAAACAAACAAAGGACCTTGCCGTGCGCCACTGTTGAGCAGTCGCGCTGCTAAGGTCCTTGTTGATACGCCTCAACGACAGCAACTAGTTGCCACCCGCACTGGTGCGGTTTTCGATTCGGTAGATTCCCGGTTCCAGACGCAACTGGCGTACCAGCACTTCGGCTTCGGCGGGGGAGCTGACAACGCCTGTCATTGTTGCGGTTCCATTAACCACATCGATCTGAACACCCCGCCCTGCGCCTACGGTTTGAGGAGTGCGGTTCAGCCGGTTCTGAAACTGGCCGACCGTCACAGTCGTTGGC
>JBCCFB010000312.1:0-6835 GCA_039029995.1 Planctomycetota bacterium
CAGTCCGGCAAGCGCCGACTCGAATTCATCGTCTGGAATCTGCCAGCGCTCGGCTGCGCTTGCGAGAAAGGTGACTTCTTCTTCGGTGAATTTCCCGTCGGCTGCCGCGAGATTGATCAGGTTGTGAAACAGTGTGATTTTTTCCATGACTTTTCCGCCCGTGATCTATTTCGCCAGAGACTGTGCTTCCCGTCGATCGGGGAATTCTATTTCACCATCGACAGACAAACGGTTTACGCCCGCCTGATGAAGTCAGCAGCATAGCTGCGCACCTGCTTGCCGTTAAGTACGTGAACCATGCGCAGCTGCTGAACCGTTTCGTCACTGAAGCGGGAAAGCGGCAGATGAATCCATGATTTGTCAAAGCGTCTGGCGAGGAATCTCCATGCAGGCCCCGGAACTCCGGGGCTGACCAGCGCGATATGAGGACATTTGCTGTGCAGACAAGCGGCGGCAAGCAGCCTCTCTTCAAGCGTGGTAGTGAAATCAAGCCGCGGATCCTGCCAGATGTCCGGAATCGGAACCGGTGGAAACAAGAACAGTGCACCACCGTAGGTAGACAGGCAAATTCCCGGGCCGACCGGTTCGTCGGCAAAATTCGTCGCAAAAAAGGCCAGCGTTGATTCGTTTGCATGTTCAGCAAACCATGTCGTGCGCCACGGATATTCCCGCGGGTCGGCTGGTGAATCAAACAGCATCACAGCGCAATCGAGATTGCCTCGCGCCGGCGGCAGAACTTTGACGTAGATATCTTTTTCGTACCAGTGGCGTACCGTATCGCGGATATCGATTCCATCTTTGACACTGGTCGTAAACTTCTCGGTCTTTGCCAGATCTTCGCCCATCGCCTCCTTTGCTCGATCGAAAACAGAACGACGGAAGCTTTCAATAATCTCGTCTTCAGGCGGCCAGCTGCACTGCGCGTAGGGGTTCCAGCGCTGCTTCCACTGGTCACGGGTATTTCGATCCGGTTTCGGCACAAGTTCGAGCTGTGTCCAGACGACCGGAGGACCCGGAAGCCTGTTCGCTGAATTCAGAAGCGCGCCATCTTCAAATCCGATCTGGTCGATTCCGACTCGAACCTCGGGTAGATCAAGATCCCGCAGGTATGAATACTCTTTTGCCTTCTGAAGGACGCTCAAGGCGTAACCGTCTCCGGCAACCTGCTGGGACGCGGTGACGATATTCGCCAGTTGCGGCGTCATTCCGTGCTCGATCAGCGTCAGGTTCCGGATGTACTTCAGGCATTGTGTCAGTAGTTTGGGTGTGATCCTGCGCGCGCGGTTTCCGTACTCCGCACGATAATCTGTTCGCGCAGAGATAAGCAGTTCTTTCACGCCATCGATCGAAAGATTGCGATCGTCGCCCAGTTCGGACCTTGCTTTCTCATACAGCTCCGTGATGAACGGTATCTCACCAAGGAGGAAATAGTATGTCTCTGGTTTGACTTGAAAATGCCCCGGCTCTTCGGTCGATTCGTGTTCGGGACATTTGAGACCAGGATCATTGAACGCTTTTCGAATCCATGGCCAATCCAGCACACTCGTCACGAACAGGATGTTCCGATAGTCAACCGACAATTCGCGCAGTCTCCACGCCATGAATCTGATCCGGCGTTCCCACTGATCGTTTGCCGGTGCGGTGAGGCTGGGCAGAACAGCGGCGGCGTATTTTTGAATCGAGACTTTCTTCAAAGCGTAGGCATCGGGATACACTCGCGACGCCGGGCGGTAGCAAGCCGTCTCCAGATCGATAAACCGGCGGTCAATGCGTTCACCGATGGCCGTTCGCAATGCAGCAATCACGCTTTGACACGGATCAACGGGAACATAGCTGACCCCGGGCTCCACCTCTTCTGCATCTGAATCAAGCGGTTGAAAAAACGGCAGGTCGCGTTGAATGACGATTGAAGGAACCGGCAATTTCAGGACTGCGTCCTCCACTGGATCCTGAAACGAGCGAGGAAGTGGAACGGCGACACAGTCAAAGCGGTGTTGCTGCATCAGACGTCGAACTTCCCATGCAAAATCGCCGCTTCCATGTACAACAGGCAATGCCGTAACGTGCGGGCCGATTTCGAGTACTGGATCGATCACCGGGACTCTCCCCTGATTCCACTGATCATCGTGATGAATCCTCTTCCTGCCACAACCACGCCACTGACAAACAACATGATCGGTAGCGATCCACCGCCCGCAATGGGATTCTGGATTCGTAAAAACAGTACAACGCCCGACGCGATCAACAATGCCATTCCGATTAAAAGAGACAATGAACCTTGCGCGCGGGTTTTTCCTTCGGTAAGAAATTGAGCTTTGCGGACGATCGAATCCACCTGTTCTTCTCGAACACCCTGGTCGCGCAGAAACTTCCTGACCATGCCCGGCGTAGCGCCTTCACGTATCATCTCGTTGGCGATTTTCTGTTCTGGAACGTGGCTCATCAGAATGGTTCATCGTTGTCGTCATCATCACCGTCCGGATGCAACGGGTCATCCGCCGAGAAGAAGAAGTCGCCGAACCCCATCGGCATCGTCTGTCCTCCGAGAGTTCTCGCGCGCTGGCTGGCAAGCAGTTCAAGATCGCCCGCTTCTTCACCAAGACATCTCATCAATGCTTCCTGCCACGCTTCGTCCGCCGCAACCGGATGATCCGGGTCCTGCGCAATTCGTTTCGTCGCGTAACGAAGCAGATTGATTCCATCACGCACCGAAAAATCGAGTTTGAGTTCGTGGGATTTCTGCAGGAAGTCAACTGTCATCTGCAACATCTGGTCACTGCAAAACGGCAGATGGTATTGAAGGATCGCAATCTCGTCCTCGCGCGATGGAAACTTCAGCTTCAATGTCGGCTGAAGCCTGCTGAGGATGTAGTCAGGAATTTCAAACGTCGATTCATCCTGGTTCATCGTCACCGCGCAACGGAAATCACGATGAGCCGGGATCGACACTCCGGCAACGATTGATTCAACGTATCTGCGGTGGTCGAGCAACGGAGCGAGGGAGGCCCAGGATTTTTCGTTCATCCTGTTGCCTTCATCCAGGATACAGACGCCGCCGCGAATCATTGCCGTTACAAGTGGTGAAGCGTGGTAGGCAATCTTTCCGCTTTCGGCGAGTACCGGTGTAATCAAAAGGTCTTCCGGTCTCGTGTCAGCTGTGCACTGGTAGATGTAGAGTTCCTGCTCGCGGTGTCTCGCGGCGGCCATCGCGAGGGCTGTTTTGCCGATGCCCGGTGAACCGACCAGACGCGGCGTCAAAGGCAGATCTTTTTCGTTGACGACCAGCCAGCAGGCCAGGACCTGCTTCAGCACTTCCCCCTGGCCGATCCATTCGCTCCTGCCTTCATATGGTTGGCTGAGATGAAGATTTACCGAATTGATTTCAACGGTATCTGACATATGTGTTTCGGTGCCGCCTTGGTTTTTCTTATGGGAGGTGTTCAATCATTTTTGTCCACGTGCTCGATGTGGACAACCGATTGAAAGTCGGTTCAAGCTGATTCGCGGATACTAGCCGCTGTTCCACGCCCGAGCACGATGTGATCGAGGACGTCAATTCCGACGATTCTGCCGGACTCTTCCAGTCGGCGCGTCACGGCGTGATCTTCGGGGCTGGGCGTCGGATCACCCGACGGATGGTTGTGGACGAGGATGATAGAAGATGCGGCGTCCTTAATTGCGGCACGAAAGACTTCGCGTGGATGAACGAGGCTGGCGTCGAGCGTGCCGACGGTGATCTGATGGGTGTCAATCACCTGGTTCTTCGTGTCCAGGGTGACGATGTGAAACTCTTCCTGCTTCGAGTCGCTTGCGAGTCTGTGAAAACGACGCTGGCAGAATGCGATCGCTTCGTTGCTGGAACAAATTTTGTGAGTCAGCTTGTCATCCGATAGCGCGGCGACTCTTCGGCCAAGCTCGATTCCAGCCATGATCTGACAGTAAGCCGTCTTCTCGATTGCCGGGCTGATTGATTTCAGTTCACCGCGACCTGCCGCGAGCAGGTCTTCCAGACGACCATCAAACGCCTTCGCGACTTTCTGGCCAGCCATAACCGCGGACTCACCGGGTCTTCCGCTGCGGACGAGAATCGCGACCAGTTCAGACGTGCGCAGATTCTCTGCTCCAACATCAAGCAGTCGTTCACGGGGCCGTTCCTGCTCGGGCGAAGTTTTGATCTGCGTACCGAACAATTTCTCGTCCAGCCATTTCTCGACTGGAAACTCACCCCGTCCTTTGTTCCAGCAATAGGTTTGCGACGCTTCTGTTTCACGAACGACCCAGCCATTCTGCTCAAGCTCATTGACGATCCGCGTCACAAAAGCAGGCTTCTCAGGAAAGCATGCCCGCTTGAGCGCGTTAAGATCGAAGGTCGGCTTACCTGCCGCGCAGTCGATGACTGTTTTGTAGCGGCGATATCTCGCACCTGTTGCTCCGGTGCCGCCGGAGACAGGGACATTCCGTGTCGTATCCATGCACTGATTATAGTGCGATCGGCTTGGTGGCTCACAGCGGAGGCAACTGATGAACAACTAGTGCGATTGCGCTTTTAGGAACTCGACGAGAAAGCCGATTTCTTCGTCGCTGAGGTTAAGTGGCTTCATGATGGGGTCGAGCTGACCATCTTCGCGTGAGCCGCCCCGGTTGTAGAATTCGACGACTTCCCTGAGAGTTTCGATACTGCCGTCGTGCATGTAGGGAGCCGTCAATGCGACTCCGCGCAGAGTGGGTGTCTTGAACTTGAAGCGGTCGCCTTCATCGCCGGTGTGTTCCATCCGGCCGATGTCACGGTCCTCGGTTCCAAAGCTGACACCGGTATTGTGGAACTCTTCGTCAGTCAAATTGCGACCCGAGTGACATTGCCAGCAGTTGCCTTTGCTCTCAAAGATCCAGAGACCCTGACGTGCTTCGCGGGACAAGGCACCGTGGTCGGAGTTACGAAAACGATCGACTCGCGAATTAGCAAATACCAGAGCACGTTCAAATGATGCGATCGCACGAACCAGGTTCTGTTCGTTGACCATTTGAGGATCAGGCGTCGCGCCCTCTTCACCAAATACTGTCGTGAACTCTGAAACGTACTCTTCGTTCTGTTTCAGAGCGGAAAGGACAGCTTCTACATCTCCGCCCAGCTCGTCTTCGTTCCTGATTGGCTCGATGGCCTGCTCTTCGAGAGTTGCCACCCGACCGTCCCAGAAAAACGACTCTCCGTAACCGATGTTAAAAATCGAAGGCGCGTTCCTTCGCCCCGAACGTCCTTCAAAGCCGACGGAGATGGCATCTGGAGACGCCATATGATGTTCAGGTTGATGACAGGTTGCGCAGGCGACAGTTCCGTCCTTGGAAAGGATCGGGTCAAAGAATAACCGGCGACCAAGAGCAACTTTTTCAGGCGTCATGGGATTATCAGCCGGCGCCTCGGGGAGACCGTCCAGGCCGATGGGAATCGAATCGAGATCGATTTCCGGCAACGTGTCTTCCGGTACCGGCGCAGGTTCATCCCTGTCATCTGTAGACATTCCACTGAACATGATGGTTGCCGCTGCAACCAGCACGCATACCAAAGAAGCTTTGAATAGTCTTCCGGGCCAGATGAACTTCACTCGATTCTCCCTGCTGTGACGGCGGGACAGTTAATGCCGTCAATAAATTGAGTTATCGGTCGGAATTTATCTTAACCGAATGCAGGGAAACAATCGAAGCGAATCAACGGCCAACCCGTTCAAGTCCCCACGCCACGACGTCAGTTCGTGAAGCAAAATGCAAAACGGGCTCTTCATCCGGCAGATCGAGGCCCAGTCCGTTGGTCATCGTGTTGGCGTGTACGATCGCCTGAGCCTCCCGGAGTTTCCATTCAGGATGGTCAATCTCACCCCGGAAAACCTGCCCGGACTTGTTGGCCGCGTATAGGCAGTAGCGTGAGGTCAGCCAGTATTCGAGAGTGCCCGGAGTTGCATTGAATTCCTGACCGATCGGACGGTACTCGACGTTGAGTTCTGCGGACGGCTCGCCGCGATGAGTTCTGACACTTGAATATCGAATCCAGTTTTCGTGACGCTGGAAGTCGATTTTTGCATCCATGTATTTCAGATGGAAAAGCGATCGCGCGCCACGAACGGCAAGTGGATTGGTCGCATCGAGGCTGAAGAACCAGACGCCCGGCTTTCCATCGATCGTTACGTAGGTCCTCACGTTCAGTTCAGGAAAGCGACTCATCCAGGGCATATCAGGAACGAAGCGAGGCGAAACTCCCGACATCCGGAAAGGCACGAGTCCGATCCATGCGTCGCCATCAAAAGTATCCACTTCCAGAGGTTCAGGAATCAGACGTCGCAAGGCTTCGGAGTCCACTTTCCAGTGCATGAAAAGCAGATCATGCCACTTCATCCGCATCAGCCACCCGCGGCGCGGCACATCCTGATTCCGACCCGAGTCGGAATAGACCGTCTTTCTGGCGACGTGTGCATCAACCATGTGGCTGGAATCCGTGCTGTCGTAAAAGATTTGAGACAACGTAACCTCGGAAGACTGGCAAACTCGAAGAAAGCCGGTTCTATCCAGGTAAACGGTCCGTGGATTCCGGCATTTGCGTGAAAACTATTGCCAGATTGGAACCGTGCGTCGGGCCCTTTATTAACGCCGCGCCCCTTTCCAGGAACAAGTCAGAAAACTTTTTAGATTTCCCGGGCGGTAGCGAGCCCTGAATTTCGGGCCAGAGGTGTGGATGATCACGGGTGGCATCAGTTAACCCTTCAAAAGCCCGATTGGGCGGCTCTAAAGAACTGAAAACACCCGAAACGCCCGCAAAACATGATAGATCCGGATTGGTCTGTAACAG
>JBCCFB010000313.1:0-6825 GCA_039029995.1 Planctomycetota bacterium
AATTTTTTCGCCTTGTGCCATTTCCAGGTCTCCTCAAAATCCTCTGGACTGTTTTGTCTATATCACGCGCTTCGGGGCGCGGTTGTTTTCTGGCGGAATCGAGCGTCCGCACGGATCTATTGATGTTCGCCAGTTTGAAACGAATCCGGGAACACAACTCAAACCACCTGCCCATCGGGCATACTGGTTGAGGTGACGCTCTATATTTGCAAAGACCGTGCCACTAACAGAATCGGGAATGCAATTCGTGAACGATTAAGAAACCCCGCGTTTTCACGGGCAAACCGGCGAGGGAAAATCGAAGATTCGGTCTGAGCCAGCTCTTCTCTTGCTCACAGGAACCGAGAGCCGTGAGTCCTGCCAAATTGGCATTTTTCCCTGCGGTTGCTCAAGCTCGAATCTTTCGTGGTGATTCCCCAGCCACAGTCGCCAGTCTGACCCGGCTGTCGGCATCCTAATGCCGGTGCCCGTGAGTTGGTGCCCGTGAGTTGGTGCCCGTGAGTTGGTGCCCGTGAGTTATGGCGATGCAGTTGTTACCATCGGTTCCAAATCAGAATCCCCAGGTGATTCGGTCTACGCGCGCAGAGTAGTCTGCGCTTGATCGAGTTGCTGAATACGAAATTCGGGCTCTGACACTTTGAAGACCTGCTTGGACGAAACGCGAAGCGTCGCCAGGTACTGGAATTGAAACGACCGAGTCATTGAAGCGACTGGCCGCGCGCGAATCGATCTGTTCGTACTTTCCGGATTCGTAGTCGAAAAGTTCTATCGTTTGAGTGACCTGACCTCGCGAGTTGACACTCGACTCTATAGTAAAGGTCAACGTTTGCGGTGTCGGGGTAGCAACAATCGATTGGACTTCGAATTCAATGACGGGTTGAAGGTCCTGCCGGTTCCTCGAAATTGTCAGGTCAGTGTCATCGCTCAATGTTATGTCGTACAGACTACCTCCCTGTACGACACCTCGTGCCAGAACAAATGATTCCGGACCAGCCGTAACAGGTGTTAGAACCATCGCACTGTAATTGCCGTCGGGGTCAACTCCTCTGGCGAGAATCTGGCCGAATTCGTTTATGTCCGGCGCTTCTATGAAGTCGTAACCGGCTCCCGACGAATCCACAACGTCCAGGAGATTCTGGACACCGAAGTAAGGAGAATAGACGAATCCCGCCCAACCGACGTTGTAGTCGCCGCCCCAGCCGGTTACGAAGCCACGGTTGTTAACACCCTTCGCTCCCGAACTTCCACTTGCGATCCCCGGAACCTGCCCCAGTACGGTGAATCCTTCGGTTTCATTCCAGAAAAAACTCTCGTAAAGAGTATCGTTGTTTCCAAACGGTGTTCTGGTGTAGCCGACAACGTCACCAAGATCATTCAGGCCGAAGGCACGTGAACTTGAAGAGTTGCCCGGTGGTATTCCGATATTCTGCAATTGGGTTGACCCCGGATCGAGAATAAATGCGCGCTGAAAGCCTTCAAGCAGGACGCTGCTTCCGGCAATCTGACCAACATTGTTGATCGCCCTGGTTTCGGTGGGCTGTCTCCCGAGATCCGAAAGGTGCTCAATACCATTAACTGGATCCCAGCGATAACCGATTGAACTTTCCGTGCCTGTTACCCAGCCGAAGTCGTTAATGCTCTCGATATCAATACTGTTGCCCGCGACGATCGGCTGGATTTCAACTCTTTCAGATACCGAAGGATTCCAGATCCACCCGCGGTTGGCACGTCCACGTAAGGACCTTGAGTAGATACTGATTAATCCGTCGCTGTTTATTCCAGTGCCATATGCGTATTGCGAATCCAGTGGCGCGGGAATTTCGGTGATACCCGTCGATTCACTCCAGTGATACGGTCTGACCCGTGTGAATTCATTCGTCGGGCCGCTCTCGGTGACGCTCGCACCGGCTACTTCACCGAAGTCGTTTATGGCGCCGCCCCAGTTCCACTCGTCGCCACCAGGCAAGTCGCCAATATCACTCAGACGATAAAGGACTTGCGCCGAACTCGAATTCGTGATGAAAGTGGAGGCGAGAAAAAAAACGACAAGGGCAGCAGACGATGAAAAGGGCTTCATGACGCACCGGTAGGAAAAAGAAAAGTTAGAGAGGAGGCCTCTATGATAACAATGCCATAAGTTCAGGGTCAAGATTTAGCACGCGCGCTTAAACAGTCGCGCGAACCCGGTTCTTTGCAAACCCTTAAGATTCCTGATGATTCCGTGACGGCTGGTACTGTGTTCAGCAACTCAGCGTATTCGTCTGATTCCACGCGCTATAGAAGAACGCAGCCGGATTTCGGCCGCGTTTTCCACTAGCAACGCAGGCATCCATGGCCGGCTAGAAATTCCACTCGACTCGATCAATGTTGGCGGAAAATCTTGCGCGGGGCTGCGCCGAATTAAACGTGACGCGGGCTTTCATCGCGCGTGATCCAGCCTCCACAAACCGGCTTACATTGCCGGATGTGTCCACGGTGACCGTCAAGTCACCGAAACGACTGGCATTTCTCATGTCGACTTGTTCCCACTGTTGACTGCTGAAGTCGAACAGTTCGATTTCCTGCGAAATGTTCGCTCGTGCAAATACGCTCGACTCCAGTGTGAACGTCAGGTCATCGGGCGATGATATGAAACTCTGAGTGCAGAATTCAATAGAGATGGTCGGCTGTACGTCGACGGGATTGCGCGAAACCGAAAGGTCGTTGTCGTCGCTGGCGATCAGATCATTCAATGAGCCCGCCCGCACTGTCCCTCGCGTGACTTGAATCGTGTCTGCAAACGTATTTGCCGGGTTCAACAGGAAAGCGCTGACAGTTCCATCGGGAGCATCACCGATTCCAACGATCTGTCCCCGTTCGTTGATGTCCAGGGCGGTAGAGAGAGTCCAGAGGTCGCCTGACGAATCGAGAAGGTTATTGAGGTCTCGTACTCCTGTGCCTGGTTTGTAAATGAATGCAACTGAGCCGCCCGCACCAACGACCTGCCCCGAGTCGTTGATGGCATTGGCCTGTGAGTCGCCCGGAGCGCCTGGAACCGCCCCGGGGAGATCGAGACCGGTGGCAGGATCCCAGACATAGGACACTGATTCTGATGTAGGATTAAGGAAGCTTCCCGCTACGACTCCAAAGTTGTTTATGTCATTGGCGTAGCTCACTGAGTTCTTGCCAATGAGGGCGCCGATGTCAGTCGCTCCGTTCTGGCTGTCCCAGGTATATGCATGCAGGTTGAAACTCGGGTCAAAGCTGGCTCCGGCAATCTGCCCAAGCTCGTTTATCGCCTGGTTGTCTGCGGCTCCGCTACCGAGATGCCCCGTCGTCTGCAGTCCGTTGACCGTGTCCCAGGTAATTCCCTCTCCGTTGCTTCGACCGGTGGCAACTCCGGCATCGTTGATTCCGCGGAGAAAGGTGCGGTTCGAACCGCTTAACGTGCCAACATTCTGAGACCCGTTAACCGGGTCCCAGACGAAACCGACCGTCTCGTTTACAGAGTCTCCATAGCCGGCGATGACTCCACCGTTGTTGATATCTTGCGCTACGATCTGGAAACCGGATCCCGGAGAGCCGATGTCAATCATCCCCGCAGATTCAGACCAGAAGAAGCCGCGTGTTGAGTTGCTGACAGTAGATGTTCCACATATTTCCCCGTTGTCATTAATCGCGAAAGCGCGACTTGCGCTTCCGCCAGGGAGATCGCCGAGATCAACAACCGAGTAGAGGGTCTGGCCGTGTGAACCACTGGCCAAAGCAAATCCAAGAGCCAGAAAAAACGCAAAGCTGCTCTTCGAGAAACAACGTGACATAAGACGCTCCTTTTAACCGGGTACTGTCGGACAAATGAAGCAGAGATGAGGCAGCGCCGATTGTAACAGATCGGTGCGCTCGAAGCACACTCAATTTCCAGCCCGTGCAAATGCGACTGCGGGCCACTGGGCTTTAGGTTTTCACGTAAAGGATCGCGTGCGGAAAAGCTGAACGGTTTGTCTAGGCTGATGAAGCCGTCGCAGAGTTGCCGCGGATCAGTTTCTTCAGGTCGAGCATCAAGCTGAATAAAGTCGGGACCAGTACAAGCGTAAAGACGGTCGAGACCAGCAGACCTCCGAGAACGACACTTCCAAGCCCGCGGTAGAGTTCGCTGCCCGCGCCGGGGAAGAAAACCAGAGGAGAGAGTCCGAAAACCGTCGTCATCGTTGTCATGAAGATCGGCCGGATGCGTGCGCGGATGCTCTGGGAAATCGCGTCACGTGAATCGACGCCGTCTTTCATAAAGACCAGCGATTGATGGACGATCAGGATCGCATTGTTGACAACCGTCCCGACAAGGATAACGAAGCCAAGCATCGTGAGAACGTCCAGCGTCTGTGGTGGTTCCGCTCTGGCTTCAAGATAGAAGCTCAGCAGACGCAGCGCGACGATTCCGCCAACAGCTCCCATCGGAACACTCAGGATGATAACCAGTGGGTACATCCACGACTCAAACAGAGCAGCCATCAACAGGTAGGTGATCAGTACGGCGAGCAGAAGATTCCACCGCAGCGCGTCCCACGTTTGAGCCAGTTTGTCTGCCGTTCCACTGAGGTTGGCGCGGTATTCCTGATTGAGTGTGCCGTCCTCTTCCAGCGGGTCGATCACGTTGGACTGAATTCGCCCGATCGCTTCTTCAAGGGAAAGTTCATCGGGCGGAGATACTTCGATGGTGATCGCTTTTTCGCGCTCGCGTCGTACGACCTCCTCAGGCCCGCTTCCCATGACGATGTTGGCAACTTCATCCAGACGCACCGGCATCGTTGAATTAGGAGTAGCGATGTACTTTTCTTTCAGTTCTGAAACGGGGACGTCATAGCGACGGCTCCCCATCAACACGAGGTCGATCTCATTTCCATCAAGGATGTAGTCCGATGCAATCGCCCCATCAATCATTGCGTCAACGATGTAACTGAGTTGAGCATTGCTGACGCCCAGAGCGGTCGCCATTTCCGGTTTGGCCGTGACATGAACTTCCGCACTGGAAAGGTCCAGACCCGGGTTGGGGCGGATTTGAGTTCCATCCGGAAACTGTTGCCGCACCATACCCATCACTGTTGAGGCTTTTTCCAGAAGCGATGGTAGGTCCGGGCCAGTGATTTCGATATCGATATCACGGCCTCCACCAAGGCCACGTCCAAACAAGCTGGATTGAGACGCCGTTACGATTGAGCCGTGGAATTTGTCGCCAAGTTTGTCCTTGACCAGATCGATCAGTCGCCTCGCCTCAAGCGGTTCGTGTGCGCGTAGTCCGACAAACACGCTGCGGCCGCGGGCAACGAAGAAGTAGTCGGCAATTACCGGGTAATCGAGGTGGGACGTGTCCTCATTTTCCGGGTCGATGTCCCAGTAAGGCCTCAACGTCTCCTCAACTTCAAAACCCATCGTTGAAAGCTGATCAACGTTGTAGCTAGGGGGTGGCAGGATGCGTGAAAAGATCAGGTTACGGTTGCCGGCCGGCAGGTAATCCACTTCCGGCATCAGTAGCCAGCCCGCCAGAAAGGCCAGTCCGAGAATTCCCGCAACGACAGCCAGTCGTCCAATGATTGTTTTTTGTATCAGTCGGTTGGTGCCGACGACTAGTTCGGTAAACCACCCGCCAAATCCGTTGAGAGCTTTTTCCACACGGCTGGCTTCTGACTGTCGCGAGTCCTGCTGCTTCCCGATCATTCGTGACGACGCGGTAGGAATAACAATCACACTGACGATGAGCGACAACCCGACGGCAGCACTGATCGCAAGCGCGATGTCGGCGAACAACTGCCCGGCTTCACCCTGAAGGAAAATGACCGGCAGGAATACGGCGAGAGTCGTCAAAGTCGAAGCCAGTACCGCCCCCCAGACTTCGTTGACGGCTTTTCGCGCCGATTCAAACGGACCATGCCCGAGCGAACGATAGCGGAAGATGTTTTCCAGAACGACAACTGCGTTATCAACCAGCATCCCAACGGCAAAAGCGAGGCCGGCAAGGCTGATCACATTCAACGACCGGTCAAGGGCGCTGAGAATCAGAAACGTTCCGATGATGCTGGTCGGAATAGCCAGCGCAACCACGAGCGTCCCGCGCGCAAACCACGCGCCGGAGATGATGATCAGTGCAAGCGTGGCGAGAAAAAACCACTTCGAAACAAGGACAGCCAGTACCGCAGAAGCGATGAGAAGCGGAACGAAAATCAGACTGCGTCCGCGCAGATGCAGGAACAGCATCAGCACGATCACGGTCATCGATCCACCGAGTATGATGTTCTGCTGAACCAGTCCAACGGCTGAGTTAATGTAAACGGTCTCGTCATACACTTGATTGAGGACGAGGCCTTTGCGTTTCAAAACGGTTTCGTTCAAGCGGTCAGCTGTTTCGCGCAGACCTTCCATGACGTCGATCACGTTTGCGCCGGATTCGCGCTGGATACTGATCGATAATGTCTCCATTCCGTAGCGCCTGACGGCTCCCGTCGGCTTCTGATATCCGAGAGTGACTTCGGCGACATCTGAAACATATACCGGCTGATCATTCTCGATTCTGATGATCTGGTTCTTGACGTCATCAACGCTGGTGTACTGCCCGAGTGTTCGGACGACGAAGCGACGTTTGCTGACAGACATGTCGCCGGCGGAGAAATTCTCATTGTTCTGCCTGGACACAAGAAATAAAGGCCCAACTTATAAATCCCAAAAAAACAAAATTAAACTTCATGCTAATCCATAACTATTTTATTCGATCCTTTTCAAACGCATTGCAATGCCAAAATGTACGAACGCATTGCAATGCGTTCCTTCTATACCACACAAGATAAAATATTCACA
>JBCCFB010000314.1:0-6809 GCA_039029995.1 Planctomycetota bacterium
AGCAGTCGCATTTCTGGCCACGCTACTTTCCGCTGCCCCATCTATTGGATTTATATGGACGTCTGATTACAGGGCGCCATCTGCAGAAAAAGATGCGCAGTCGATTTCCGGAGAATCGGAGAATGACGAAGAGATTCGCCAGCTGATTGAACAGCTTGGTTCAGACGAATATCAGATGCGAACCATGGCCTTCAACAGACTGGTCGATATCGGCACGCCAACAGTTCCATTTCTTGAAGAGGCCCGCTTGTCGGGAGACAGTGAAATACGGCTCAATGCCGCTCGTATTCTCTCCCTGATCGAGCAAAAAGCTTTTGAACAACGAATGGATAACTTTCTGGCTGGCAAACTCGATGGCGACACCGAAACGCTTGAAGGCTGGCCGGAGTTTGCGTCGATCGCCGGAGATGGAGGCTCGTCGCGCGAACTTTTCGCTCGTATCTACGAGCAGTACTGGCCCATGTTTGCCAACATCGAAGACGGTGTGTGGCACAGTGACCCTGATTTGCAAACGAGGGAAACTGAACTCTTCATCAGCGCCGGCAGCAGTTCAATCCGCCTTCTCTATGCGAGTATTGCCGGCGCATTTCTGTTGTCGATCGAGGCGGAACCGGGCAACGGCCGCGATGAACCTCAGATACTTGAAAACCTGCGACGAAACCGTGCAATCTCGTTGTTAACGCGGATGTCGGACAACAAATTAAAAACCTATATATCAACCGGCGGATACCGTTCGGAGTTTGATGCTATCGCAGGGACATGGATTCGCAGCCTCGAAATCAACGACAGTACGATCGCGTCAAAAATTGTTGACACGGCAATTGCGACCTGCCCGGCAGGCATATCCGGTCAACTCGGTGAAATCGCGACCAGCAGAGAGTTCAGTATCCACGTACGCTGCAACGCGCTCAGGGCAATTGCGCTAACCGGTGGTGCCGAAGATATCGTATTGATTTCACCACTGATTCATAACAATGAAATGGTCGGAGCATTTTCCCGTTTGCCCGGAGGAGTGGAAAGCCGCCAATCGGTTGTCGTGATCGATGGAGTTGTTGAAGTCGTATCGAATGACGAATCCGAAAAGGATGACTCGGTCGAAGTCAGACTTGGTGACGTCGCGCTGCTGACGGCAGTCCTGCTTTCGGACAACGAACCTGAAGACTACGGGTTCCAGTTGTCACCCGACGAGGACCAAAGAGAAGGTGGTTTTATACTCAGGAATGCCGGCTTCGCCTCGGAGGATTTGCGCGAAACGGCGCGTCGGGAATGGTTGCGCAATCGCGAATGATAAGAAGCGCTGAACCATACTGATCAGGTATGAACGTGCTGACTGAGAACGAACGGAGATGGTGGTGAAAAAGCGCAGCCGGGCATGCTGTCACCCGCCCTGGGCTGGCGATCGGGAACGGTAGGCGATCGGGAACAGTATTAGAGAGGCAAGAATACAGAGCAGGGACGCACAAAGAAGGGCAGGGACGCACAAAGAGACGACGCACAGAAACAAGGCAACGAAGCAGAACGGGAACAGGCAAAGCATCCACAAAGCAGGCTCGAAAACGACATCGACCCCGATGATCGAGCAATCGCGAAGGCAGTGGTGAATTTGACGGCTGACAACCGCCACTGATATTTGAGGTCAGTCCAACCGGAAAACGCTCATGACAACGGTTCCGCAACAGACGATGCCGACCACCGGTACTCTGGTGAAGCTGCGAATGTCTCAGCTCGTGGCAATGAACTTTCAAATTGACCCGGCAAAACTTGAGCCGCACATCCCGCCGGGACTTGAGCTGGACTTCTATCGCGAAAACGAAACCTACGTCAGTCTTGTTGCGGCAAAACTAGGCGCGATCCGCGTGTGGGGGATTCCGGTTCATGTCGCCACCGGTTTCGGCCAGCTTCAACTGAGATTCTACGTGCGGCGCAAAACACCGGACGGATATCGCGCAGGAATCTGCTCGGTTCGAACCTATGTCTCCAGCCGTGCAGGTGGCTGGATCCTTTCGAGGATATTCAAAGGTGGATTCGATCACATCAAAATGAAATACAACAACACCGGATTCGGTAGTGGCAGCGAACCGACGGCTGACTATCAATGGACCGTTCCGCCGGAAACGAGCAACCGCATCCGCATTCAGGGTCGTGACCGGATTAAACGAATCAACGACGATTCCAAAGTCGGTTTTATTCTCAATCACTTTACGATCTACGGACAACGCGGCGATCAGACTCTCGAGTATCCCGTCCACCATCCGTCATGGAATATCTGGAGTGCCGGGAAAGCCAACTTTACCTGCGACGTCAAAAACCTGTTCGGAGCCGAATTCGTCAAAGCTCTCAGTCGCCGCCCCGCGTCGGTGTTTATCACTGCCGGCAGCGACGTAACGGTATACCGGCCAACCGTCGTTTCATGACAGAGTTTTTCTGAAACTCTCGATTCTCCGTTTGCTGAACAAACGGACGGTGGCGATGAACCGGCAGTACGCTTTTGACGAATATGATGCATCAAAACAGCGTGCGAAACCGGAGCTTCCCCGCCGGGGTATCGTTCGCAATAGCAGTGGTATCTTCCACCAACAGTGCGCAACCAGTTAGTTCGCTGCGTCAACTCTGGTTGCAACGTTTACTTTTAAACAGCTGTATTGCGATTGGCATTGAGTACTTTACGGCAAACGAACGAATTGAAGCACCAACAAGTCAGCGCTATAATTCCTGATAAGCAGTCCCATTAACCTGTCACCGGAATAGTCCGATGAAACTCATCAAGTTCTCCCTGCCCGCGCTCCTGCTCGGCCTCCTTTTCCCGATATTTGCTGCCCAGTCCGTCAGTGCACAGGCTGTTGCCGACACCGCGGAAGCTCAGGACCCCCGATCGCAGGACGAAGAGGCGACTGGTGATGACGAATCTAATGAGGCGATTGATCCGACCGGATTCATTCGAATCAGCCGGAATGCAGATGGCGACATGCTGGCCATGCAGACGTCGGTCACCCGCTACGAATACATGAACGACAACGGCGACATGGTTTATGTCGACTTGATCGGAGTCGTTCACATCGGAGAGCAGGAATATTACGAACAGCTGAACGGGATCTTCGAAAAATATGATGCGATGCTTTATGAGCTGGTCGCCCCCGAAGGAACCATCATTCCGAGAGGCGGCCGCACCGAGGGAGTCACCAACCCGATCGCTGCATTACAACTCGGAATGAAGCAGTCGCTGGAACTAGAGTTTCAACTTGAGCACATCGACTACACCCGTGGAAACTTCGTGCATGCTGACATGTCACCCGAAGAGTTCGCCGAAAGCATGGCGAGAAACGACGAAAGCTTCGGCAAGATGTTTCTCAGAGCCATCGGTTCGAGCATGGCTTTGCAAAGCCGCAACCAGAACAGCGGTCTCGAATACAAAATGCTACGTTCCATGATCTCCGGTGACAGTTCTTCGATGCGTCAGGCGATGGCGCAGCAGATGCAGGATATTGAATCCGGCATGATTATGTTCGAGGGCAAAGATGGCTCCACAATTATTGATCATCGCAACGCCAAATGCATGGACATCCTCAGTCGTGAACTGGATGAGGGGCACACCAAACTGGCAATCTTCTACGGAGCGGGGCATCTTCCCGACATGGAAGAGCGGCTGATCAACGACTTCAACATGAAGCGCGGCGGCCGGTTCTGGCTGGACGCATGGGATCTTCAACCGGAAGAGTAGACCGGTGCGACTTCCGGCTCGGTTCCGGTTCCTTTTTGCATCGGGTCTTGTTGACTGCGATAATTGTGTTGACGACTAATTTCGCAGCGCTGGACTCAACACGGCTCTATTTCACCGATGGAGCCACGCAAGAAGGATGACTTTGCGGCCAACTTTACCGGGCAGGTTACGCGGGTTCGCAATGGAAGCCTGTCGTTCGGTGCGAACTCATTTCCCGGCGGTTCGACTCTCAATGATTTCGGAGCTGAAATCCAGTTCAGCAGGGGTTACTGGTATTCTCGCGGCGACCTGACAATCGAGCTTCGTTTTTCGCGCCAGACCGGAAGCACCGTTCAGCCACAGTTTGACGCCCTGAACTGGCGGGACGGACCGGGAAACGGATGGGGAGTTGATTTCGCGGGTCGCTGGCAACGCGGCGACGATCCCGAAATCCTGAACGCCAACTTTATCGTAACGAAACTGACATCTACTCCCGAACCTTCAAGTCTTTGTTTCATCGGAACAATGTTCGCTTATCAAGTAGCAGCGCGCAACCGCCGGCGCAAATAAGGCCGACACAAATGAGTTAGCCTCCACACAAAAACCCGAACCCCGGCCGATGCCTTTTCGTAACGACGAAAAGGCATTTTTTGTTGCCTTGCCTCGTCAACCGTTCTGACACTTGTCCCAAACGGAGTACTAGAAATGCTCAAACGACTGTATTTGCTGCTACTTGCATGTGCGCTGGTCGCACCGGCACTAAGTTGTGTCGGCTGTTCCGACACGCCTCAGGCGCAAAACGTGGAGCCACCTGCTGAACAGCAACGCGATCTATCTTCGCGTCCGGCCGAGGATGTAACCCAGGCTGGAATCATCCGAAACTAGGGCTTCTCGTGCGGAAGTTGTCCTGCGCCGAAATGCGCGAATTTGATGTAAGTGAGAAAAGGGTGCTCATGGAATGCTGTCACGGGCTCGTTTGAAGTTTTTTGCAACGAGACCAAAGCTTAGAAATTATCAATCTCCATCCGGCATACCGTGAGGCTCTCCTCACTGGGGCTCGAATCGACAGTTCTCTAACCGCCAACTGCGATTCGAGCCCTTTTCGTTCCGGACATACTGGGATCAGCCTACTTATTGATGATCGACAATTCCGGCGCAAGAATTCCGGCGCAACGGCAGGGGCACTCTCCGCGGGCAGATTCCCGTAAAAACGTGACGTAATGAGTCGGCGACGTCAACAAAGCCATTTCGTTTCGTTCTTTGCCCGCTAAATCGCTGGACCGAAGTGACTGGCGCCCGCTTTCCAGCTAAATTGCTCTGAAACTGAAACCGGTCCTTATTCAGAGCAACTATGACCCGCAACCTATTCAAGCGCCTGTGCGCGATCGCATTTGCTTTACTGCTGTTAGTTGAGAATCAAGCATTCTGTCAGACTGAATCGTCGCTTCAGGTTGCAGGATTGATAAGTGACAACATGGTCGTGCAGCGCGATCAACCTCTAGTGGTCTGGGGTTGGGCCGCTGCCGGAACAAACGTCACTGTTCGAATGCAACAGCAGCAGAAGACGGTTACCGCAGGTGATGATTCAGCCTGGAAAGTCTCGATGGATCCGATCGGGCTGGGGCCGGCCTTCGAAATCGAAGTAATTACCGCGGCGGAGTCAAAGACGTTTTCCAACTGTATTGCCGGGGAAGTCTGGGTTTGCAGCGGTCAGTCAAACATGGAGTGGACCGTCCGTGCATCCGGGAATCCCGATGAGGAAATTGCGGCTGCAGACTATCCGATGATCCGTCACATCAATATCGAAAACCGGACTTCGCCGCTGCCGAACACAGGCAACTTTGAATGCTCGGCGTGGGAAATCTGCTCTCCGGAAACCGCCGCGAATTTTACAGCTGTGGGTTACTACTTTGCCCGCGAACTGCATCAGGAACTGGACGTCCCGATCGGTCTGATCAACACGACCTGGGGCGGGACGATTGTCGAAGCATGGACAAGCGGCGAGAGTTGCATGACCGTTGATGCTTTTCGGGATCGAGTTGAAGAAATCAAGGCATCAGCCGGTGACGGTACCAGCGCTCGCGAATATCAACAGCGAGTAGAGCAATGGAGCCGGGACTTTCAGGCGGCGCTGGCTGATGAAAGCGACCAGTGGCAGGGAACAGATATCGACGATTCCGACTGGAAAGCGATGGATGCCCCCGGGAACTGGGAAGGGCAGGGGTACCGGCAACTGGATGGCGTGGTCTGGTTCCGTCGAACTTTGAGAATTCCCGACGCTCTGGCAGGCCGCGAAGCGGTCCTTTCACTTGGAAAGATTGATGACTTCGACAAGACCTATGTTAACGGGCAACTGGTTGGATCGACCAATGCATGGATGGAAGATCGCCGATACGAAATACCTGCTGACCTTGTGACGGCCGGTGAAATGACGATCGCCGTCAGGGTCGTTGATACCAGTGGAGGCGGCGGATTTCACGGCGAAGCCGCGAATTACTTTTTTGAGATCGGCGGTCAGGACCGGGTAAATCTGGCCGGCCCGTGGAAGTACAAACTTTCAACAAGCACAGAAGCCCTCGGAACGCCGCCGGTCAATCCGATGCGCGGTCCGAACCACCCGACTCTGTTGTACAACGCGATGGTCAGTCCGATTCTCAATGCTTCGTTTCGAGGGGCAATCTGGTATCAGGGCGAATCGAACGCAGGACGTGCACATCAATACCGGACAATCTTTCCGCTGTTAGTCACGGACTGGCGGGACAAGTTCGGACGCGACTTCCCGTTCTACTGGGTCCAATTGGCTAACTTCCGGCCCGCCAACGACCAGCCGGTGGACAGCGACTGGGCGGAACTTCGTCGGAACTTATGTAGTTGAATTCATCGGAAATGGAAAAAGCAGCCGAGCGTTGATCCGAAAGGGACGACTACGATTCCTTGAAAATCCGACCATAGCCGGACAGGAATTTACAATTTTGGATGAAAAAGATAACGTTCTGAAAAGTGCCTCCATTTGGTTGGGTGGAAAAGAATACACCTCAGGTGAAGATGGATCGTTACTCATTCCGTTTTCGACCGATCCCGGACGAAAAACGATTATTCTCAAAAACGGCGG
>JBCCFB010000315.1:0-6768 GCA_039029995.1 Planctomycetota bacterium
AATAAGCGTCTGCCAGCACGACCTGGATGTGCTGGCGGTCTCCAATATCTTCGCGGGAGATCCGGACCAGGCCATTCTCGTCCGGTCTCACGTTGATCGAGATCAGAGAAGCGTCGCGTAGGAAGTCCAGGTTGGCAAAATCGCTCGACTGAGCTCCCTGTTCTCCGTCTGCTGCATCACGTTCGGAAGTTGATTGTTGTTCGTTGCCGGCGATTCCATAGTCGTTTCCGGATTGAAGGACTTCCTGATTGTTATCGGTATCGCGAACTGCCCATGGGCTGACAAGCAGTCCGGGGCGGTCGAGCATGTTACCGGGGAAAACTGTATGGTTCCGTCGATCAAGAATGTACTGGTATTCATCGCCGATCGAACGACCGGCAAGGTATACGCTGCGACGAACGGCATTGCGTTGCATGCCCGGTGTAACATCACGAATGGGGGCGAGTTGTGCATACGCATCGAATCGCGGCTTGTATCGACCAGCGACAATGTGGACCCGGGTCCATTCATTGGCGTTTCCGACTTTAATGACGATATCGTCGTCACCTATGCCGCCTTCCTGGAAATGGACCGGCGTGCCGCCGCGGACTTCGAGGTTCCGGAATCCGCCATGCAACATACCGGCGACGGATGTCCCTTCGGTTATCCGGATCGTGATACTGCGATTTAGAGGCTTTATCCGCAGAACATAGTCTCCAGGCGCGAGACCACTGACTGAAATCAACCCGTCTTCAACGCTGATGTTGTCAAACTGGTCGTTGATGATCTGCGAATTGCGCACCTCATACAAAGAAAGTTGATCCCGGCCGCCGTCGCTGACGCTGGCTGGCGCCGGGATCTCGACTACGTCATCCGGTGACGCATGAATCGTCCGGTCAATGGTCTGACGGGTCCGGTTCAAGTGCCATGTACGGCTTGAGCCACCGACGAGGTTTGCCGTTAGAGTTTCGACACCATTCAGTTCACCGAGGTTGATCAAACCATCCCCGGCGGATTGAAGATCAGCTGTCAGCGGGCGCCGGATCCCTCGAACTTTGATAGACAATCTGACTGCCTGGCCGGCTCGAACTTCTCCGGACTTGCCGAGCACTTCAAGTGAATAGCCAAGATCATGTGGTATCAGGTGGAGGTCCTGAATCTCATCGCTCTTGTCGATCTGATTGATCGTCCAGCTTCGGGAAACTGAAAGTTTCTGCGTCGTCGAGGCGCTGATATTCTTTACACTTGCTGTGAGTTCAACGGAGACCGTGCTCAATCGCGGCGGAACAACAAAAGTACATTCGGTCTCGGCATCTGTTGTCAGTTCGAGATCTTTTACTGTGCGGGTTGAGGCGTGGCCTTCGTGGTCGGTTGAAGTGATCGTCACGACTACGTCTTCAAGCAGGCCGGTACCGGCCGGTATTCCGGCAACCGTTAGTTGCGGACGAATGAGCATGCGGGCCTCGTTTGATCTCAGGAGTGATTCCCGATCAAGCATCATCGCGGCCGACAGTCCATAGTTTTCGCTGCGATGCTGGAAAGCTTCAAGGCAACTGAAGTCGCCGGAGCTGACGATGACCGGCTGGAAACGAGGAGAGTCCGTAAACGGAATTGCGATCAGTCCGTCTTCATTGGCGTCATAGCGACGGCCGGACACGAGAACGTTTGCGTCACTGATGAGTTCACCATCCTGGTCGGCTACCCTGAGAACATGGCCTGCAACTGTTGTCTGTTCGATGAGAAAAAGTCTGCCTTTTCTGATCAAGGCGCGCGAGCTCTGTCCACCGGCGATAAAGTCGACGATGTAGACACCGGCTTCGTCCAGTCCGGGAATCTCGAAGTTCCGCTTGATACGCAGAGCAGGGGCGTCGTCATACTCGAATCGCATTTCCTGATTTGGAACCAGGCCGTCGAGATTGATATCCGTGTCAATCTCACGCATTTCCCGACGGTAGAAATTGTTTGTGTTGATCTCAAAGACTTTGACGATCAATGACTCGATGTTCTTGGTGTAGAGTTCGATATTAACGGCTTCTTCCAGGCCGTAGAACTGTTTGTTGGTTTTTGCGAAATAAAGATCAACTCGATTCAGCAGGTCCTGATATTCCTGCGGCGAAAGAACCGAAGCCAGTTTCTCGGTATCGCCAAGTCCACGCAGGATTTTTCCAATCGCCATCTGTCGGCTGAGGAATTCCGATTCAACATATCGTCGATAGGCACGGTCACTGGCCGCTTCTGCAAGGAAGTGCTGCAGAAACTCCGCGACTAGCTGCGTGTCGTCGTAAACTGGCGCGAGCATGATCTGTTGCTGGAAATCCAGGTTCAGATTGGCGATGTGATCCGATTGCCGGATACTTCGAATAAATTCAGGGTTGATATAGCCGACGCTACGCGGCAGTTTCAGATATTCCATGAACAGATCATGGTCGAAAACCTCTTCGTTGCGGTCGGCGTCGAGCAGACGATATAGAACGCAGGCCTTCAACGAGTTGAACTTGGGCGCCAGCGGCATGACATAGGCTTTCAACCGCTCAAGGTAGGCGCGATGCTCGGCTTGATCGGAACGCCAGTCGACGTCTTCACCGGGAACAAGTTTGCCAAGCCAGATGTTGACAAAGCTATTGTCCACTTTCAGCGCAGGAACTTTGCCTGCAAGTTCCTCCAGTTGGGCAAGCGTAAGCAAACGATGACAGCTAAATCGGCCGAAGTTGGTTGTCTCACGTTCGCGAAGTTCGGTGGCAATCAAATCCACCAGACCGGGATAGTCCGGATGTGCAATTCGGTTGAGCAGGATTCGGCGTTGCTCGGCAGACAGGTTTCGATCCGCAAGTGCCTCCAGCAGGCTGTCTTCAATATCACCAAGATCACGATCGCGACGCAGAGAGTCGCGGATCAGCCTTTCCTCGTCAAGTAGCGCGGGATCCAGGTCTACTTCGAGATCTCTTTGAGCCTGCGGGATTTCGCGCTGGTGATTCAGGTTGACGTTCAGCCGCGTCTTTAGATAGCTGATCGTCTTTTCAGGATCTGTGTCGTATCCCAGAAGTGCCAGTCGGTTGCGGATTATGACGTAGCGGCCGTTGGCTCCATGCCTTTCTTCCCACTGCTCCATCATGCTGTCGCATTGATCAAAGCGACCCGTATTTAAAAAGTGGAGGCAATGGAAATAGTAGTAGTCATCTGTTCCGGGGACGAGTTTTTCGAGTTCTTTCTCGCGGTCACTGCTCAGCGCGAACTGTTCCACAAATCCGATTTCCTGCTGCGCGGCCGCGGTTGCGACACCGAATGTGACGGCAAGCGCAAGCACCGGAATCACCAGTCGCTGAACATTATTGAATCGAGAATTCATCGTTGACCTCTGGAAGTTTGAACTGATGAGCAACTGGTGACGAAGCGCATTTCGGCTTGCGAACGGGGTTCAACCCCGGACCGGCATGTGACGAAACGAACCGGTGATTTGTTCCAGGATTCGCTATAAGAATCCTTCGTCCAGCAGGCAGAAATGCGGCACCTGCTTCAGCCGGATAATTCGCTAAACTGATTGACGCTCCAAGTAGCATTTTATTAGACAGGAATCCTGATTTTCACTAATTCTGCATTTGATCGTCGCGGCCCGAGCGGCGGTGCTGAATTTGCACTGAAAAAACGCGTAGGAAGACGATACCGGCAGATGGCAGATGGAATTGAAAAAGCCAGAATGAAGATCCAGCCAGTGTTTGTGATTTGTGTTGCGAGCGTGCTGTCGATGGCTATCGGCAATAGTGCTAACGCACAAAACCGGACGACGATCGTACTGCGAGATCTGAGTGTTTTGTCAGATTCCGGGATCGAGTCGTTTAACGACAATCGAGTGCTGCTCACTGATGGAACCAGCCTGACCTGGGACGCAATTCTTCGGGCGGATGTCCCCGATGAAAGCCGCGCGGAGTTCGACCGGCGGATTTCTCAAATCGGACTGCCGATGTTTCGCATCAAGTCGCGATTGGAATCGGGGGACTGGTGGAGCATCGCTTCGATTGCAGAGCCCATGTACAGCCTCGTCAAACCAGGAGGTGATTCTGCCGGGTTTCAATTCGATGCCGAAACGAGATACCTTATTTCACTGGCGGCCATGTACGGACGGATCCAATCCGGAAATCGTGAAGCCGCTGTTGAACCATTTCTTCTGGCTGCATCTTTGCAACCACAGATCGGAGACGACATTGTTCCGGAGTATGCATTCACTCAACGAGAGATCAACTCGTTGATCTCCAGCAAACTGCTACCCGTCTGGTTCGATCAGGAAAATGCCGGGCTGGCTGTTGACGATCTGTCTGAGCACATCGGCCCGGGTGGATTTCCGGCGATCGGAGGAGTGCTTGTGTATCGCGCTTCGCTGGCGACCGCAGCGGGCAGACTGAATGTGGTCCGTGAAGATATCGAGCAGCTTAGACAGCAGGGATCGCATCCCGATTGGGTAAAAGTCCTCGAAGCCAGACTGCTGTTCTCACAAGACAGGATCGATGAGGGGCTGCAGCTATTGCGCGGCAAAGACACATTTGATCCCGCGTGTCGAGCTGTCGCCCTCTATCTGGAAGGCATGCATCCCTCCCCGACAGCCTCGTCGTCAGATGCGTCCCTTGTTTCCCTGCTTACGATACCGGCAATTTTTGGCGAAACTTTTGAAGAGATCTCCTCCGCCGCGCTTTACGGTGCAGCCGAACGATCCGGGAAAGAGGGGAATGTAAATGAGCGGCGTATTCTCACAAACGAGTTGTTGCGCCGCTATCCGAACACGTATCATGGACGTCTCGCAGCCGCGAACGAAAAGTAACGCGGAACTGCAGTCCCTCTTCAGTCGCCGCAACCTCCGCCGCGCAAACTAAGGAACGAAATTGGCTTTGATACCGAGAACGGGCATTATCAACCGGCAGCTGATTCTCATGCTGTTTTCGGTTGCAGCATTTATCTGGCTCAGCAACCCGGAGTTTTCGACCAGCTATCTCCTGACGGGTGAACTGCCGGTCGATTGCCAGGCATTTGCGCAGGATGCGGATACCGGAACAGACGCGGGCGATGCGGATACATCCATAGAAGATGAAGATGGCGAGCTGACAATCTTCCGGATGCTGTTCGGTGGCAACCTCTTCGGAGTCATCATCGTATCGCTGATTCTTCTGCTTTCGGTTGTAGCACTCTATTTCATTATCGAGCATCTAGTGACGATCAACCGTCAGCGCCTGGTGCCCGATGGAGTGCTTGAGGAACTCGAAGCTTTGATTGCTCATGGTGAAGTGAACAAGGCGATTGAGTTATGTAAAGACGAAGAGAACTACTCGCTTTCAACAGAAGTCATACTCGCAGGTCTTCACCGCTATAAGAGCAGTGAGTTCGGTTTCGCCGAGTATCGTTCCGCTGTCGAAGAAGCCGGCGAAGACCAGACCGGCAAACTCTACCGGAAAACCGAGGTGCTGAACGTAATCGGTGCAATCGCGCCGATGCTCGGACTGACTGGTACCGTCCTCGGCATGATCGAGGCGTTCACAACGATCGCCAGACTCGAAGGGATGGCGCGACCGCAGGAACTCGCTGGAGGAATCGGTCAGGCATTGATTACGACATTGCTGGGCCTCGTGGTGGCGATTCCCGCAATGGTTGCCTTCAGCTATTTCCGGAACAAGATCGACTCCATCGTTGCAGAGGCGGGAAAAAGGATTGAAAGGGTCATGATGCCGCTTGGCCGTAAGCGAAACGCTGAAATAATCCGCAAGAAGAACCAGTAGGCGCGGTGGCATCATGAAGCTCTCAAAATCGCGACGCGACAGTTCGATCAGGTTCAATATGACACCGTTGATCGACATCGTTTTTCTGTTGATCATTTTTTTCATGACCGTCTCGCAGATCACTCGTACGGTGGATTATCCGATCGAGCTTGCGCCGGTCGATGAAGGAGCGATACTTGCCGAGCCGGCGATGGTGACGCTCAATCTCGATAAGACTGGACAGATTTTCGTCGGCGGGCGGAAGATGTCAGCCGACAGCGCACTCAATGCAATCAAAAACGAACTTGAAAACCAGGATAACGATCCGGGCAGGATTAAGATTCAGCTGCGATGCGACAGGCGATGTCCTGCAGGTCATGTAAACAGGCTGATTACAAAACTGTCGCAGATGGGGTTTACGAGAATCGATACTGCAGTTTCGGGACGCTAGTCGAATGAGACTCAGTACAAGATATCAGCGCCGAAACCAGAAGCTGGAATTGTCCATGACCAGCATGATCGATGTTGTATTCCTGCTTCTGATTTTCTTTCTGGTGACTACGACTTTTGTCCGTCCGGAACGTCAGTTGAACCCGGGGATCAAAGTGGAAGAAAGAAGCGCAGATGACGCGGCGTCAAACGAGGATCCTGTCATTATTGATGTCGTACGTCAGGGCGAACTGGTGCTCTTTCAGCTTGAAGCATTACGAACAAATGATCTTGAGGAAATAAGCAGGGCCCTCGAAGTTTTCTCGGACGAGGTAAAACAACAAGGCGCATTTATCCGCGTTGCCGCCGACGTCCCCTTTGAGCCGGTCGCTCAGGCCATCGGCGCCTGCAAAGCGAATGGTTTCAAAGGCGTTCATTACGTCCCGATTGGAGAATGAGCCTGAACTGATGTGCCTGCTCAGACTGACAATCTGTTGCTTCATTGCGCTCGCGGCGGGAGCGCCGCAGGCCAGCGCGCAGACGGATGTTTCTGAAGCGGAGAAAATCAGCCGGTATCTCGAAGAGCTCGGGCTTGAGGAATTGTTGATTGAGCACCTCGAGC
>JBCCFB010000316.1:0-6736 GCA_039029995.1 Planctomycetota bacterium
CGGCCAGCGCGTTGTGACTCAGGTTCAATCGATGCCCGGCCGGGAGTTTGTCGGCCGGGTGGCCTTTGTCGATCCGATGGTGAATCGCGAAACCCGGACGATCGGCGTTCGGGTCGTAATTCCAAACGAAGACGGTGCCCTGAAAATCGGTGACTATGCATCGGCAGCAATATCTGCGGCTGTGAATGCGCCTGAGTCAGAAGGGAGTGCAGTTTACGATCCGGATCTTGTCGGCAAATGGATCAGCCCCAGGCATCCCCAGGTGATACGTGACGGGCCAGGGCAGTGCCCCGAATGTGGAATGGAACTTGTTCCTGCATCGACACTCGGTTTCGTATCGACGCCGCTGGAGCAGGCTCACGACATCGTGGTACCACGCGATGCAGTATTGATGGCGGGAGAGCAAAGCGTTGCCTACGTGGAAACCGAGCCCGGACGTTTTGAATTCCGGAATGTCGTCGTCGGACAAATCGTCGGTGATAAAGTGTCGATCGTGAAGGGGGTTGATGCCGGAGAACGCGTTGTTTCCGGGGCGGCGTTGCTGGTCGATTCACAATTCAGTATGGCTGGCAAACCCTCTTTGATCGATCCGACGAGGGCCATCGAGCGCGAGCCGGAAGAAACGGATCTGTTCAATTCACCGGAAATCATGGCCGCCCTCGAAGCGCTGTCTGACGAGGACAAAGGTGAAGTCATGGCTCAAAAAATCTGTCCGGTGACGATGGCGGCATTGGGATCAATGGGAACACCGTTGCCTGTTGATGTCCGGGGCCGGAGAGTCTGGATCTGTTGCGCGGGATGCGAAACCGGCTTGAGGAACGAGCCGGAAACGTATTTTGCGATTCTGGATGAGGCTGCTGCAGAAGAAGCTGACAAACAGAAAATCATTGACGAAGCGATGGCCGCGCTGGATGCGGAGAACCGTGTCCTCGCTGTTGCACAGAAAATATGTCCTGTGGCCAACTTCCCGCTGGGCTCGATGGGCACACCGATCAGAGTCGATGTCGAAGGGCGTGCGGTTTTTATCTGTTGTGAAGGCTGCCGGCAATCGCTCATTGATGAACCACAGAAGTACCTCGAAATTCTTGACAATGGAATCGTTGAGGCTCCCGGTGCTGAAGCAGCCGTACCTGTGATTTCAACGCTTCCTCAGATTCGGCCACTGGATGAACCTGACAGTCTCCCCCGGATGTCGTTGCCTCAGACGGCACCACCTCACGAGGCCGGTGAAGGATCCGGTTCAGACAATGATGAGGAGCCTGCAAACGTAACAGATGCCCTGTCAAAACTGTCGGCAGTTGAGCAACGCCTTGCGAGAGCTCAGAGAACTTGTCCGGTTGCGGACATGCAACTGGGCTCAATGGGAACTCCGCCCAAAGTTGATGTAAACGGACGTACAGTGTTTATCTGTTGTGAAGGCTGTCGCGGAGCACTTCTGGCCAACCCCGACAAATATCTTGCAAAACTGAATCCGGAGGCGGGCCAGTGATTGCAAAAGTTGTTGAGTTCTGCGTTCGCGAACGTCTTGTCGTTCTGTTTGCAATTGTCGCGATTATCGGATTCGGGTGGCACGCGTGTCGTGAAGTTCCGCTCGATGCGATTCCCAACGTGAGTGACAATCAGGTTATCGTGCTGACTGAATGGCCCGGAAGAAGTCCGAAGGACATTGAAGATCAGATAACATACCCGCTTTCGGTTGCGCTTCAGACGGTGTCGGGGGCTGAAAGCGTGCGTGGCAAAAGCATGTTCGGCTTCAGCTTCGTTCAGGTGACTTTTGCGGACTCTGTTGATTTTGAATGGGCGCGTCTTCAAGTAGCTGCACAACTGACGTCCGACATCGATCTTCCCGAAGGGGTCAGCCCCGTCCTTGGTCCCGACGCTACAGCACTGGGCCAGATCTTCTATTACGTGCTGGACGCACCGGCGGATATGAACCTTGCTGACGTGCGCAGCAAACAGGATTTTGTCGTCAAGTATGCGCTTCAGTCTGTTGACGGTGTTGCTGAAGTCGCTTCGATCGGCGGCTATGTGCGTCAGTATCAGATTGATGTAGACCCGAATCAGCTGCGCTTCCACGGATTGACGCTCGAAAAAGTGCTGACGGCTGTCCGCGACTCCAATATCGATGTCGGAGCCAAGACCGTCGAGACAGGCGGCATGGAGTTTCTTGCGCGCGGTATCGGCTTTATCGGAGCTAACAAAACTCAGCAGGAAACTCTGGAGCAGATTGAACAGACGGTAATCACGACCCGTGGTTCGATTCCGATTCAAATTCGTGACGTCGCTACCGTTCAGGTCGGTCCGTCGTTCCGGCGCGGTGCGCTGGACTGGAATGGAAGTGAAGCTGTTGGTGGCGTGGTCGTAATGCAGTATGGCGAGAATCCTCGCGCCGTCATCGAGCGTGTCAAAGAAAAGATCTCGTCATTGGAGGGTGAGCTTGGTGGTATCAAAGTCCGCGGAATCTACGACCGTACACAACTGGTTGACGAGACAGTCGCCACTTTGACCACCGCGTTGTCTCAGCAGATTCTGGTGACAATTGTTGTCGTGGTCCTGTTTCTTCTGCACATCCGCTCGAGCATCGCTATCGCAATTACTTTGCCTCTGGCCGTGCTGATGTCGTTTATCGCGATGAACACTTTCGGAGTTGACGCCAATATCATGTCGTTGGCAGGCATCGCAATTGCGATCGGCACAATGGTGGACATGGCGATCATCATTTCAGAGAACATCTACCGCCATCTCGCCGACTGGGAATCGGCCGGGAGCGATGGAGGAAAAGAAGGCCGCATAAAGACGATTATCAGTGCGGCTTCGGAGGTGGCTCCCGCCGTTGTGACAGCCGTAAGCACTACTGTTATCAGCTTTCTTCCGGTCTTTTTTCTGACCGGCCGTGATTATCGCCTGTTCGCTCCATTGGCCTGGACCAAGACCTATGCGCTTGTCGCCAGCCTGATTGTTGCGGTGATGTTTGTGCCGATGCTTTCTCGTGTACTCCTCACAACCGATAAACGAAAGCAGTGGAAAGGGGTGGGCGGTGGTATCGCTTTGGCGGTTATTGGATGGCTGTCAGCGCATTTCGTCTGGCGGGAGCAACTACAGGAATTATCGCCATTTCCTTTTCCAGTCACAATTGCAGCCGTCACGATCGTGGCAGCGGCCCTCGGGTACTGGATGATGCGCGAGTCTGTCAGGCTCGTCGAAAAGAATCCGGTTTCACGGGTTGTCAACTTCATCTACGAACCGTCACTGCGGTTCTTTCTGCAATTCAAGAAGACCTTTCTGGCAGTTCCGGCACTGATCATCTTTTTCGGCGCCGGCGCGTGGGTCGGCCTCCCGGCAGTTCTCTACCCGTTCGAACAGATCGCATTGCACCTCGGAGCGGATTTCAACCAGTCAGAAGACTATGTCGAATTCAAGCACTGGATGACGGGGCTACCCACAGATGACTGGATCGCACTCGACGAAGGAAGCTGGTTCTATATGCCGAGTCTCTATCCGTCGGCAAGTTTTACGCTGGCGATGGAGGTGCTTCAGACTCAGGACGCAATGATCAAAGAAATTCCCGAGGTCGAGAATGTCCTTGGCAAGATTGGTCGCGTTGAATCTGCACTGGATCCTGCTCCGGCTGCGATGATCGAGACATACGTGATGCTGAAACCTCGCAGTGAATGGCGTGACGGGATGACGGAGAAGAAAATCTGGGAGGAGATAAACGACGTTGCGACTCTTCCTGGTATTACCATGGCGGATGAACTCCAGCCGATTGAAGGCCGCGTGGTCATGCTGCAAAGTGGTATCAAGGCATCCATGGCGATACGAATCTACGGAGGAACTCTCGAAGGCCTCTCAGAGGCTGCAACGGCAGTAGCCGAACATCTGAAACAACATGCGATGATCAACCCGGGTACGGTCAGTCCGGACATTGTTCTGGGCAAGCCTTATTTCGAGTTCGAAGTTGACCGTGCGGCTTCAGCCAGATACGGCATGAGCGTCAGGCAGGTAAACCAGTTTGTCGAAGCGGCTCTTGGCGGCATCAATGCCACCACGACGGTGGAGGGACGGGAACGGTATCCGATTCAGGTGCGTTATCGACGTGATCTGCGGGATCGTATTGACTCTCTGCATGAGATTCCGGTCGTTACCGACACCGGAGATGTCGTGACCCTCGACAATCTTGCGTCGATTAGATCCTCGATGGGACCCGGCGTCGTTAACAGTGAGGACGCCAGGCTGGTAGCGCACGTTGCATTCGCTCCCAATGAAGGATTCGGTGCTCTGGAAGTTGTAGATTCAGTTGAACGCTACATCGCAAACGCGCGGAGACTCGCTGAAGAAGATCCCGAACAGGATGGCGCTCTGGTGTTTCCTGTTGATGACAGTTTCGAAACCGAAGCGGTGGGGTCTTTCCGGAATCAGATCGAAGCGAACAACCGGCTGATGATCATTATCCCGATGGTGCTGCTGGTCAACATTTTCATTATCTACCTGCAGTTCCGTGAAATACCGATCACGCTTGTGATCTTCGCCGGAATTCCAGTGGCCTTTGGTGGCGGCATGATTGCACTTGCCTATTCGGGTGTGCAGTTGAATACGGCAGTCTGGATCGGGTTCATTGCCCTCTTCGGAATCGCAGTTGACGACGGAGTTGTGATCGCCACCTATCTTGATCAGACGATGAAAAAACGCCGCATGCGCAGCATCGGTGAAATCAGGGACGCGACAGTTCGCGCCGGGTTGATGCGAATTCGTCCCTGCCTGATGACGACCGCGACCACGCTGATAGCCCTGCTGCCTGTCCTCTATGCAACCGGACGTGGCGCCGATGTTGCCAGAGCAATGGCAGTCCCGGTTTTCGGTGGAATGCTTGTCGAACTGATAACGCTTTTCGTCGTGCCCGTCGTTTACTGCGCCTACATGGAATGTAAATGGAATGCGGGCTTCCATGACGAAAGGTTTGAGAGGCTGCACGCTCACAGCGAAGCAGCGTAACAAAACTGATCACTCCACCAGAGTTTGAGAGGCCGGCAAGGTATCAATTCAATTGTGTAACCGGTTCATTTTGCTGAGGAGGCTCAAGCGGGCTTTGAAACCGCGGTAGGTTCCCGGCTGAGAACAATCAACTTCACTTTAACAACAATCACGAGGTAGACATGAAATTCGTCTTTTCAATCTTACTCACTATCTCAATTTCCATCTCATTTACTATGGCGCTCGCGGTTCCCGGTCTTACTGCTGCTCAGGAGTCACAGCAGCAACCTCAACAGCAGGAGGCTGCCGAATTGTCGCAATCGGATCAGCTGCAGGTTGCGGTGCAGCGGATCTGTCCCGTTACCGGCGCCGAACTGGGTTCAATGGGTAGCCCGGTCAAAGTTGATGCCGGAGGCGAGCACGTCTTCCTTTGTTGCGCCGGATGCCAATCGAAGCAGATCGACGGCAGCCATTGGGCCGCTATCCAGGCCAACTTCGCGGCCGCACAGGGTACGTGCCCGATCATGGACAAACCAGTTGATTCCAGTATGCAATCCACATTGGTTAACGGCCGGCGGATCTTTGTCTGCTGTCCGCCATGCATTGAAAAGATCCAGGAGGATAGCGATGCGGTATTTGCAAGCGTTTCCGCAAGTTATGCGGCAGCTGTTCGGCCTGTAGATCCCGATCACTATCACGTTGCAGCACAGGGCATCTGTCCGGTTTCAGGCAAAGAGCTCGGGTCGTTGGGTGGGCCGATCAAAGTGCAGGCCGGCGAGGAACACATTTTTCTTTGCTGCGACGGTTGCAACGGGGGAGAGATAAATGCAGGGCATTGGGCGACAGTTCAGGACAATCTGGCGCGAGCTCAAGCGGTCTGTCCCGTCATGGAGAAACCTGTCGATGCGTCAATGCAGTCAACGGTCGTCAACGGACGACGAATATACGTGTGTTGCCCTCCGTGCATCGAGAAGATCAATGCAGATCCGGAATCATTTGTTGGCTGGCTCGATGGTCAAATCGCGCAGACGCTGACAACTCCAACTCCTGAGTCAGATCAGGAAACCACTCCTGACTCGCGCGACCGCTAAGTGGTAGAGGCCGTCTGCCTTAGGCCGGTTACCGGCGAAATCGCCGTTTCTGCCAGTCATGCGTTCTTCAGGAACCCCCGGCAGAAGCGGTACTTTTTTTGTGTAAACCTTGCAGGGAATGCTCGCGGGCCGGTCTGCGCCACGATTTTGAATGAACGGCTGCCGGATCGGCAGTGGCCTGGACACTAGTTTTAAAGGGCGTCGCCGCCACGTGATCGTTTTCTCGACCCCCGAAACAGACGCGACGTCTTAACCCACAGGCCGAACCCTGAGAGAACCGTCGCCATGCCGAAGACGGACATGCCTTTGAGCAGCCAGTGGTTGAAGTTGTCCCTGCCTTGATAGTCCATGGTGTGAAGCATCCAGAAGAAATCGAATAGTCGCCACTGGTTATTGCGTCTGGTAGTCACGGTGCCTCGATTGGCGGATATGTAAATTGATGGATTGGTTGCGTGGTCAAGTGTGACTCTGTAGGCCGGTAACTCCTTGTTGCGGTATTCGGAGTGCGAGCCCGTTGACTCAATTTTTTCAATTGACGTCACATCGGCATCGCCGGCGAAATCACGGCGAGCAAGCTCTGTGGCGGTTACTTCATCAATCGGGGACAAGCGGTCACCTGTCACCGCATCATACAAGACAACTTCGCGCCGGTTCTCTGACTCATAGGTAACTTC
>JBCCFB010000317.1:0-6694 GCA_039029995.1 Planctomycetota bacterium
ACGACGTGATCAATCAATGTCGTCTCACTGGTTTCCTCCACGTCGATTATCACCGCAAGCGATTGAACTTCTTCAGCTGAGTGAAAATCAAGGGCCAGTTTCTGCCAGCCGGTGTAGCCAGTCAGATCATATCGCCGCGAGTGTTCCGCCGCCGCATTGCCGTTGACCCTGATTCGAAGGTTGATCGAACCGAAACCGATCTCCGAGCGAGCATTAATGGAAAGCTCAAACGCTCCACGGCTGGCATCCGTTGTGACGCGGTTGTAGACAGAAGTGGACTGTATCGGGCGCCCGTGCTCAATCGCGAGAGACCAATCCCCCTCAATGCTGTCGTATCGGATTCGTTGAATTCGATCGGGAGTTTGCGACTTCCACGACTCAATATCTGATTCAAATCCCGGATTGCGAACCAGGTTCGATTCGTATTGCGCTGAAAGAAAATCCGCGTGGAAAACGGCAAGAAAAAGCACCGCACAACGACAGTCAACAACTGGACTCAATCCCTTCAAGAACATCACATCCCCCATTTCGAATCATCCGCGAAACGTGGATCGCCGCCAAAGCAATAAATCCGCATCAGTCTGCGGAAGGCGGATCGGAGAGAGGGCAGGGAAGGGTAGAGCTGAGTTGGAAGCGATGAGCATATCGTAGGCGAGTGTGCGTACTCAATCAAGTATCGCCACGACGAAACGTTTAGTCGCCCGAACACTGGACTCGATCGAATCAGGAGCGATAGACGCCACCACAACCGGAAAGCAGCAAACAGCCAGCCGCTGATTCAACCTACGACGTCGGGTTAGTTGAGTTCCCCTGGCACGGTGACGTGACGGTTCGTGTTTTGCCCGCCGGCTGACGCTTAACTGCGCCTTGCGATGAGAAGTCCGTCTTGAAGAGTACGTTTGGGAACAGCTTCGAGAAGTAGATTTGTGGAGGGACCAATCCGCGAACTGAACTATGGCATGACGTCACGATGGCATGACGTCGTAGTGAAAACGGCGTGAGAACCGAACACCTGGCAGTATTCGGTCACTCACGCCTGTTGGTTTTTAATTTGCCGTTAGATCTTCATTTTTCAAGTGAGACCTACTGAAGACCAAATGAAAGCAGGAAAGAGAATTCACCGGTTACCAGGACGTACTCGCCATCGTCTGATGATACGACCTCCATCTCGAGTGAAGAGAACTGCTCGGCTAACTGCGGCAATTCGGAATCCTCCTCATCGGCAAACTCAGCCAGAACTTTCCACTGTTCCTGGAGCCGGGCCATGAGTTCCTCGCAGCTAAAGCCTTCTGAAGGTTCAAAAGCAAGTCTGACCAATTCACATTGGGGCGTATCTGAGACATCTACTCCGAGGGCAAATGAATCGGTCGCCTCAAGAACTTTGCTGGCCATCACGAGGAATGCTTCCTCTTCGTCGTCCTCCATCTGGCTCAGCAACACCTCTTTGACTTCGAATGGGCTGATCCAGGCAGTCGCGATACCACCATCGACGTCACTCCACATTTGACGCTGAAGCCTACCCGGCGGCGACAGTTCCCGCTGTTGCTCTACCATTCCCGGGACGCAGAAGTACGTTCCCGCTTCCGCCGAGTCCATCAGCGAATTCGCCAGCGCTTCACCGGTTTCTGCTTCAAGCATCGAAGACCAGTCAAGCGCCTTTACAAGTTCATTCCACTGGACAACAGTTCCGGTACGAAAAGAAAAGCCGTGGCCTCCGATCGACCATCCGGTTATTTCGCCATCCTCGGGAGTACGATGCAGCACTGTCGAAAGTGAAAAGTCCACACGATCGAGATTCTCAACGGTCAATCCGAAATCCGAAAACGACTGTCCGTCGATCAGTATTTCAGCTTCGTTGACCAGATCGTGAACGAGAGGTCCGACGGCTGGATGTTCGGCCAGTCTTGAAACCCGAACTGACAGAAAGCCTGCCTGCCCGCCGAGGTCATCCCAGGGACTGGCTGCAGGTGACTGGAAGGGTCCCGAAGCAATGGCCAATTCTGCGGCAGCAGGTTTGACGTTCGGGTCTTCAAAGATTTGTGAATCCGCAGCCTGTGGTGTCACTGGTTCCTGAGTCTGCGCTTCGGCAGACCAGCAACAAAGCCACGTACAGACAACCAGAACAGACAATGTCGCTGCAAACCCCGCACGACCGGCGGGTCGCGACACAGTTTCGATTCCTTTCAGCATTTTGATCCTCCTGATCAATGAACTTGAAAAAACTGAAGTACTCAAAAAGTAAACGGATCGGGAATGAGAGGAGACTCTCGCATCCAGACGCAGCGCTAACGCTGAAAGCCCTTTCCGGTAAAGCGTATTTCTCTGGCGGTCATTTCCCATCGCGCACATTGCCAACTGGTCCGCTGATAGTTCCTGAGCAAGACTCATTTCGCGTCTAACCAGCCACATTAACGGATGCCAGCAAGTTGCAACCTGAGCGACAGCGGCGAAAAATCGTGTCATAGCATCGTGTCGTTTGATATGAGCAAGCTCGTGCGCCAGACAGGCTTGCTGCTCGGCTTCGGTCCACTGGCCGAAATCAACAGGCAGAAAGATTGTGTTCGGCACCAGCCACACGATACACGGGCTGTTGAGCAACCTGCTTGTTCGCAACGTAATGGATGAACTGAGCCCGATTCGTGCGGAATAGGATGCTATGCGACGCTGCATTGCAGCGCTATTCAGTATGGTGCTGTTCAGTCTCAAGTGAATAAGGCCTGCGCAGCCAGCCACAATTCGAAATGTCAGTACGAGCCCGAATAGCAGTGAAGCCAACCCAAGCAAACGCAGCCAGTCCGCAATCGTATGAGTTTTGTTTTCTCCACGATTTTCTGGCAGATACTGGCGAATCCTACTGACCATTTCTTGAAGATTGAAAACACCTGCCGCCGCTGTTTCGCTGCTTTTGAACGGATGAGCATCCGGTTTAGGTTGAGTATTGCCTGACAAATCTGGGGCCTGCGCAATTGCCGGCGCCGACGACGGCACCTCAGACGCAACGGACCAGATTCTTGGCAAGCACATCGCTGTCAGCACAACGAGCACCGCGCCCGCCATCACGACAACGGTTGAAATATTACAAGCTGTCGCTGGACTTCGTTTTATCGTCAACCTGCTGACCAGCATGGCCAATGTGCAGATAAGGCAAAGCTGGGACGCACAGAATATCCACTCCATCGGAGACTGACCGTTCATGATTTGCTTCTCCGCTTTGAGGTGCGGGAGGAAGCGGTCGAACTGGACTCATTGGTCGCATCTGAAGACTCATCAAGGATATCCATTAGCAACGCCCGCTCATTAGCGGAGAGCTTCTTCTGTTTGAGTACGTGAACCAGCAGAGACTCACGGGAACCGTTGAACACCCTTTTGACGAGATCGCCAACCAGACTTTTCGATACAGAGTCGAAAGTTCTGGCCGCACGGTATCGATAAGGGCGTTCGCGGTGGGTCTGCTTCAGAAAGCCGCGTTCTAGAAGGCCACGCACAACGTTGGCCACAGTGACATAAGCGAGCGATTCACCCTGCTGCTTAAGTTCCTCAAGGACAACTTCAGAGGTGGCTTCTTCGTGCTGCCAGAATACCTGCATCACAGCAAGTTCCCGGTCCGTCAGCACATTCGACTTTGGTCGTACCATCAGGGACTCCATTCTTTACATCTGTACCAAACGTCCGGCACCTTCTGGTCTCCGGCACCTGTGATCACGGTCGATTTGATTAACCAAATTTGAATAACCAAAACATAACACCCGGGCGAGAACACGACCACACCAGTTTTGAATAACCAAAACTGGTGTGCATCTACTTCGGCCGGCGGGTTTTCGAACATGCGCATATAGGTGCACCGCCAATAGTTGGATTCGCTGCCGCAATTGCAATTCCGCGCAAGCAAACAATGATGGCAAATCGCTCTGAGCACACTCCGAACAGAATCGCCCGGCTTGCGCGGAACATTTTGACGTGCTCTTTCGAGCATGGAGCGCAGAAAACCGGCGACTAACCAGAGCACTTTTCTATCCCCAACGATCGAAAAACCACTGGAGGCTCGTTTTCCACCGACCTGCCGGGGAAGCCCCTGCAGAATTAATGGCAATTCGGGAAATCCACGTTTAGCATCGATCGTCGTAGCTTCTTGTTTCGTCTTAGGTTCTTGTTTAAACGCATTAAGCCTGAAGGAGAATAAATGCTTCGCCCAATTGCCACTTCCGCGTTCATTGCGATTCTCATTTCTGTTTCAACAGTCAGTGCTGACCCATTCACGTACAACTTCGTTTACCCTGAGTGGACAAACAACGATGACGTCGTCGTTTTCGGAATCAACCCCATCGTCAGCGTCACTGTCGACAATGGATCTGCAAACAACTCGATGCAGGTTTTTGATCTGTCAACTGACGTCGTTGAGGTAACGGTTACGGCGAACGGAGGTACTTTCTCAAACTCGTGGACAGGGGCTGAGATCTTTACGACCGGCGGATCTGATTTCGAGTACATATCAACTGACGCGTCGGGCATCGCAATTCTTGATTTAACGACGGATCGAAACTCACGAGTAGTTTTCTCAAACGCTGGTGGAACATGGCAGTTCGGTACCGAGGCTGGATTCACTGAAAGTTGGCTTGAGGATGAGCCTGCATTTTCAAGTCCGGATGAAGCTTTTCACGCGGGGGGAACAGACATCTTTATCCGCAGCGTCATTCCGGAGCCCACATCTTTCGCGATCCTGGGCGTGTTAGGCGCGGGCTTGCTGATCAAGCGACGCAAATAGCCCGCGTCATAGCCATCGTCGCAGTATTTACGTTGCAACGAATATTGATCAGACGCATTATGATCAGAGAAACGAAGCACAGCTTAGCCCGTCCGTCGGCTAAGCTGTGCTCGTCTATTTTGTGTTGGTCTATTATATTTACGCCTGGCTGAATTTACGCCTGGCTGAACGAATCATGCCTATTGCGGGCGTTCAATCGCTCGTCTTGACCACGCTTTGCCCGGCAAGCCAGCCGGTGCTGAATGCGGATTGAAAGTTAAATCCGCCGATCGGTCCATCGAGGTCGAGTATTTCACCTGCCAGAAAGAGTCGCGGCTGCAACTTACTTTCCATCGTCCGGCTATCGACCTCCTTGAGATCGACCCCGCCTGCGGTCACTTCTGCCTTTTTGAAGCCCAGCGTTCCGCTAACCGGCAATTGAGTCCGCTTGATCGCTTCAACCAGACGGACGAGCTGTGCCTTGGAAAGCTCGGCATTTTTTGTTTTCAAATCGATTCCACTGTTCTGGATGAGCGTATCGGCCAGTCGGGAAGGAAATGTAGCCGCAAGCAGGTTGCTTACCGTTTGTTTTCCATTAGCAGCACAGCCGGACCTAATCTGATCAGCAACGGCTTCATGTCTTTGGCCAGGTTGGAAATCCAGTTGCAATTGCAGTCCTGCCGGTGATTCTCTGCGAGTAATTGCGCGACTGACGTTCAAAGCCGCCGGACCTGAAAAGCCGAAATGCGTAAACAAAAACGATCCACGGCGTGCGTCCAGTGGAGCCGCTTTCTTCTTCCTCCGAACGTCTGTAGAACCACCGACCTGAGGATTAAGAACCGACTTATCCCAGACCGCGATTTCTGTATCCGGAAGCGTAATACCTTTCAGTTCATTGGCCCAGGGTTCATTGCACGTAACGGGAGTCAACGCGGGAACCGTATTGACGATGGTGTGTCCGAATTGTTCGGTCCATGCATAACCGTCACCGGTCGTACCACAGCCCGGATACGATCGACCGCCGGTCGTAATGATCAAAGACGGAGCGCCGAAGACATTACCCGTTCCCGTTGTCAACTGATAGACATCGTCCTTCAACTCAACCGACACCACGGGATTGAGGTTGAGGATTTCGGCTCCGTGCTCCACTGCCAGACCCACAATGGCATCCCGGACATCTACTGCGCTATCGCTTGCCGGAAAGATCTTTCCTGTGTCTTCAACTTTGGTTTCAACTCCACGACTTTCAATGAGGCTGACAACTTTTTCCGGCGGAAGTGCGGCAAGGGCGGAATGAAGAAATCGACCTTGCCTTCCGAATGCCTCCACAATGCCACGAGAATCACAGTTATGAGTGATGTTGCACCGGGTACCTCCTGAAATGAGGATCTTGACGCCAAGCTTTCTATTCTTCTCCAACAACAAGACGCGCAAGCCTCTGGACGAAGCACTCGCGGCAGCCATTAGCCCAGCTGCTCCAGCGCCAATAACAATGACGTCCGCGGATTTGTTTTTCATTCCTTCAACCGCATGCCTATAATCGTGTCCTGCCAACCAATCGCAACAATCCGCGCGGTTTGTTTGCGCTATTTCGAGAGTGAATTCGAATCACTGTTTCCGAATTAGCGGCGCGGCTCCGCAACGATTCAATTGCATCAACTCCCTATAGGTCGAGGAAAGACGGGGGAACAAGTGGCAAATCCAATTGTTCCGGAACCCACTTTTCACATTGAGAAAGGGGGTGATTTTTAATTCCCTGGACCACCGGCAAGTATATAGCACCTACTCCAAAATCGGCCGCAACTTCTTGTCCAGAATAGCCTCACATTTACCCGAGCAGTCTTTTCCACTTCCACTGTTCTTTTCCGGGAGGAATCACGTGTTCAGAAATTGTATTCTGGCGATTGCCATGATACTCGCCACCACGGCTCTAAACTCGAAGGCAAATGCCGA
>JBCCFB010000318.1:0-6689 GCA_039029995.1 Planctomycetota bacterium
GATGTGTCTCAGGAGCGGCGCGATGAGATTTCACTGGAGTATTTTGACCAGCTTGAGTTCTCTCCCTATCCGGTTCAGGAAGAAGCACTTCTGGCATGGTTTACTTCGGACCAGGGCGTTCTCGTTTGCGCGCCTACCGGTACCGGCAAAACTCTGATTGCCGAAGCAGCCCTTTTCGAAGCGCTAAGACTCGGCAAAACGGCTTACTACACGACTCCCTTGATCGCGCTGACCGATCAGAAGTTCCGCGACATTCAGGAGTCAGCAGTTCGCTGGGGGTTTTCTCCGGATGATGTCGGACTGGTCACGGGAAACCGTAAGGTGAACCCGGATGCAAAGATCCTCGTCGTCGTGGCGGAGATTCTGTTGAACCGCTTATTGCACCGTGAAGCTTTTGACTTTGACGATGTCCGGGCTGTGGTCATGGATGAGTTTCATAGCTTCAACGATCCAGAACGGGGGATCGTCTGGGAGTTCGGGCTCGGGCTTCTTCCGAAACAGGTTCGAACTTTGCTGTTATCAGCAACCGTCGGCAATGCATTGGAATTCAATCGCTGGCTCGGCAACGTTCACGAGCGGAAACTGCAATTGGTTCAGGGTACCGAGCGCAAGGTTCCGCTCTCTTACCAGTGGGTCGAAGATAAGACGCTGCCTGAGCAGATCGAGACGATGGTCCAGGGTGACGAAGAGTCGCGCTTTACGCCGGCGCTTCTGTTCTGCTTCAACCGGAACCAGTGCTGGCAGGTGGCGGAACTGCTCAAGGGTAAAAAGGTTGTCGACAAAGAACAGCAGAAACAATTATCGGCTCGTCTCGATGAGTACGATTGGTCCGAAGGGGCCGGCCCGAAGCTGAAACAGATTCTGATTCGCGGTGTCGGTGTCCATCACGCGGGGATACTGCCCAAATACCGGCGCGTCGTAGAAGAGCTGTTTCAGGAAAAACTGCTCAGCGTTTGTGTTTGTACCGAAACACTGGCGGCGGGCATCAACCTGCCGGCTCGAAGCGTTGTTCTGCCAACAATTCTGAAAGGGCCGCCAAAAAAACTGAAGCTGATTGAGCCCGGTTCAGCGCATCAAATGTTCGGCCGCGCAGGGCGCCCGCAATTCGATGACCGTGGTTATGTGTTTGCTCTTCCGCACGAAGACGACGTGAAAATACTTCGCTGGAAAGAAAAGTACGATCAGATTCCGGAAGACACAAAAGATCCGGGGCTTCGCAAAGCCAAAAAAGCTTTGAAAAAGAAGCAACCTAAGCGTCGTGAAGGGCAGCAATATTGGAGCGAGCAGCAATTCGAGCAACTCGTTGCTTCTCCCCCGTCAGATTTGCAAAGCCGCGGTCCACTGCCGTGGCGCCTGCTGGTCTACATGCTGGATGCTTCATCAGATGTCGAACCGATCCGCAAACTGGTGCGAGGCCGGCTACTCGATTCGAGAAAGCAGCAACTTGCCCAGAAACAGCTGAATGAAATGCTGATCACTCTCTGGCGAGGCGGCTACGTCACGCTCGATCCCAAACCTCCTCTGGTTGAAAACGACAATCTGCCTGGAGTTGAAGAATCCGTGGAGGAAGAGCCTGACAATCCCGAACCGGAACCGGCCCCGGCTTTGACACTCGATCTCGGGCAACGCCGCGCGGATCCGGAACCCGAAAAGCCGACAGCTTCTCCGAAGAAAAAGAAGAAGACAGAGGAGCAGGAAGAAGAAGACGAGACGCCGCCATGGAAGCCTGATACGGCAACGCCGACGGAAGATCTCGGCGATCTATTGAAGCTGCGCGGTGTTCACCCGCTTTATGCACTGTTCTTGATGAAGCATCTGGGGATCGCTGATCGCAACGAACGAGTGATGGCATTTGAGAGTCTGCTCGAACTGTCGCGTTCGATTGGTCCCGCGATCCGTATCCCGAAACCGGACAGGCTTCCTCCCGGACCACTGCAGACCACCCGGCTCGATTCACAACTTCTTAAACTGGGACTCGCAACGGTAGATGAGTTCGGGTATCCGGATGATGATGACGAAGATGACAGTCGCCCCGGGCACTGGGACGATGACTATGTTCCCTTGCTGACGTTGCCCTACAAGCTGATGCGACTGTTTCAGCATGATTTCCCGAAGGTACAGGACCTGCGCATTACGCCTGTGTGGGCTGCAGGAGAAGCACTCAATTACGGCGACGATTTCAATAAGTACATCACGTCCAATAATCTCCAGAAACAGGAGGGAGTTGTCTTCCGGCATCTCCTTCGCCTGGTTCTGCTCATCGATGAAATGAGTTCCATCTGCCCGCCGGATATTACGATCGAACAATGGCAGGACGATCTCTACGGAATCGCCGACCAGCTGGAGGAGATGTGCCGCAAGGTAGATCCCGTCAGCACTGAGCAATGGCTGGCAGATAACCGCGGTGAGGGCGGCGTGTGACGCTGCGCCGGCTCAACTAGAATACCGGCTCACGAGCCTTGATTTTCCGGAGCCTTCGATGAGCCGTTCTGAAACAGCTTCAATGTTTCCCGCACTCGCTGTATTTCTTCTGATCTCGACAGCCACTGTTGTAACGTCCGGCCAGGATCAGATTCCGGTGAAGGTCTTTGTGCTGGCCGGCCAGTCAAATATGCAGGGCCAGGCTGTTATCGATCTGGACCACGAAGAACATTACAACGGTGGCCGCGGAATTCTAAATACGGTGATGACTGACCCTGGGAATCAGCCGGCAATGAATCACCTGCGCAATCGCCGCGGTGAATGGAAGGTCCGACGGGATGTCTTCATCCGCTACCGCACTGATGAAGAGCTCAAAAAAGGAGGTTTGACGATCGGATTTACGGGCTACGGTGGTCAGCATCACTTCGGGCCTGAACTTCAGTTTGGACATGTCGTCGGGCATGCGTTTGATGAACCGGTCCTTCTGATCAAGACTGCCTGGGGTGGCAAGAGCCTGCAGACGGACTTCCGTCCGCCATCCTCCGGAGGTGAGACCGGGCCGTACTACCAGAAGATGCTGGATGAAGTTGAGGAAGCATTCGAGGCTATCGACGAAGAGTTTCCTGAACTGGCCGGACGGCCGCGCGAGCTGGCAGGATTCGTCTGGATGCAAGGCTGGAATGACATGGTCAGTGAGGAAGCGGCGACTGAGTATGAGGACAACCTCGTCAATCTGATCAACGATCTACGTTCACACTGGGACAAGCCGGGGCTGCCCGTTATTGTTGGCGAGCTTGGGAACGGCGGTGATGACGTTTCAGATGGAATGCAAAGACTTCGCGCCGCACAGCGCGCCGCCTGCGAACGGGAAGACAATGGTGGAAGCGTCGTCTTTGTTCCCACTGCACAACATGCGCGGCCGGCTGAAGATTCGCCCAATACCACCCACGGTCATCACTGGTTCGGCAACGCGGAGAGCTATTTTTACATCGGGCACGATCTCGGTGCGGCAATGGTCGATCTGATCCATGGTGACAAACCCCGGGTTCTGATTCTCGGCGATTCGATTTCTATCGGTTACACGCGGCACGTTCGCAGGCTGCTTGCAGACGACGCCATAGTCATCCGGCCGACACTAAATCTCGACGGCGCGGAAAACTGTGAGGGAACGAAAAAAGGGATCGATCACATTGAACGCTGGTTGGAGCTGGACGGTGGTGACTGGGACGTCATCCATTTCAATTTCGGATTGCATGACATGAAGCATGTCGATCCGGAAACCGGGCGGAATTCCAATGATCCGGCTCATCCTGAACAGTCGCCTCCGGACCGGTATCGCGAACAGCTTGAAGAGATTGTCAGCAAGTTGAAGGCGACGGGAGCTGAATTGATCTTCGCGACAACGACACCCGTTCCTGAGGGTGGAGTACGTCCGTTCCGTGATCCGCAGATGATAGCGCGTTATAACGAAATCGCACTTGAGATTATGGCTGCGAATGAAGTTTCAGTGAACGACCTCAATGGGCTCGTGCTTCCGCAAATGGACTCTTTGATGCGTCCGGTGGACGTTCACTTCACGCCTGAAGGAAGCACAACATTGGCGGCACAGGTCGCGGAGAAAATCAAAGAAGCGCTTGAGCGTTAGATGGATCGCGAAAGCTCCTCGATTGGCATGTATGACGTTTTGGCGAAGGAGATTCCGTCAAACCATGGATTCAGTCCGTCCGTTTCCTCACCCGCGGAATTTGACTAAGATTACGCCATGGATGACGAATAACTTCAGCCTGAAACCGGTCGAAAATCACGGTTTCAACGGGAATGGATGCATTCCAGTTTCAGTGTCTCATCACCTCAGGATGAAATCATATGTCGAGTTCCGGCGAAAATTCTGCGCACAGCCATGCTCTCAAACCGATTCTGCTGTACGACCATCTGCCTGGAATCCTCGCAGGTTATCCGGCCATCCTGTTTGCGATATTCGCGGTTCTGGCACTTCCGATCTGGAAGAAATCGATTCCGGTTGAAGAGGCGAGTGGGACGGTAACGTTCTATGAAATCGCGGCGTCTGAAGATCCGGCGTCCGGTGCGGAAAGCGGTACTGCTGAAACAAGTGAAGCCGGTGCAGAGGGTGCTGAAGAAGCTGCCAGTGCTGCTGCTGAAGCAGGTCAGGAAATCATCACTTATGTAAGCACGGTCAACCCGCACATGCTGTTCTGGATCGGCCTCGCGGTCATGATCTTCTGGTACATAGCTTTCGCGTTTAATCTTCCCAAGAATAAATTCCTCCTGACTTTCGGCCTCGTTGGTACGTTTGTCGGGATTCCAGTCGCACTCGAGATTACCGGTATCATCCGGCCGTTTGAGTGGCTCGGGCATACGCTGGAACATTTCGCACCTGAACTTAACGCCGGTGGTTGGTCACTGGTAGCGCTGACTTTCGGCGGAATCTGGCTGAGTAGTCTCATCTACAGCCGTACTCACCTGCGCGTGAAAATTGACGAGTCAGGTCTAACGCTGAACCAGCTTGGTGGTAAAGGTGAACGATTCGAGCTGATCGGTTTGAAAACCGAAAACGAGCCGCTCGATTACCTTGAGCTCTTCCTTGCCGGCGTCGGTTCATTGTCGTTGAAAACGAGAATGAACAAACCGATCTTCACGATGACCCGCGTCATGGGACTCTACCGTACCTGGTGGTGGCCATTCTCAAAAGGCAAGCTCGAACAGATCGAAGAGTTGCTCTCTTTCCAGGGTAAAGTGCTGCTGGATCATGACGAAGCCGCTGCCGCCATCGATGTCGCTGAAATGGAGGAGGGCCTCGGCGAAGAGGAAAACAAGGAAGACGAAACCGGTCCGGGACACGATACGACCGACGAAAGCCCCAACGAGATCAATTGATCGAGCCCGTTCCTGCGTCGGGCAAACTCAATGCGGGGCAATACTGATGCCTGTGTTCCAGCAAGAATTCGTCCTCCTGTTTCACCGTATGCCTGAGGAAGATGACCGACAGGATCACTTTGACCTGATGGTTCAACTTCCAGGACAGCCGGATTCGCTGGCTACGTGGGCGGTCGCTGTGACTGTTGATTTGAAGTCAGATTCGGACTTTCAAGTCAGTGCAATTCGACTCGATGATCATCGCGCTGAATACCTCGAATATGAGGGTCCGATCAGCAAAGACCGTGGCTCGGTCACACGAGTTGAGTCGGGGCGAGCCTCGTGGGATTCCGTTGTTGATGGCAGTTTCCAACTTCGGCTCGAATCAGGCGAAACGTGGGAGGTAATCGAGAGCGGGCAACGGCAAGCCCGAGATGATCCGTCCGTGGTTTTGAGGTTTCATCGTCAATCCGAGCCCTGATTCGCAAATCACGAAGAGACGGGGATTCGGCTCAGAATATTTGGCTTTTTTTGCCGGGATCGGACAGCCGTCGGCGAATACGACTACGGCAAACCTGCAGAAACGGCGTATTTGCAGGACTAAACAGGGAACACGGGGATGAGATGGGATACGACAAAGATACTGGAACCGAAAAGACCTACGTGAAATACGTACCAGTCGGATTCGCCGATACCCATTCGGTAGTGATCGGCTATGTTCTCTGGATCATCGGGTTCACCGGAGCTCATCGCTTCTATTACGGTCGTCAGTGGACGGGCATCCTCTGGTTTTTCACAGGCGGGCTGCTGGGAATCGGCTGGTTGGTAGACCTGTTTCTCATTCCAGGCATGGATAAGGAAGCTGATCAGCGATTCGCACCCGGATCGAGCGATTACTCGCTTTCGTGGTTGCTGTTGATCTTTCTCGGTGTCTTCGGGCTTCACCGTTTCTATCAGCTGAAAATCGTGACCGGACTGATATTCCTCATGACCGGTGGGTTGTTCGGAATCGGATACATCTACGATATCCTGACCCTTAACGAACAGATCAGCGAACGCCATCAGGAAGAAGCACTGCGCATGACACCGACGGCCGCACAGTACGGCTGGTAGTTAATCACGAGCAGGAGCACGGCGGACAGCCTTCTTTCTGAACAGAGCCGCGACTGTCTCAGGCAAAACAAACAAATTCATTCCCCGCAGGAATCCAATTCTGGCGGGGTTTCTTTTTGCGCCAAGTCCCGTGTTTTGCGGTGTTTTGAGCCTCTTTTTGAAAAACCGTTTTTTCTCTGGCGGGTGTGTCGGGTCGTTTTCGGGCAAGGGGTGTAAGCCACACACGGCTCACTCAAAACGACAGAAAACGAAAACACACATAAACGAAAAAACACAAAGGA
>JBCCFB010000319.1:0-6607 GCA_039029995.1 Planctomycetota bacterium
CTTACAAACCAGAGCATTACCGCTACTAAAAGCATTGATGCGTTTCAGGGACAACGAAACAAAAGCCCGGCTACTTGGCCGGGCTTTTTTTATGCGCCGACTTTTATGCTCGACAGAGTGCTCGGCGTCGCAGCAATGGACTAGGATGAGGGTCAATGAAGATTGAAGGCACACGTCTTCCGAAATTGCAACCTGTTGCTATCCGGCCTGCGAAGTCATGAAAGAAACAAAATACATCGTCATCCTGCTTCTTGTTTTCCACTGGTTGTCAGTTCCTGTTCTCGGCCAGGAAGCGAATGAGTCAGGCAGGATTCGAGTCATGAGCTTCAATATCCGTTACGGTGAAGCCAGGGATGGTGAAAATCATTGGGTGCATCGAAAAGAAACGGTCATTGAAACCATAATGAACTATCTACCTGACGTCCTGGGTACGCAGGAAACGCTCGAATTCCAGGCTCAATATTTGAGTGAAAACCTTGCTGACTACACTTATGTCGGAAGGGCGAGGCAAGCCGATGGTCAGGGGGAGCATGTCGGCATCCTGTTCCGCACAGAGCGATTTGACAAACTGATCGAAGGACATTTCTGGTTGAGCGAAAATCCCGATCAACCCGGCTCTAAGAGCTGGGATTCTTCACTCCCGCGCATGGTGACCTGGCTGAAACTGTGGGACCGCAAAAACGGACGCAGCTTCTATGTTGTGAACACCCATTTTGATCACCGTGGCAGTCAAGCTCGCGCTGAATCCGCGGCGCTGATACGGGCATTCGTCGCCAGCTTGCCCGAAGACGCCCCCGTCATCATCATGGGCGACTTCAATGCAGCGATCGGATCCGAGCCATACCGCAACCTTTTCGGGCAACGCGAGGACTCATTGGCTATTGCCGACACGTTTGCTGAGACTCATGCTGACCCAGATGAACAGTCAGGAACTTTCAACCATTTTCGTGGAGAGAATGCCGGCGCGCGTATCGACTGGATTGGCGTGACCTCTGAATTCTCAACGATTGAAGCCGACATCGATAGATTCAACCTCGATGGAAGGTATCCGTCGGACCATTATCCTGTGAATGCGGAAATCGAATTTGCGGATGTCGATGCTCCAGAGGAATCAGGGAGATAGGTACTTCGGGATAGATCTTTGAGGCGTCCAAACCTGCCCGTTGTCTGCTTCGTGGCGGCGTCATCTTTGGCTGCGATGTATCGAAAATTAACGATTCAAATCGTGCTAGCTGACCCCCATTGCTGAATGCCCGGTAGCGCGGGATAACGTTCGTTTTGAGGCGTTTACCTTGAGACGTCTACTACGCGCAAAAGAATAAACCATCAGGCAGATCAATGGCTAATATTCAGGCTCTTCGAGGCCTTCGCTACGACCTTTCCAAAGTGGGGTCTCTTTCGGACGTGATCGCTCCTCCATACGACGTCATTAAATCCGGTTTGCAGGACGAGCTTTACAACCGTAGTGATTTCAACTTCGTCAGATTGATCCTGAATCGCGGAGACGACTTGCAGGAAGATGAAACCGTCTACGACGCAGCAGCTGCCGTCATGAAGGACTGGAGACGGGACGAGGTGCTGAGGCCGGATAGCCACGAAGCTGTTTATGTCTACCACCAGTCATTTGAGTTCGAAGGCCAGTCTTTCCTGCGTAGAGGATTCATGTCGCGTGTTAAGCTCGAGCCGTTTGGAACCGGCAGGATTTATCCACACGAGGAAACTCATTCACGTGCGAAAGAGGACAGGCTCAATTTGACTCGAGCCGTACAGTGCAACCTCAGCCAGATCTTTGGTATCTATCCCGACGAAAACAACGAAGCCCAGGAAATCCTCGAGGCCGCAATCGAAGACCGTACTCCAATCACTGCCGTTGATCACCTCGGGGTGAGGCACGACATGTGGTTGGTTACCGACCTCGATGCTATTGCCCGCGCCGCTGCCGTCATGGGGGACAAGCCAGTCTACGTCGCCGACGGTCATCATCGCTACGAAACCGCATGCAACTACCAGCGCGAGTACCGTGAGCAAAACGATATCCAGGGCGACCATCCGGTGGACTATGTGCTGATGATGAATATCAGCATGCATGATCCGGGGATGATCGTGCTACCAACGCATCGCCTTTTCCGCGATGTTCCACCAATAACCTCGGATGAGTTCATCACCAGAGTCTCGGTTGCTTTTGACTGCGAAAAGGTAGGTACGGGCGCAGAGAAAACCGCTGAAATCTGGGAGGAGATTGCCGTCGAAGATGAGCAGTCCACGATGGCCTTCTACTGTAAAGCCGACGATACGTGGGTAATGAATCGGCTCAACGAGCAGGGTATTGCGAAGATGCAGGAAGTTGCTCCTGACAAGAGCGATGACTGGAGATCACTCGGTGTGGCGATCCTACATGAATTGGTGATCAAAAACCTGCTTGGACTTACCGAACTTCCATCTCCGCTATACGTACATGCTGTTGATGAAGTAATCGAAGGTATCAACAACGGGGATGCTGCCGGAAGAGACGCCACAGGGCAAATGGGCTCCGGAGCCGCATTTGAATTGGCTGCCCTGGTAATGCCCGCGACTACCGGACACGTAAAAGCGATCAGCGAGAATGGTGAACGGATGCCCGCCAAGAGCACGTACTTCTACCCGAAGTTGCTAGGCGGACTCGTCGTCAATCCACTGACCTGAGCAGTAACCCTGAGCAATAGGGACACAGACTTCAGCTGGAGTGGTCGAAGCTGATTGGCTATTGGATCGTCCTCGCCGACAGTATCCCGTTGCCAGCGTTCCACGTGAAACCTGCTAGTAGATGGCTTCGTTTGATTTCAATCTGGGAAGTTTGCGTAGAAGTTTCACGTGGAACGATAAGCCAGTCTTATTGAACTGCGGTTTGTTGATCATCAGCTTGCGGGATCACCCGCATTGCCCTCGGTTGTCGCCCCCGCCGACTGGGATGGATCAACTAACAAATTGACTGGTTAACAATCTTGCTGCTCCGTGTTTGCACGCGCAACGGGAGACCGGCCGCCGCCAGTTAAAACGGTAGGCGATTCAAATACAGCTGATTGTTCGCGGTGTGGCTGAGAAATGGACATTCTCCTCCCAGTCTTGCCCTCTCTGTAGTCTTGCCCCCTCGTTCGCGAGCAATTCGATCCTAAGATTGCATTGTTTGTGGCATTCGAAATAAGCAAATCCTGTCGAACGTCCTCAGCCGGCTCTAAGCGGCCTCGTTTTCAAACTTATCGAAGAACGCATTCTCCGGGACGCGGCCACATTCATCCATTTTGAAAATGTGGATGATTCTCTGCGCCATTAAAAAACGCAGGAACCGTCGTTTGAAAACCAATCAATTTGAAAACCAATCATAAGGAACGCGGGCTACGATTCTTGACTGCAGCCATTGCTGAGTCCGGTGCGTGAGCCATGCCGACGGTTCGGAAGCAAATGGTGTCCAAACTGGATCAACTGTTGGTGCCATCAATAAACTGCTACCTCATAGCGCGAAAGCGTGTTGAGCATCACGCGGTTTCTGCGTCATTTGACGTTTTTCCATTCCATGCAAGCGCGCAATTTAACTGACGTTTCATCACGTGGAAATTGATGGTAGACATTGCGAACAGGAGCGGACCGGATCGCTAGTTTGCTAGCTGTTCCGGCAAGCTGGCCGCAAAGGTCCGCCAATCGACCAACTTTACCTGATCGGATCACACGGACGTGACTCAGGAACCCACTCGCACACTTTGTATTGCCAATCAGAAGGGCGGCGTCGGAAAAACGACGACGGCCGTGAATCTGGCATCCGCACTCGGACGTGCAGGCAACACAACGTTGCTGATCGATATGGATCCGCAATGCAATGCGACCAGTGGTCTCGGGTGCAAGCCGGCGGCCGAACATCCCCTGCTCGACGAGTCTGCTATCAGGCATCAGGTAGTAAAAACCTATGTGGACGGTCTCGATCTGTTGCCCGGCAGTCGAGCATTCCGTGATGTGGACCAACTGGCCCAGGGTGATTCAGAAAAGACTGCGACCGTAATTGAACATCTGACCAATGGAACTGGTCTCTATGATTACGTCTTGATCGACTGTCCGCCTTCACTGGGCGGACTGACCAAAGCAGCTCTGTCAGCTGCATCGGAAGTCGTTATGCCTATCCAATGCGAGTACTTTGCGATGGAGGGGCTTACGCAGATGATCGAAGTCATCCGCGACACGATGCGGCAACGACCGGGGCAACTCGAATTCGGTGGCATCGTGTTGACAATGTATGACGAGTCACTCGAACTGACTTCCGAAGTGGACCAGGAGGTCCGAGAGTTTTTCGGTGACATTGTTTTTGAAACCGTAATTCCGCGCGATGTGAGTGTTGCCGAAGCATCAGGCTATGGACAGTGCGTACTCGAGTACGCACCACGATCCCGCGGAACCCGCGCTTATATTGAATTGTGCATGGAGGTGCTCGAACGTGACTAGAAAGAAACGCCTGGGACGCGGCCTCGAAGCGCTGCTGAACTCTACTGCAGACGTAACTGTCGTTGAATCGGAACCCGAACCGTTGCAGGTTGCCGACAGCGCAGCCCCTGATTCGCCGGCAGCTGACGGAACTTCCGATGTGATGCACCTGAGCGTCTATGAAATCGATGACAATCCGTTTCAACCCCGGAGAGAATTTTCTGAATCAGAAATTGTCTCGCTCTCCGAGAGTCTGAAAGAGCACGATATTCTTCAGCCGATTCTCGTCAGGGTTGTTGACGGACGTTATCAACTCATCAGTGGTGAACGTCGTTTACGTGCTGCAATTCAGGCGAACTGGCAGACCATCCCCGCTCGTGTCCGCGAAGCCGACGACCGGCTCGTAAGTGAGCTTGCGATTGTTGAGAACCTGCAACGCAAGGACCTCAATCCGATTGAAAAGGCACTTTCGTTTCGACGTTACATCGACGAACACACTTGTACACAGGAAGAGCTGGCCAGGCGTTTGAAGATTGACCGTTCCACGATCGCAAATCTGATGCGACTTCTGGAACTGCCCAGACAGATCCGCGATGCGATCAGCGCAGGACAGCTGTCAGCAGGGCACGCGCGGGCTCTTCTGCCTCTGGGAGACGAGGACATCCAGATTGAATTCTGTGAATCGATCCTTCGTGATGGAATGAGTGTCCGGGCGACCGAAAACGCCGTTCGTGAGAAAATAGCAGCCGAAGACTCGTTCGGCATCAGCCCGACCACGCGTAAACGACGGGAAAAAAACCGGCAGGTTCAGTCGCTGGAGCAGGAGCTGAAACTGGCTCTAGGGACGAAGGTACGGATCAAAAGCAGCGCCAAGGGGAAGGGGCAGATCGTGATCAATTTTGAAAACAATGCGGAGTTCGAGCGGCTGCGTGAAATCCTGCACGGACCTGCCAATGCCTCGCGTAGGGTTGCCTAGTTGTAAAAGCTGGAGCCGAACGCCGGATATCGCTAAGTAGGGTGAGTTTGCAAGCCACCTCAAAAAATTGTTCAAAAAAGAATGGAATCAACGGGGTTTGCCGGCCCAAAACCCGTTGCAAGAAGAAGGGGCAAACTGTAGAGTTTACGAGCTATTGATGGAGGGCCGAGCCTTTCCAGATCAATAACGGGGTGTAGCGCAGTCTGGCTAGCGCATCTGCTTTGGGAGCAGAGGGTCGTAGGTTCGAATCCTATCACCCCGACTTTTTTCTCAGCGTCAATCGAATCATCCTCACGTTGCCATCGGATCTTCGTCCCGGACAAACGAATGGATTCGCCACTCTGTTATGAAGACATTTCTGTCGGCCAATCGTGGGTTTCTCCGCGAAGGACGATTACAGAAGCTGACGTGATTAACTTTGCCTCGATAACCGGTGATTTTAATCCGCTGCACGTCGATTACGATTACGCCTCCCGCAGCCCGTACCGTCAGCCTGTCGCTCACGGACTTCTTGGTTTGTCATGGGTCGCAGGGCTCGGCAGTTTCTTTCCGCACGTTAAAACGCTGGCGTTTACAGCTGTTCGCAACTGGGAATTTTTGCGGCCACTGTACTTCGGCGACACCGTTTTTGTTCGTACTGAATGTCTCGAAAAGGCTCTTTCAGGACGACGTAATGCCAAAGTGGTCTGGCAGCGGGAACTGCTGAATCAGAACGACGAGGTTGTTCAGAAGGGCGTTTTTGAAACGCTTGTTGTTGTTCGCCATCCGGCTGGTCGCTCTCATCTACCTGAGGCTGAGCGGCGTAATTCTGTCGAATCGCGCTTACCGCTGGACGGTCGCTAGAGTCCTGAAACACTGACTCATCTTTCTCTTGAATTTCAGCTTTCTGGAAAACCGAGCCTACTTTATCCTGGATAAAAATTTGGGTAAGAAAAAAAGAGCAAAAGTCCTAAAAGTAATGAGCCAGGCCATTAAATCTTATTACGAAGATTTCGAATTGCAGGCTATCCCCATTGTCACCGATGCGAAAAGCTCGGATGCCTTGGAAAAACAAAAGGCTACTTTCCTACGAGATTATATGCAAAGTATTTGGCTTAGAGCAGGATTCCCCATGTGGTTTCAGCACATCCATACTTTTCTGGAAAAGATTGAAAAACGGATGCGGTAAAAAAGTACATAAGTGAA
>JBCCFB010000320.1:0-6591 GCA_039029995.1 Planctomycetota bacterium
GTTAAGGAATCGAAATGGACTCTGGCATCGATTTCAAGAATCTATGGGCTGAGGTAGAACGGAATTTCGTACTAGGTAAGCATTCGTTTCACGGGCCGGGTCATTGGCAGCAGGTGGAACAAAATGGCCTGTTGCTTGCCGGGCTCAATGGTGCCGACAAAACAATCGTCCGCCTGTTTGCTGCCTTTCACGACTCCTGCCGCGAGTCAGAGGGATATGATCCGGAGCACGGAAGGCGCGCGGCCGCGTTGCTTACAACAAATCGCGGCAGCCTCTTTGAAATCGATGATGACCTTTTCGCAGAACTGCATTTTGCCATCAGTCATCACAATGATGGAACAACAACGGATGACTTGAACATAGGTACCTGCTGGGATGGGGATCGTATGGATTTGCCGAGAGTCGGTATCACTCCGGTACCTTCAAAAATGAACACGTTCCACGGTAAGCAGTTTGCAGCACTTGGTGCAGATCAGTTTGATGATGAATTCCTGAATGACGACTAGTTCAGGATTGAGCACGCGGAATGCAAGTCTGGTATCGTGAAGTAAAGTTTTCTGCGGGAGGTGCAAAGTTTGGCGCGGTCAAAAACAAAACGATCAAAATTTGTAGCGCACGCAGACGCGGGCAAAGTCAGTGCGCTGTTGCTGGTTCCGGATGACCCCATTGCAGTTCTTGTACTCGGGCATGGCGCCGGTGCAGGGATGGAACATGCCAACATGCAGGGCATAGCCGAAGCACTGGCGGTACAGGGAATCGCAACTATGCGGTACCAGTTTCCCTATATGGAACGTGGCGGCGGACGCGACAGGCAGGAGGTTACGCTGTCGACGATTCATAATGCCGTTTCGCACACGATCAAGAAACTTCCAGAAGTGCCGGTTCTCGCCGGAGGTCACTCCTTTGGAGGGCGGATGACAACCATCGCCCAGGCGGAAGGGCCGATTGGCGAAGTCCAGGGGCTGATTTGCTGTTCATTTCCTCTTCATGCTCCCGGCAGGGTCAGCGACCATCGAATCGCCCATTTTGCGGACATCAAAGTGCCCGTTCTTTTTCTGTGCGGTGATCGTGACACTATGATGACGTACGACCTTTTCGAGCCTGCGATCGCAAAAATGAAGCACAGCAGGAGAAAGTTGGCGACGCTCCATAAAATTCATACCGCGAACCACGGGTACAAGGTTCTCAAACGGACGAGAACTTCCCCCGAACCGGTCTTTGACGAAATGGCAAGGGTCGCGCGTGGCTGGTTGGATAAGAAGGTTCTTTAATCGTTCCAGGTGCTGGCGAACGCTGATTCCGGGACGGCTGATTGGACTAAATGATGTTTTTTTCCCGGTTGCAGGAAACAAATTCCGCATTATTTCGTTGAATGTAGAGCCTTCGAAAATCAGGATCCGGTCTTTCAAAGATGGAATATTCCCTCAGGAATCCATCGCGCTGGACATCTGGAAATGTTTATACAAAATTGAAGTAGGCCTGATGAACGCTTTTAGAGGCGGCGTTCATGGGAATGATGGAGACAGAGCCGAAGTTCTGTCGTGACTGGAGCGTTCGGGAGATCCGCGGTGGCCCAAAAAGTTCGATGCCCTCTTTGCTCAAAAGTACATACGGTTACCCCGAAGGTTCAAGGGCGGAAAGTCTCCTGCAAGTGCGGCAAAGTGTTCCGCATGCCGGGCGACAAAGTCGGTCCTTCGAGGCTCGCGAAACAGGATGTGGAACGTGTTGCCGGTCCTCCGTCAGAATCACTGATCGAGGTGTTCTGCCAGTCGTGTGGACAAGGGTATCGTGTAAAACGATCACTGGCCGGCCAGAGCGGCAAGTGTGCTTGTGGAGCCACATTCAAGATTCCGTTTGAGCCGCAGCAGGCTCCTGAGCCGGTCGAGCCCGGCGGTCTGAGTGATTTCAGCGATATAACATCAGGAATCCCTCCTGCTCAGGATCCATTTGCTCCGGCACCGCTGCCTTCAGCCCAAGGCGCTGATCCGCTGGCAATGGATTACGAATTTGACTTCGACGCGCCGGCGGCACCACCGTCAGCCCCGCCAACTGGCACTCCGGGGCTTGCGCCACCTGTGCGCGGGCAGGCGGCTCCGCCACCACCTGCGCCGGTCTATCAACAACCTGCTGCGCCTCCACCCCCGCAGCCATTGGCGCCTGTCGTTGAGGAGGTCGAACCTATCGCGTATGCACCACCGCCCGGCAATCTGCCACCTGGAAACATGCCGCCGGGAAATCCGATGGCAGGCGGGCTGCCTGGTGATCCACTGGGTGACCCTCTTGCAGGTGCCGGAGGTGTACCGCAGTCCTATGGCGCGCCGGCGCCTGCAGGAGCTGGATATTGGAACCGCCCGGGAACAGCTTCCCTCGCAGGTGGCGGCCAGAAAAAGTCGCGTCGTGACGCCTACAAGAAGTCCAAGAAAAAGAAGCGGAAGTCCGGTGGTGGCGGGGATGTTCCGATGTCAGCGATCGGGAACATTGGATTCGGAATACTACTTGCCGTGCTCGGGCTGGGGGCAACCGCAGCCAGCTACAACATGGCGGACGTCGGAGAGGAGTACGTCATCTGGTACGGACCAGTCATCTGGGGCGCGATTCACTTCTTCGCTGGTGTTGTCCAGTTGATCTCCGGGGACTAGATATGCGTCGGTTGGTGCCGGGCGACTGGCAATCGCTCTGATTTCGTCGATGCTCGTTTGCCGGATTTCGACAAAGACGGCATGTCTTAAGGTTCCACCGCCTATAGCCCTGCCGCAAATCTTGCTGCCGCATCACAAAGCTCTCTCGCCTCGTCGTATGTAGTGGCTTCAGCGATTGCGCGGACAATCGGTTCGGTATTACTTGGTCGAACCAGCATCCATTTGTCCGGCCAATCGAGTCGCAGCCCGTCCATGGTTGAAACGCTGGCGTCGGCGAAACCCTCACGCAGCGCAGTGTACAGTGCGTCTATCGAATCTCGATCGATGGCAATTTTCGTCTTAACGATTTCATAGCGCGGAATCGCTGCGGCGAGTTCGCTGATTTTCTTGTTGCCGGATGCCATTGCGTCCAGTACTTGAGCCATAGCTGCAAAGCTATCGCGAACGTAGCCGACACGTGGATCAATCGGTCCACCGTTGCCTTCGCCGCCATAGACTGCCGACGTGCGTATCATCTCGCTTGTGACGTTAGCTTCGCCGACAGCGCTGAGGTGAATCGCGCAACCGTGTTTTTCGCAGATGTCGTTGCTCATGCGGCTGGAGGAGCAATTAATTACTACGGGGCCGGGATTGCTTTGCAATGCATGATCGAGTGTTATCGCCAGCGTATATTCCTCGCCGATATAGTTTCCTTCTTCGTCAATCACGGCCAGGCGGTCTGCATCCGGATCCTGGCAGAAAACCGCATCGGCTCCGAATTCCACTGCCTGTTTGATCGTTGGTTGCAGATTGGCCTCCGTCGGCTCGGGAGGATGTTCAAAGAGTCCGTCCGGCACGTCGCCGATCATTTCGGCGCGGCAATTGAGAGCTTCAAGCAACTTTCGCCCGAGAATGGAGCCCGCACCGTGCTGGGAATTGAGAACGACTTTGAAGTTCTTCTCGCGAATTCGATCTACATCAACGGTGCTCAACACGAGCTTGAGATGTTCCGAAATGGTGTCTTGGGGCTGAGAGATTGCGCCAATCCTGTCATGTTCAACCCAGTATTCTTCATCCGCATCGTATCTGGAGATCACCGTCTCACCGCGGTCAGCCGTGATCACCCGGCCGTCGGACCCGAACAGCTTGATACCGTTGTAGGGTGCAGGGTTGTGGCTGGCTGAGATCTGAATCCCCGCGGCTGCAGAGTTGGTTCTGACCAGAACTCCGGTTGTTGGAGTTGCCGCAACGTCTGCATATATCACGTCACGGCCGATCGCGGAAATCCCGCTGCAGACTGCCGACGCGAGCATCTGTCCTGTGGTTCGTCCATCACGTGTTACAACCACTGGACCGTCTTCGGAGAGGCTGGAGATGAAAGCGGTTGCATATCGGATCGCAAGGGTCGGGCTGAGGCTTTCGCCGATTATGCCCCGCAATCCTGAAACGCTGATGATTGGTTGTTTCATGATGTCCTCTTTGACGAATGTTCAAGCGGGTTGTGCACGGTTATCTCGGTTGCAATTCGAAAGTGAATTAGAGCTTGTGGTTTGTATCGTATATTTGATCGCCGATTAATCCGGCCTTCGCGGCAAATCGGTAAATTGTGTATGCTTTGGCTGCACCGAAAGGAACTCCTGAGCGTCAAAGTCCCATCCGGCAAACCCCCAAATTAGCGATAAGCTCTCATGTCTGAAACCGCACCCAGCTTCGATATCGACTCTTGTCTTCAACAAATTGAAAGTGCCTGTGAACAAGGCCAGCTAACCGCGTCCAGCGTTGAGAACCTGCGCAACTGGCTGACACAATCGCGTTACACAGAGTATCGCGATGGCATCATCGAGCACATCAATGAAGCGAAGTGGAAAGAACTGGATGACGTATTCTGGACGGTTATTCCGTTCGGAACCGGCGGCCGACGTGGGCGGATGTATCCGTTTGGAAGTAACGCCATTAATGACCGGACAATCGGAGAAAGTGCTCAGGGGCTTGCCGAATACGTCAAAAAAACGAAGCCTGATGGACCCTGGTCGATCGGCATCGCCTACGACACTCGCCATCGCTCTCGCGAATTTGCAGAGCTGTGCGCGGGGATAATGGTAGCCAATGGTTTTACCGTCTACTTCATTGACGACTACCGTAGCACACCGGAATTGTCGTTCCTGATTCGCTACAAACAATGCGACTGCGGAATCATGGTGACTGCGAGTCATAATCCGCCCAGCGACAATGCAGTCAAAGTTTACTGGTCAAGTGGAGCACAGTTGATTCCACCTCACGACAAAGCTGTTATCGAAAGGGTCAACGAAGTAGACAACATTGAGGTTGCGGATTTCCAGCAAGCCGTTGCCGACGGCAAAGTCATTTTCTGCCGCGAGGAAACCGATGCGGCACTTATGCAGGAACACCTCAAGCATAGTTTCGACGGGCCGCGGGATTTGAAAATCATCTACTCACCTCTGCATGGTGTCGGCGAGTTCAATGTCAAATCGCTGCTCAACGAAGTCGGGTTCCACGATCTCGAAATCTACGAACGTCATCGTGAGCCAAGTGGTGATTTTCCCAATGTGCCCGGAAATGTGTCAAACCCGGAAAACGCGGAAGTATTCACTGAGATCATTGCTCACGGACAGCAAACCGGCGCCGGATTGATCATGGCCTCGGATCCGGATTGTGACCGGATGGGTGCAGCCGCACCATTGACGACTGATCCAGCCGGCCCCTGGAGCACTTTTAACGGCAATCAGTTGTGTGCGCTGCTGGGTGATTTCGTTTGCAGTCAACGTCAGGCTGCAGGCAATCTGACCGGCGAAAACTACTTCGTGACCACGCTTGTCACGACTCAGATGCTCAACCGGATTGCCGACGAATACGGCATAAAATGTTTCAATGAGAATCTTGTGGGCTTCAAGTGGATATGCAGCGTTGTCGATGAAAAAGGGCCGGACAACTTTATCTACGGTGCAGAAGAGTCGCACGGTTACCTGGTCGGTCAATATTGCCGCGATAAGGACGGTGCCGTTGCGTGCATGTTGATGGCTGAACTGGCTGCACACGTCCAGGCTCAAGGTAAGTCGTTGCACCAGCATCTGGATGAGCTGTATATGAAGTACGGATTCCATCATGAGCGTCTTGTAACCATCCGGATGGAAGGTGCAGATGGCATGACGAGGATGCAGCGTCTGATGGATAAATTCCGCAGCGAGCCGCCGGCAACAATCGGCGGAATGAATGTCTCGGTCTTGCGAGACTATTTGAATCACGAGCGGATTCTTGCTAATGGCAGCCGTGAAGGACTCGACGGCCCGACGGGTAACCTGGTTATCATCGAGACCGATCAACCGGGCAATTACGTTGCCGCTCGACCTTCCGGTACCGAACCCAAGGTGAAGTTCTACATGTTCACCTACATGCCGCCGGCAGACATCTCGTCGATTGAAGAATCGCGCAACGCAATGACAGACCGTCTTGACGCTTTCGCGGCTGACATGCAGAAGTACGCCGACTCCGTTTAGTCTCCTGCAAATATTAAATCAAAAGCATTGACCAGCGTGTACAGGGCAGCCCTTTTGTACTCGCTGGTTTTCTTTTTCCGTTTTATCGCGCTGGCCGGCAGAGTTTACAGTGAATCCTTTCTCTCACGTGCCAATTCCTTACTTTGGCTGCGTGACAGTTCGTCGTAGGTGGGTTACAAAGCACCAGTGCAGTTTGAACTGCATTCTGTTGAGCCCGAAATGTAAGACGGTATTTCTATGAATTCGATCGACGCGATAAATAACAATATTCAAATGGCCGAAATGATTTGCGGCAGCTACCTCGACGATCTGACTGACGAAGAGTTTATGATGCGCCCGCATCCCGGGTGTAACCACGTAAACTGGCAGGTAGGGCATTTGATTTCCTCTGACTACAACATGTTCAGTGGTGTATTTCCCGGAGTTCTCCCTGACTTGCCGGAAGGGTTCTCGGAAAA
>JBCCFB010000321.1:0-6569 GCA_039029995.1 Planctomycetota bacterium
AAGGACCGCAGGGATACCACTGCAGTAGCCTTTATTGACCTTAGCCGACAACACAGTTCCTTGAGGAGCGTCGAGCGGACCGGGAAGAGGAACTCGAAGAGCAACGCGAGCGACAGCAGCTTGAAGAAGAAGCTGCCGCGGACGCTGCTGCCGATTCAGATGCTGCCAATGAAGAGCCGGCAAGTGAAGAGCCTGCAAGTGGAGAGCCTGCCGAAGAAGAATCTTCAGGCGAAGACGTCAACGGCGATGACGAGGCGGTGGGTGGCGAAGAAGCTGCCGGCGAAGAAGCTGCTGGCGAAGAAGAAACCGAAGAAGAGGGAGCAGGCGTCTGAGACGGGGCCAGCCCCTTAAACGGCAACACGAATTAGAGAACCTTCATTGCAGCGAATATTGGCGGCGATGTGAAGGTTCTTTTTTTGTCCCCGTCAGTAGCTAATCCGGCAACTCCGGGGCCAGCCGGCGGATATTTGCTTTGTCTTCTCAGCCTTTGGATGGTTCAGGGTGATACATCGGTCTTGGGTAGCCGGACGCTCGTTTGATATCATCCGGTATCACCAGTTTTGCACGGAAGCAAAAAAATGTCCGACCGCGACTACTTCGAGATCGACCCTGGAGCAGCGCCCAGGTTCCTGATCACCAGGCTCAGCCATATTGGCGACTGCGTGTTGACTCTTCCTGTCGCCGCCGCGTTGAAGCAACGGTTTCCCGGCTGTTTCGTGGGGTGGGCCGTCGAAAAGCCATCTGATCAGCTGATCGAGTTGTCGCCTGATGTCGATCAGGTGATTCAAATCAACCGCAAGTGGCTGAAAAATCCGCGCGGCTGGGCACGGATTCGTAGCTTGTTGAAGCCGTTCGGATTCGACTGTGTCATCGATCCTCAGAGTATCAGCAAGAGTTCGATCGTCGGTCGCCTTTCCGGAGCCCGCAGGCGTATCGGCCTGGGCGGCAAATGGTCGCGTGAACTTGCCCCGATTTTGAACAACCGCCACATCAATGTAAGGTCGAGTCATCTTGTTGACCGGTCACTTGAAATGCTCTGGCCGCTCGGCATCGAATCGACACCTGTGAATGACTCGATCAGCTTTCCGATGCAGCCGTGTGACGGGAGTGCCGCCGTTGTGGAAGACTGGATGGCCAGAAGTGGTTTTCAACGTAATCAGTTTGTCGTCATCAATCCAGGAGCCAGCTGGCCAAGCAAACGCTGGGAAACGCTGCGATTCGGTCACGTGGCCGCGCACATCATGAAGAATTACTCGTTGCCGTCAGTCGTAGTGTGGGCAGGAGAAGAGGAAAAGCAGATGGCGGCCGAAATCTGCATCACCGCGGAAGAAGGCTGTTCCGGAGCCGCAACGATTGCAGCCAGGACTTCGCTTCGCGAGCTGATGGAACTTACGCGACGGGCATCTTTCTTCTTTGGTTGTGATACCGGGCCGCTACATATCTCGTCCGCCGTCGAGACCGCCTGTGTCGGGCTTTACGGACCAACGCGCCCGGAAGATTCCGGAGCTTACGGCACCCGCCATGTTGCACTTCAGGCGTGGTATCAGGAAGGGACTTCCCGCGAACGCCGTGCTGCACCCAACCTCGCAATGCGGGATATATCTGTTGAAATGGCCGCTGCTGGTTGCGACCGGATGATGGAGAAGATTGTCTCGAGAAGAGAAGCCGCCTGAACGCCGGTGCAGGATGACCCGTGACCAGGCTCAGCGCGTTGATACTTCAATGATCAATGGAAGGTGATCGCTTCCACAGTCCCGGCCGAGATACCGGTCGTGAACGTGAATGTCCGGGGAGACAAAGGCATTGTCGATCGGGACGGTCAGCATCCAGTAAGTCGTATGCCAGCTGCCCTGGTAGCCGAATCCCTGGCGGGAGTCACGAAGGTCGGCCACATTGCAAAGGTCCTTGAGATAAGGCGACCAGGGCGGAGCATTGAAATCACCGATCAATACCGTCGGAACATCGTCTTCGCTATTCAGCTTCCGGCCAATCTCGGCAAACTGATCATTTCGTAGATCCAGCCGCAGGCGATTGCTTGGTGACAAAGTATGAACGGCTCCGATACGAATCGGGGTGTTCCCCGTTTCCACCCGTGTGGTCACAAACGGCACGTCAGTTCGTTCCTCGTGGAGCAGATAGATCCGTGTATCACTTAGCGGATGCTTGCTGAAAATTGCTACGCCGAACCCGTGCCAGCGCGGTTCGAGAATGCGGAAAGGATAATCTTCGTGCAGCGGCTCAAGCGCATGCATCCAGTGTTGGCAATACTCGGCGACCACGACGACATCAGCATCTTTGCGACTGATCTCTTTGCGTACTTCCCGCACCTGGTAGTTGTGGTCAAACACGTTGATTGACATGATCCTGAGTACGCGCTCGCCAGGCGGGGGCTGAAGTGGCGGAATGTGTACGTAGTAGACTCCGGCCACACTCCATGCGAGAAGAACTGTCGAAAGCAAGGCAAAGCGGCGGTTGCCCGCGGCCCAGAGCAACAGTGGAAACGGCACGAGCAGGCACATGATCTGAAAACGGAAATTGTTGATGATTTCCGCCCAGAACAAAAAACGCCCGAACTTGGAAAACAGGAACAGGGCGACTGGAATGATGGCTATGCCGACAACGATCAGCGAAAAAAACGAACGGGCTGTTCGCTTTCCAGTCCCGAGTACCCGTTCGCCTGTTGAATTGCTCATTGTGAACGGCTGCCGGTCGACCGGCAATTTCGATGTTTCGCAGACAGCCGCCCGCGTTACGCGGCGGTTTTCCGGCCGGCTTTGTAGAGGTAGGGGTTCAATGCCGGATCATTGTACATCTTGAACTGCCGGTAGGTACGGTGGCGAAGTCGCCCTGCAAAAATGTCATCCAGCAGATTTTGCAACGAGTTCTCAAGATCATCCCGCTGCAACATGCAGACAGCCATTTTTCTCTGTACCGATTCGCGATGCTCCTCACTCGCGTCCTCGCGGTCAACCTGCTCCTGCAGATGGTAGATCCGCAATGACATGATGGACAGCCGGTCCATTACGCTGCCGGGAGTCTCGGTGTTCAGCCTCACGTTCTCGGCCGGCTGGACGCCCGCACTTTCCAGCAGTGCCGTCAATTGATCGTCTATTTTTTCAATCCAGTCGTTGCGCTGCTGGTTGAGTCGATCGATGGAACGTTTGACTCTGGCGATGACGGTGTCATCGGAATCAGGGCAGCGGGCAATGTCTTCTTCGTGCCACAATTTGTAGTTGAAGCTGTGCTGGGTACACACGGTCGCAAGGAAATCAAAATATGGATTGTTGACTTCCTGCTCATGCCACAAGGCAACCATTTCACGCTGAAGCGCAGTCACGGTGGCTGCTTTTACTGGAGATGTATTCGGGGAGGAAATTACCGGCGTGTGCTCTTCCATGAGTCTGCCTTGCAGGGGTCAGTTCAACTAAAATCCATTTCGCCGATGATTCTAGGCCCAACGCGGTGTTCGCCACAATACTTTTCGGTGGACGGGCTTGCATTCAATCCGAAAGGCACGATTGGTCGCAGCGGCATGGGCCTCTATCATTAATGATTGATCGGGGTGTATCCGGTTACCAGTCCTACAGCTAGCAGTTTAAAGCAGGAATGAAGATGTCAGCAGCAAGAGCATTGCGATTCGTTAGCGCGGTCATGGCTCTATTGATCGGATCGACGTCTGTTTTCGCTCAGCCGCCTCAGGACCCTGGAAGCACCACCGGGGCTGTGGAGGAGACTCAGCCAACTCAGGAGGAAGCTGTAGAACAGTCTGAGCCGTCGCAGTTTGATGGCGATGCCGCCTTCGAGGTCCTGAGAAAGGTCGTCGAAATCGGGCCCCGTATCAGTGGAAGTGACGGAATGCGTCAACAGCAGGAAATGCTAACCGAGCATTTCGAAGCGCTTGGTGCGACGGTCTATCTACAGAAATTTGTGGTGGCTCATCCGGTTAGTGGGGCTGGAGTCGAGCTTGGAAATCTGGCAGTACGCTTTCATCCGGATCGCGAAAAGCGACTGTTGATTTGCTGCCACTACGACACGCGCCCGTTTCCGGATCGCGACGCAGTGAATCCACGCGGTTTTTTTCCAGGTGCTAATGACGGCGCCAGTGGAGTTGCGCTCCTGTGGGAACTTGGCAAACACATGCCCGGGCTCGAAGGAGAATTCGGAATTGACTTTGTGTTTTTTGACGGCGAGGAATTCGTCTACGTTCAGGGACGTGACCAGATGTTTCTCGGATCGACCTATTTTGCAAACGAATATGCTCGAGGCAACATTCCCGCGAATTACACTTATGGAATCCTGGTCGATATGATCGCCGACAAGGATCTTCAACTCTACTACGAAGGAAACAGCCTCGGGTTTGCACCGCGATTGACGAGAAGCATCTGGGGAGTTGCCCAACGGCTCGGGGTCAATGAATTCTCACCTCAGCAACGGCATCGGATTCGTGACGATCATCTGCCGCTTAATGAGATAGCCCGTATCGAAACCTGTGACATCATCGATTTCGATTACCCGAATCCGGAGGCCGGCAATCAATACTGGCACACAACCCAGGATACTGTAGAGAACTGCTCGGCGGAGTCAGTCGGCAAAGTCGGTCGCGTTGTCCTCGAATGGCTGCGTGAAATGCAACGCCTTAACCGGAGGTAGCGTGGAAGCTCTTATGTCCGGATCTGTACTTGTGGGCGATGTCGCCGGTCGTCAGTCGATCCTGTTAATCGGGCTTCTGGCGTTGTCCGGTGGAATTGTACTGATGTTCCGGCATCGCAGGCACCTGCAGATCATGCTGCGCGAGTCGCGGGATCCTAAGGTCCGGCTTTTTGAAGTACGGAAGTTTCGTCGTCGCGCGACCACCAGCGCCATGATCGCTTCAATCGGAGTCATGATCGCTTCGCTCTACTGGGCGACCGACGGACGAGTATTCACTTCTCTGATCTTCATGATCCTGATTCTGCTGGTCGGAGTATTTGGAATGGCACTGCTGGACATCATGAGCATCGGAGTTCAGCACATTGCGTACGGTGAACGAACCGACGATGACGCATTGATCAAACAGTACGCCGAATGGCGGAAAAAACAGGTCGCAGATGCCGAGAAATCGGAGGACGCACCACCGCCACCGGAAGAGAACTGACCCGGAGTGGCCTGCGGGGCCATCAGCAACTTCCGATCCGCTTTCCGTGTTTTTCCCTTGTAATACGACTGGTTAAATATTAGAAATGGCTAATATAAGTGTTGTCTAAAGTTTGGCTGCTTGATTGAAAGGCGAACATGGATTTCAGCAATCCTCTGGGAATAGAGTATCGGGTCGTTGGCGAGGCGGAACACCGAGGAGAGCCCGTTCGAATCGTAAGTGGAGGCCGCGTTTTCGAAACGGATATCGAGGACTTGTGGGATGCGCTGACGAACGCGGAGCGAATTCCCCGTTGGTTTCTTCCGATCAGCGGAGACCTGAAAACCGGAGGAACCTACCAGCTCGAAGGGAATGCCGGCGGCCACATTGAGCGGTGCGATCCGCCGGATGCTTTCGAAGTTACGTGGGAGTGTGGCGGAACTGCCAGCTGGGTTCGAGTCAGTCTGGTGCCGGAGGCGGGCGGGACAAAGCTGACTCTGGAACACATCATGAAAAAAGATGAGGCCAGCGAAGAGCACTGGGCGAAGTACGGCCCCGGTGCCACCGGAGTCGGATGGGATCTGGGTTTTGTCGGTTTGGATCTGCACCTGCGTACCGGTGAGCCGATTGATCAGGCTGAATCACACCAGTGGATGGTCACAGATGCGGGCAAAGACTTCATTCGCAAAAGTGCCAAAGCGTGGGAAAGCGCACATATTGCATCCGGCGAAGAAGTGACGACTGCCAGTCAAATGGCGGAGTTGACTGCAAAGGCGTACACGGGCGAATTGTAGAGACCGGCAAATGCATTTTTTTACCGTCTTGAGCGATCCAGTGCGGCGACGAATTGTCGAACGTCTGATGGACAGCTCGATGTCATCCGGTGACATCGTCGATGTTGTCGGCGGTGAGTTCGGAATTTCTCAGTCTGCGATATCCCAGCAACTGAAAATTCTTCGGGAGAACCGGTTCGCCAAAGTTGTTCCGGACGGTAGTCGCAGAATATATTCGCTCGATAGCGCAGGATTTGAGGACCTTGATAAATGGCTGGTTCCATTCCGGAAGTTCTGGGATCCAAAGTTTGCCTCGCTGGCAGGAGAAGTAGCGCGCGGAAAGCGAAAACGAAAGCGGGACGCATGACTGCGTTTTTGCTTTTCTCACCTTGGATTGAGCGACGGAGCCTAGAGGCAGTTTCAAAACTTTGACTGGCTAGCAAACCTTCTGTTTTATTGTGCGTATTTGAGGTCGAAAGGAGACCTCAATGTCAGACCGATCCCGTTCGAATGAAGCGGGGTCCATGATGGATTCTCGATGGCTAGGGATTGAGCTAACCCTTACAGATCAGCAATGGTCTTTGATATCGGACCTGTTTCCGGATCGCCCCGTCGGCCCACATGGTGGCCGGCCTCGCGTCAGTAGTCGCGCATGTATTGAAGGCATCCTGTGGGTACTTCGC
>JBCCFB010000322.1:0-6563 GCA_039029995.1 Planctomycetota bacterium
TCTGAACGTCGCGGCGCTGGTTCGAATCCAGCTCCCGCTTCTTGCAACAGGTAGCTGTTGCATACAAACGGTCCCGTGGCCAAGCGGTTGAAGGCGCCTGTTTTACATGCAGGACATCGGCGGTTCGAATCCGTCCGGGACTACTGAAAAATAAAAACACAAAGCGTTACGTCCTCGTGGAGCAGCCTGGAGTGCTCGCTACTTTGTCACAGTAGAGGTCGTGGGTTCAAATCCCATCGGGGGCGCTTTTCCGGCAGCAATGATGACCGAGGTCATTGCTGCCGGAAACAGAATGGGTGCCGGCCGGATCAGTGCCGGGCCGGGAGCGACATTGGAGCCGGTTCTCCATTGATTGCTTCCTTAAGGGTCGTGTTCCTCACTCCTGCCTGTAAAGCAGGTGCCATGAAATTGTGAGGTGGCGGCGGGAGGTTCGATTCCTTCGCGACCCACTTGTTGCGATCGATTCCGCAGTTCCGGGGTCAACGCACAACGCACGCTCCGGTTTGCTGTGATGGTACTGGCAACCTGGCTTTCACCCAGGTGTCCGGAAGGGCGCGCGGGTTCAATTCCCGTCCGGAGTGCTTGCCGGTTTGACCGGCAGAACAATTTGACCAGGTGGTGAAAAGGTAGACACACGGTTCTCAGAAAGCCGGGCTCGCAAGGGCATGAGAGTTCGAATCTCTCCCTGGTTACTGCAAGAAGTCAATCGCCGGCGGGATCGCATTTGTTGCGTACCGTTCGCCGGAGCTTCTTCACAGAACAGTTTTGCAGACGTGCTGGTGCTCAGCCGGCTTTCATACGGCCGGCGATCCGGTTCGATTCCGGAGTTTGCAACTTACAAAAAGATGCACGATTCATTGCGGACGGGCCAGTGCTCAGCCGGGCCTCATAAGCCGGGCACGCCGGGTGCGACCCCCGGGTCCGCGACTTCAGTTGCACCTGCCTGTGTTCTCAGGTCAGGCGCAAGTTTTTCAGGGCTGCTGGTCCAATGGTGAAAGACACCTGTTTTGCATGCAGGTAATCGGGGTTCGATTCCCCGGCGGTCCACTGAAAAAGCGATGCTGCGGCATCGAGATTGTTGTCTGCGGAGTTCAAGTCCGGCTTTGTTGAGAAAAATTAACGCTCAACAGTGCCGCATTCGGGCTTTTGCAGCGGGAACCCGAATTTGGATTTATTCCGGTTTCGGACATAATAGATGGTGACCGTAGCTTAACGGTAAAGCGCCTGGTTGTGAGCCGGGTTCATGCCGGTTCGATTCCGGTCGGTTACCCTTCCTGATCGGTTACGTTTCCAGAAAGGAACGTCGCGCTATGATCGCAGAGGTACTACAACGGCCGACACTGGTGCTTAACCGGAGTTGGCAGCCGGTAAACGTTGCACCGGTACACCGCGCAATATCGCTGGTATGGAATGATACGGCGAAGGTGGTGGACCCGGAGGACTACCAGCTTTATGACTGGGCAGACTGGTCGGCTCTGGATCCGGAAGGTGATGAGCCGTTCATTCAGGCAGTCTCGGACCGGATTCGCGTGCCGGAAGTCATTACGCTGACCCGGTTCAATAAAGTGCCGACATCCAGTGTGACTTTCAACCGCCGGAACCTGTTCCGTCGGGACAGGTTCACCTGTCAGTACTGCGGTTGCCAGCCGACGAATGATGATCTCACGATCGATCACATTATTCCCCGTTCGCACGGTGGAACATCGACATGGGATAATTGCGTGCTGGCGTGTGTGCGTTGTAATCATCGGAAAGCCGACCGTACGCCGGAGCAGGCGAACATGAAGCTTCGCCGCAAGCCGGTACGGCCGCTGTGGAATCCGATTTATTCGCAGCACACGGTCCGCTACGACAGCTGGTCGAAATTTATCAGCGCGGCCTATTGGAACGCGCAGCTCAAAGGATAGCCGGCTGACAGGCCGGCGCTCAGATGAGCGGCCGGGCCAAGGCCATATCCAGATCCGAAGCCACAACTGCGCGACAGCTGCGCGCAGATTGTGGCATACGGATGAACGCCGATTGTCACGCAGCGCAGAACAATACCGGAGATCCAGCACTAACAACCGTAGGCAGGAAACCAGAAAGTCCTGCCTCAAACATTACCGGCAGCAGGTTGGAGAAGCTGCCACGAATACGACGGTGTGCTCCTGGGAGAGTAAGCGGATTCCAACCCCGCTCTACAGGGTTCGAATCCTTGCGCCGTTGCTTATCCACGAACGGTTGGTCGTAGAGTCGGTCAGTTGCAATTGGTTTATGGCCTCCAACTGTTCTGTCTTCCTGTTTTGCTATATGTCTTCGGAGTGTGCCGGATGCACGCGACCGTGCGAAGGTCGTAGACCAGGTTCGATTCCTGGCGAAGACGCTTTCAAGAAGAACGGCTTCAACTGATAACGAAGAGGGAGTCAGTACTTCATTGTGTATTCACCATCGTTTGCATTTGTAAGGCGCTGGAGCCAGACGGCCAGGCAACCGGCTGCAACCCGGTCAAAGTGGGTTCGACTCCCACCGGCGTCTCTTTTTCTCTGTCGTGAAATTCGCTTGTATATCTTCGAGTACGTTTTCGAGCGCTAGCAGTATTTGTTTCTGCAAGCGGTTCGAATCTGCGCAGCCGCTTTATTTGGGAACGTGGCACTGTCGCTTGTTGTATTGTCGCTTGTTGCATTGTGGCTTGGTCGTTACGGCTGGTCGTTTGTTACTCGCCTGTTTGGAACTCAGCGTGTTGATGCCGGGGGCGCAAATGATAGCGATCCGACCCATCCTCAAGTTGTATAAGTAGATCGAATTTGAGTGTGTCAAAATGCCCCGGTTCAACCACGGTTTTCGTAGCTGGCACACATATCGAGGCGAAGCGCCGGATGAAAGCTATCCATCTGAATGCAGCCTGTTGACATGACCACCTGGCCCCACAACCATGACGCGTCTAGTGAATAACGTTTAGACCTGTTTTTCTTTAGGGAACAAGATATGTCACGTATTAAGCTTTTCGCCGGCGCAGTTGCCATTCTTCTCAGTTGCGTAGCGATGAACGCTCAAGCTCAATGCAACGGATGCGGAAGTGCCGTTTCTTACGCTGCTCCTTCGTACGGCGCAGTTAACTACGCTCCGATGTCATACGGAGTCGCCAACTACGGTGCTACATACACTGCAGCTCAATCAGATTGCGGTTGCGGAACCGTCGGTACTTCGTACGCAGCTCCTGTCGGCTACACCGCTCCTGTTAACTACGGTTACAACAACTGCGGTACTTACACCAACAATTGCTGTGGTACCTACACTGGAAACAATTGCGGCACGTACACCAACAACTGTTACAACACCTGCAACTACGGCTGCAACGATGGCTGCCGTCGGTCACGAGTTCGCTCAGTCCGCGTTCTGCGTCCTCGTTGCTACACCGGTTGCAACAACGGCTGCTACTAGTGGCAACGGCTTTACCGGAATTGTTCCGGAATTGAATCTCCACAGCCTGCATTTTTGCGGGCTGTTTTTATGCGCTTTCGGGTGAATTCAGAAAATTCGTGACATTGAGTCCAATACCGGCTAACTTCGGACGAAGGAAGATTCCATCACAGAAATTGCGCAAAGTACGAGCGGAAGAGGCAATCCGTCGTTCGCAACCTCAGGCTCACAGAGCTGATTATCGTTCCGGAGATCGCTATGAAACCCCAACCGCCAGTCAAACCTGCCAGTGGAAATCCCATTCTGATGACGTTCGCTCTGCTTGCAGGGATTCCGCTGTTTCTGGGTTTCGTCCTGATGGTTTCAGGTTGTCAATTTACTTTCGGCGGGACGATGTTCTCCTACACCGGAGAGAAATTCGACCGCGCGGAGGCAGGCGAGCTGGCTGAGTCTGTTGAGTCAGTGGCTGTCGTCAACAAGTATGGCAACGTCTCTGTGACAGCGGGCTCCGAAGTCGGCTGGTCATGGGCTTTGACCACATGGGGTGACGACAAGGAAATTGCAGAACAGTTTTCAGATGAGATCACGCTGGAAGTTTCCGAACTGGACGGGGTACAGAGGTTTGAACTGGTGCTCCCTTCAGAACTGACTGACTGCAATGGAATCAAGTCGCATTTGACACTGACTATTCCTGAATCCTTCAAAGCAGATCTGGACAACGCTCACGGGAATACGGACGTGACAGGTGTTGACGGCTGGTTGGTGATAAACAGTGCCCACGGAGACATCCGGGTTACTTCCTGTGCAGGTAACAAGATCGACAGCCGCCACGGCGATGTCGAGATCAGCTCAGTCGCCCAGACATCAGTCCACAGTCGTCACGGTGATGTGAAAATCAAAGATGCAAGCGGCGACGTCGAATGTGATGTGCAGCATGGCGAAGTGCGGGTTGATGGTGCAGCGGCGTTGATCGTGAACAATGCACACGGAGAGATCTATGGTTCCGGTATTTCAGGAAACGTGGAAATCGACGCCCGGCACGGGGACATTGATATCAAGTGTTCGGGAGAGTCAATCTTCGTTGATAGCGCCCATGGTGATGTCGGGGTCACGGTGGAGAGTATGGAATTGCGCAACGTGAATATTGATAACGCTCACGGTGATATTACGCTTCGAATTCCCGAGGAGATGCTGGTCAACGTCAAAGCTTCGGCATCTCACGGTGATGTCGTCTGCGATTTCGTATCTACAGAGGATGCGGACGTAATGGTCGTTCTGGATACTTCACATGACGATGTTCATGTGAGAAAGCACACAATCACTCTTCCGGCGAGTGAAGCTGCACCTTCAGCCTCGGAATAGGTGACAAGGTCGCGGAAATTGAGATATCGCAACGCCGGCGGGTTGGTAACCTGCCGGCGTTTTTGCTTATGATGACTCCTCATTCAAAGCGGCGAAGTAGCTATCCGGCTTTGTGCCGCGTTGTGAAAAACCGATGAGCCTTTATCCTGCTGCGTCTGTGTTTTCCAGATGGCTCAGGTCGGAAAGAAGAGGAGAATAGATGTTTCGTTTCAAGTCCGCGCGGGCGATTTCATTTGTGCTTGGTTGTTTGCTGACATCAGCACTTTCGGCTGCACCGCAACTTGACGACTGGGCAGTCTGGAGGGGACCGAATCTGAACGGGCATGCTGCCGGTGAGCAGACTCCACCGGTTGAATGGAGTCAGGACAAGAACGTCATCTGGGGCGTCAGGATTCCCGGGCGTGGCCATGCCTCACCCACGATTGTCGGAGACCGGATTTTTCTGGCGACTTGCGAAGGTGAAAGTCAATCTGTCATCTGCCTTTCGCGAACTGATGGCACACAGTTGTGGCAGACCACAATCAATCAGGGCGGCCTGCCTCGCAGAATTCACGGCAATAACACTCATGCATCTCAAACTGTCGTTTCCGATGGCGAACGTGCGTTCGTTGTTTTCTATAACAACAACCGGATTCAAATAGCGGCTCTCGATTTCGAGGGTAACGTCCTCTGGGACAAGAACGTCGGCAGCTACCGCGGAAAATACCCGTTCGGTTTTGGTTCGTCCCCGATTATCTATGGCGATAACGTGATCGCCACGAGCGACAACCTGGCTGAGTCCGGAATTGTCGCTTTCAATCGTGAAACCGGAGACGAAGCGTGGAAAATTGATCGGCCACAGGTCACCAGCTACTCGACTCCGGTCATTGCAGAGATCTCCGGAAAGAACCAGCTGTTGATCAGCGGCGGTAACAACGTCATCAGCTATGACGCTGATACGCAGGAAGAGCTTTGGCGCTGTCCGACGGCCTGGGAGGTTTCGTGTGCAACTCTGGTCTGGGATGCGGAAAACCAGATGGTATTTTCCAGCGGAGGATTTCCTGCTCAGCAAACTCTGGCGATTTCATCTGACTCCGGCGACAAGCTCTGGGAGAACCCGACCAAGTCATATGAACAATCAATGATTTACATTGATGGATACTTGTACACGCTGACCGATCGGGGCGTCTGCTACTGCTGGAACGGTGAAGACGGGACGGAGATGTGGGCTCAGCGACTCGAGGGGGGTGTGAGCGCTTCGCCGGTATACGTCGGTGGCAACATCTACTTCACCGCTGAATCAGGCACAACTTATGTTGTCAAAGCGAATCCATCGGAGTTCGTACTGGTGGCCGAGAACGAGCTCGGTTCCGAGGCTTTCGCAACACCTTCCTTTGTTGATAATCGCGTTTTCGCAAGGATCGGCGATTCGTCCGGCCAGCAGTGGCTATTTTGCCTGGGCCAGGACGGAGGCTAATCGGCACCTGCCTGCACATGGATTGACAGCACAAACTGGATCGCAGGTTTTCCATGTGGCGACATCGTTGGCCATAAAGGAAACTGGTCCGGTTTCGACAATTGTGCAGGCAACTGTCGGGTTGGCAGACTTTTGCACGAAATTTCGTGAATCCGGTTAGCCGGTATTCGTCGAACCGGTTGAGATATGCCCGCGTACGTCAGTCTTTAGAATTTGCAACGTCCATTTTCAGGGTGCTCCGTGGCAACCGCTGACTTTAAAAACCAGAATCCGACAGGTTGCCCGCCTTCGTCGTCGGGAAAGTCGTCGTCGGGAAAGTCGTCGTCGGGAAAGTCGTCGTCGGGAA